>JADLGR010000275.1 GCA_020849175.1 Deltaproteobacteria bacterium
CCGGCGGTATTCGCAGATCGCCTGCGTGACGGCGAGGATGTGCGCCTCGTTGAAGGCGTCGCGCAGCGACGACCCGCGGTGGCCCGAGGTGCCGAACGAGACGCGCTGCTCGGCGACGGCAGGGTCGGGCCGCCCGGCGTAGTAGGCGGTCACGAGCCGCGGCACGTTGACCAGCAGGCTGCGCGGCGCCGGCTGTCCGGCGAGCGGGCTCTGCGTCACGCGGCGACCCGCCGCGGTGCGCCGGAGCGGCGCGCGTCGCCCGTCGCGACGACTCGGGAACGGATCGGAGACAGGACTCGCCCTCTCTGTGGCATTCTCCAGCGCGAGCATAGCCGCGCCCGAACGTCGCGCGAGAGGAGGTTCGTCGCTTGACGACCGTGGCCACGATTGCCGACCAACATCCCGACCGCCTGGCGGTCGTCTACGGACACGGCGAGCTTTGCCTCACCTACGGCGAGCTCGAGCGACGTTCGCGACGTCTGGCCCACGCGCTTCGGCGGCTCGGGCTCGCGCCGGGCGACTGCCTCGCCGCGTACGTCGCCAACGACGACGTCTTCTACGATCTGTACTGGGCCTGCCATCGGACCGGGCTCTTCTTCACGCCGGTCAACTGGCACCTGCAGCGCGACGAAGTCGCATACATCGTCGACAACTCGGATGCGAAGGTGATCGTCGCGCACGCACGCTTCGCCGACGTCGCAGGCGATGCGGCGCGAGCCGCGCCGCGGCTCGCGGCCAGGCTGTCGGTCGGCGGCGAGATTCCCGGCTTCGTGCCGCTCGAAGATGTCATTGCGGGCGCGCCCGAGGACCTTGGTCTCGACGACCAGCGCGAGGGCTCGGTCATGCTCTACTCGTCGGGCACCACCGGTCGTCCGAAGGGAGTTCGACGCCCGCTCACAGGCCGGCCGGCCGGAGACACGCTGGTGGCCCTGCTCAGTACGGGGCTGCTCCAGCTCTTCGGGATCACCGAGGACGATCGTTACCTCACGCCGGCGCCGCTCTACCACGCGGCGCCGCTGCTCTTCACTTCGGCGCAGATGCGCCTTGGATCGACGTCGTTCGTGATGCGCCGCTTCGATCCCGAGGACGCGCTGCGAATGATCCAGGACTACCGCATCACCGCCTCGCAGTGGGTGCCGACGCATTTCCGTCGCCTGCTGCAGCTTCCCGAGGAGGTGCGGCGGCGCTACGACGTCTCGAGCCTGCGCGTCGCGATCCACGCCGCAGCGCCGTGCCCGGTTCCGCTCAAGGAGGCGATGATCGCGTGGTGGGGAGACGCGATCGTCGAGTACTACGGAGGCACCGAGGGGGGCGGGACGCTGATTCGCGCGAAGGATTGGCTCGCGCACAAGGGCTCGGTGGGCCGGCACTGGACGAACGGCCGCATCCACGTCCTCGACGAGGAGGGTCGTGAGATCGAGGAGCCGCGCCGCGAGGGGGCGATCTACTTCGAAGCGCCGCCCGAGCCGGGTGCGCGCTTCAAGTATCACAAGGACGACGAGAAGACCGCGAAGACCTACCGTGGCGATCTCTTCACGATCGGCGACATCGGCTATCTCGACGAGGAGGGTTTCCTCTACCTCACCGATCGGCAGTCGAACATGATCATCTCGGGGGGCGTCAACATCTACCCGCAGGAGACCGAGAGCCACCTCGTCATGCACCCCAAGGTCCACGACGTCGCGGTGATCGGCGTGCCGAACGAGGAGATGGGCGAGGAGGTGAAGGCCGTCGTCGTGCCCGCCCCGGGCATTCCGGCCGGTCCCGAGCTCGAGCGCGAGCTGATCGCGTTCTGTCGTGCCGGGATTGCGCATTACAAGTGCCCGCACACGATCGACTTCGTCGACGCGCTGCCCCGGACCGAGACCGGGAAGATGGCCAAGCGCCTGCTACGCGACCGTTACTGGAAGGGACACGCGAGCCGGCTGGTGTGATCCGGCCACGGGTCGCCCCGGAGCCGGTGCGCCGACGCAGCCGTGTGTGACACGGATGTGGATCTCGGCTTCCGGCCGTGGTAGACAATGCGCACCCCCTTGGATCGGCGTACAGGGTCCGTCCTGCGCGAAGCCGGGGGGTTCATGTCCACGACTGCGGTTGGAGACGCCGGAGCGATGCGGCGCGGCAGAGCGCGCACACCGCGTGAAGCGCTCGGCGAGCTCGCACGCACGCAGCAAGAGATCGAGCGCTCGGTCGAGACTTTCCGAACGCTGGCCGAGGCGTCTGCGACCCCGACCGTCGTGCATCGCGACGACCTCGTGCTGTGGTTCAACACCGCCTTCTCACGGCTGCTCGGCTCCGACGCATCGGAGGATCCGCGCGCGGGGAGGGTCTCCTCCTGGCTCGAGACCGTAGAGGGGGACCCGTCGGGCGCGCCGTCCGAAAGCGCGACCGACGAGCCGGTCTCGGCGCTCCTGCGTACGCGCCGCGGAGCGGTGGTTCCGGTCGAGGTGCGTCGTTACCGCATCCTCTTCGGAGGCGCGGAGGCGACGCTCAGCATGCTCTGCGATCTCGCAGCCCGCGAGCAGTCGGCACGGGCGCGCGCGCAGCACGAGCGGCTCGCGTCGCTGGGGCGTCTCGCCGCGAATCTCGGCCACGAGATCAACAACCCGCTCTCGTACGTGGTCTCGAATCTCGGCTATCTGCGGTCGCACCTCGCCGATCTCCGCGTTCGCGCGGAAGCTGCGGGTGGCGACCCGCTCGCGAAGGGTCTCGCCGAGGGAATCGACGAGGCGCTGAGCGCGGCGGCGGACGCGCTCGAGGGCGCCGAGCGCGTGGCGGCGATCGTACGCGACGTCCGCGTTCTCTCGCGGATCGAGAGTCGGGCGCTGACGTCCGTCCGGATCCCCGGCGTCATCGACTCGGCCGTACGCATCGTGCGCGGCAAGCTCGCCGAGGTCGCGCACGTGAGCATCGACGTGGACGACGTCCCGAGCGTCGAGGCGAACGACACCGCGCTGCTCCAGGTCTTCGTGAACCTGCTGGTCAACGCGGCGGATGCGTGCAGCGAGGCTCCCGGCAGCCAGCACGAGGTGCGCGTGCGTGGCTTCACCGATGCGGACGGCCGTGCGGTGGTGGAGATCCGTGACACGGGCCCGGGGATCTCCGATCAGATCCGCGAGCATCTGTTCGAGCCCTTCTTCACGACGAAGGCGTCGGGCAGCGGCTTTGGCCTCGCAATCAGCTTCGCGATCGTCGAGGGGTTCGGCGGGATGCTGACGCTCGAGAGCGGCGGCTCGCGCGGGGCCATCGCCCGGGTCGTGCTCCCGGCGGCGGTCCGTAGCCCTGCGGGGCAGCGCAGCCGTCGCGGATCATCGGCCCGGCGCGTGCGGATCGGTGGTCGCGCCGCTCCCGGGCCGGCACCGCGCGCACGGTCCGCACCGACCCCTCCTTCGCGGCGCGTGCCGCGCGGCTGAGCCGGATCGGGCGAGGGAGAAGCGGGCCGTGTCGTGCCGCGGAGGCTCCGCCCGCAGCGCGCTACGCTGCGCGCACACCGCAGAAGCAGGGAGTCACCGAGATGTCCAGCGCCAGCCCGTTGCCCCCGACTCCGTCGCCGCGCGGTGACCTCGGCCAGCGCGTTCGCCAGGGCGAGGCGCTCTTCGTGCTCCTCGTCGGGCTCGCGATCGCCGGGATCGGCGTCACGACCTTCTCGAAGCAGTATGGCTTCCACTTCTGGGTCGCGATGGTGCCGCTCGTCGGCGGTGTCTCGGCCTTCTTCGCATGGATTCGGGCGCGAGCACGCGGCGAGTCGCCGGCGGGAGCGCTGCGAGCGCAGGCCTTCCACTGGCTCGGCACGCTCGCGGCGCTCTGGCTGGTCTTCCTGCTCCAAGCGGCGGGCCAGATCCAGCGCGACGCGCTCGGCCTCGTTGCGCTCGCGACGCTCGCGCTCGCGACCTTCCTCGCCGGAGTTCACGGCGACTGGCGGCTGTGCGGCGTGGGAATCCTACTCGGCGGAATCGTCGCCGCGGGAGCATACGTTCAGCAGTTCGCGTGGGTCGTGATCGTGCCGGCGCTCGCCCTCGCCGCGGTGGGCGTCGTCGTGTGGCAGCGCCGGGGACGAACGCCCGAGTCGATCGCGGACGTGACCTGATCGCGTTCTAACGCGGCTCCGCAGGCGGAGTCCAGCCGGCGAGCAAGGCGCGCAGACGCTCGGGCGTGTTGCAGGCCGGGTCTTCGAGCACGCGCTCCGTGAGAAAGCGCAGCGCCTCACCGACGACTCGGCCCGGGCGGCAGCCGAGGGCCTGCATCACGCCTGCGCCGTCCATCGCGAGATCGAGCCGGTGGAGCGCGAGGGCTCCTGCTGCGCGAACGCGTGCGAGGCCGGCTTCGAGCGCATCGATTCGCGCGCGGGCCTGCGCGTCGCCGCCAGACCCGCTCGCTGCCAGCTCGGCGCGGCGTAGCGTGATGAGTGCCGAGACGTTCGCCTCACCCGCTCTCTGCAGCAGCCGACGCACGGACGTGTCGCTCGACGTATCGGTGCCGCCCTCGACCGGGTGGTGGCGCAGAAGGAGCGCGACGCGCCGCGCGGTCCTGCGCGGGAATCGCAGTCCGGCGAGGATGGCCTGCGCCCGTGTTCCGCGCAGCAGGGCTGCGAGGCGGATCGCGAGGTCTGCGGGGAGCGCAGCGACCACGTGCGGCACGTCCGGGCGAACGCCGGGCGCGAGCCGCTGCACGAGGCCAGTGCGGAGAAGGAGCGAGAGGCCCTCGGCGGCCCACGTGCCGCAGAGCAGCACCTCCAGCTCGGCACGGACGCGTTCGCGTGCGAGCGTGCCGAGGGCGTCCCGCGCGCCCGGCAGCGCAGCCTCGAGCTCCGCATCGGGTGTGAGGCCGAGCGTCGCAACCAGGCGCGCCGCGCGAAGCGCTCGCAGCGGATCTTCTGCGAGGCGGTCGGCAGCGCCGCCGACCGCGCGGAGGCGGCCGGCGGCGAGGTCGTCACGACCGTTCGCCGGGTCGATGACCGCTCCGGTCCGAGGATCGAGCGCGATCGCATTGATGGTGAAGTCGCGGTGCGCGAGATCGGCCGCGAGACTCGTGCCCGCGCGGTAGGTGGTGACGTCGACCATGCCGGCCTCGGTCGGGATCGTCACCGTTCCGTGTCGGATGCCCGTGGCGATGGCGCGCACGAAGAGCGCGAGGACCTGCTCGGCCGTCGCCGAGGTTGCGAGATCGAAGTCGCGCACCGACTGACCGCGCAGCGCGTCGCGAACGCAGCCACCGACGAGGAAGGCCTCGTGCCCGGCGGCGTGGAGCTCGGCCGCGAGGGCGAGGACGGGGGGAGGGAGCTCGAAGGACGCGAGCTCGTCGGGGAGCGCGAGATCGAGAAGGGGCATCGGCGCGAGTGTACCGGCCTCGGTCGAAGTGCGGCGACGCGGGGGGCGCGGTACAAGGCCGACATGGATTCGATTCGCTTCCGAGCGCCGGGATCGCGGCTCTCGCTGGCCGCGCTGCTCGCGCGTGCAGTGCCGCACGCGAGCGAGGCTGCGCTCGCGCGGGTCGTTCGTGGAGGGGGTGTTCGCGTCGCCGGAAAGGTCGAGCGCGATCCGGCCTGCAGCGTGTCGCCGGGAGCGCGTGTCGTCGCGGTGGGCATGGCGTCCAAGAGCGCTGGCCCGCGTCTCGAGTCCCGTGTGCTCCTTCGGGGCCCCGACTTCGTCGTCGTCGAGACGCGGCCGGGGGCGGTGTCGGGAGCGGAGAGCACGCTCGATCTCCGCGCGGAGCAGCTCCTTCCGGTCATCGAAGGAGATGCAGGGGGGCGCTCGCTCTCTCTCTTCGCGCGAGACGCTTCAGCGCGCGTACGGCTTCTCGCCGCACTCGCTCGCGGCGGCACTCGGGAGGAGCGCGCGCTCGTCGATGCGCCCGCATGGCGGAAGGGTACGCTCGCTGCGGGTGTCCGCGAAACCGGCCATCTCGGCTTCCAGGTCGTCGCAGAGCGGGACGGTGTGGCGGAGGTCACGCTCTTTGCGGCAGCGCTGGCGGCCGACGCGGTGCGCGGGATGCTCGCCGGCGCGGGCGCAGCGATCCTCGGCGACGCGCGTTTTGGCGGCCGCCTCGTCGCCGGCGGCCTTCGCCTGTGGAGCGTTCGCCTCCAGATCCCCGACGAGGGGATCGACCTTCAGTGCGAGGCTCCGGAACACTGTTGGCCCGAGGAGCCGGTCTTCCCGCCGCAGGCGCGTGGCGGCCAGCGTGCGAGCGACGCGGCGTCGCTCGTCGTGTCGCGAGCGACCCTGCGCGCGCTCGTGCGCGGGCATCCGTGGGTTCTCACCGATCGGGAGACGGGGGACGCTGCGTCCTTTCGTGCGGGCTCGCTGGTCGTGCTGCGCGGTCCCGGTGGTGAGCCCGGGGGCTTCGCGCGCGCGGAGGGAGACGGCCCCGTCGCCGCGCGGGTCTGGTCGCGCGGCGATGCGCCAGGAGCGAGTGTCGAGGCGCGTGTCGCAGCCGCGCTCGCGCGGCGCCGCCGACTCCTCGACGCAGCCGATGGCGACGAGGGGACGAATGCGTTTCGTCTCGTTCACGGCGAGGCGGACGGCCTTCCCGGCCTCGCGATCGATCGGCTCGGGGCATGTCTTCGTGTGATCGTCACCGGCCGTGCCTGTGCACAGATCACCGACCGGGCGATCGATGCGACGCTGCATGCACTCGGCGCTGCGCTCGGGACGGAGCCTTGCGTGATCGAGGTCATGCACCTGCGCGCGCGGCCAGCCGGCACACTCGAATGCGTACGACTCGCACGAGGCGCTCTCGTGTCGGGCGAGGGCCGGGGCGGGGCAGGGATCGTCGTGCGCGAGCGGGGCCTTCTCTTCGAGGTCGAGCCCGGTCTCTCGCGTCCCGCGCATCCTTCGCCGGGAATCGGGCTCTACATCGACCAGCGCGAGAATCGCGAACGGCTCGCACGGCGTGCACGCGCGGGCCGCTGGCTGAACCTCTTTGCACACACGGGAGCCTTCAGCGCTGCCCTCCTGGCGGCGGGCGCTGCCGAGGTGGTGAGCGTCGATCTCTCGGCCGCCTGGCTCCGCGCCATCGATGCAACGCTCGCACGCAACCGGCTCGATGCCACGCGCCATCGCGCGGTGCGCGGTGACAGCCGCCGCCATCTCGAGCGCCTCGACGAAGGAGATCTCTTCGACGGGATCGTCCTCGACCCGCCCACCGCGGCCGCCGCAGGCCGCCGCTTCTGGTCCGCGCGCCGCGACCTCGAACCGCTCGTCGAGAGCGCGCTCGGCCACCTCGCGCCCGGCGGCTCCCTGCTCGTGTGCCGTAACGAGCGAGCAGGGCCTCGCGCGCTCGCAGACCTCGTGCAGCGCGCCGCCACGCGGGCCGAGGTCGAGCTCGTGGACGTCTCCCCTGCTCCGCCGGGTGAGGACTTTCCACCCCTCGCTGGCTTTCCCGAGGGCGATCCGTTCGAGGGCATCCTCGCCGTACGGTCCTCCTGATCGGAGCTACATCGGGCGCCTTGGCGAGCGACCTGCGTGGGCGAGGGCAGGCAGCGGACCCGCGCTGACACCTCGAGGGCCCTGCGGCGCACTTACAGCCTAGAGCCGGGGCTGGCCGAGGGGGCCGGACGCGGGCCGGGGGTGAGCTGCATGCGCGAATCGATCCGTCGTCAGTCTGGGTGGCTGGGCCACCGCCGTGTTCTGGGAGCGCTGGTCGTTGCGCTGGGTGTGCTCGCCGCGCGCGGTGCGAGCGCCCTCACCATCGACGATACGAACCCGCTCTTCTTCCTCGGCGGAGGTCTCTTCGGCTTCTCGGAGGCGGCCGTCGAAGCAGCGGGCCTCTCGGTCGTCGACCACGCCACGCCGGCGGACAGCTTCCTCTCGGCGGGCAACGCCATCTACGGACCGCAGCTCTCGATCACGCAGAGCCTCGGCCCGATCTACCAGAACCCGCAGGCCGCGTACCAGAACCCTGCCGCGGGCTGCCACGAGGGCGACGTGTGCCAGACGCCGGAGAATCCTTTCATCGCGGACTCCACCTGGACCGTCACCAACAACACCGGGCGCGATCTCGCATGGGTGATGCTGGTATTCACCCGCGTCTCCCTCGCGGACGGCTATCCGGACATCCCCGTCGCTCTCGATGGCAACCGCATCTTCATCCTCGAGTACACGGCCGCGGCGCAGACCTACTACTTCGCGATGGTGTCCCTTGGCCCCCTTGGTAATGGCGACGGCTCCGATGGTGAGCATGCGCAGTCGACGCAGTTCGTGATGCGGTATATCGTCGGCGGCGACATGCCGTTCTCGGGCAACGTCCAGGTGATGCCGCCGATCGGTGTATACGGCCTCGAGCGAGCAGGGGGACCGATCCCCGAGCCCGCAACCGCCGTGCTGTTGGCATCGGGCCTGATGGCGCTCGCGATGGCGAAGCGGTCGCGGGCTTGACACCGGGCGCCGCAAGGCGCTCCCCCCCGCGCACGGTCTTCTCGGCCGCTGTCCGTACGCTCGCCGCATGCGCACTGGCCGGTGCGTCAGCTTCGCCTGCCCTCGCGAGCGACGCGCGTCGTGAGGCCGTCGAGCTCGTTCGGGCTCGCCGCTGCGAGCTCGCGCTCCCGGTCCTCGAGCGGGCACGCGAGGCCGATCCGGGTGACGCGAGGCTGTTTCTTCTGTCTGCCGAGTGCCAGATTCGCCTGCGGCGCTATGCCGACGCCCTCGCGTCGCTCGCGGAGGTGAAGCGCCTCGAGCCGCGGCTGCCGGACGCAGACCTCTACCGCGCGATCGCCGAGTACCACACGGGCGATCTCGACGCAGCCGAGCACAGCCTCGAGGCCGCGCGAGAAACGAGTCCCGGGCGTGCGGACGCCGACCTCTACCTCGGCCTCGTCCTGCTACAGCGCGGGCGGCCAGGAGAGGCGGCCGAGGCGCTCCGGCGCGCGCGGACACGCGACGCGGCGTCGGTCGAGCCGGTGGCCTCGTACTACGAGGGACTCGCACTCGAGGCCGGCGGAGATCGCGAGGCTGCACGTGAAGCCCTCCAGCGCGTGCAGGACCTCGCGCCGGACAGCGAGTGGGCGCAGGCGGCCGCACGAGCGCTCGCGCGCGAGCCGGGCTGGGGCCCGCACCGCGCCTTCGTCGAGATCTCGTCGGGAGCCGAGTGGAACACGAACGTGACGCTCGCCGGCAGCGACATCACGCCCGGCGGAATCTCCGGCCGCCGCGACGTCGACTCCATGTGGTCGGCGATCGGCGGTGCGGAGATCTACCGCGGTGAGACGTTCACCGTCGGCGCGCTCGCAAGCTACTACGGGAATGCGCACACGAAGCTGTACGAGTTCGATCTCGAATATCCCGGCGCCTCCGTCTGGATCGACCGTCCGGTCTCCGACGACACGACGCTGCGCCTCCAGGGTGACTTCAGCTATGCGTGGTACGGCTACCGTCCCTACGAGGTGTATGGGGGCATCACGCCGCAGATCTATCGGAGCTGGGGTGACTACGGCCTCACCTGGGGCTATGCAGAGTTCTACGGCGGCGACATCTTCTTCGACAGTGTCGACTATCCGGATGTCGGCCAGCCAGGCGGATTCGGTCCTCGTGGGGTCGATGAGGCCGCCGCCCGCAACCGCGACGGATGGGGCCTCACGGCCGGCGTGCTGCACACGTTTCCGATCCCGGAGACCGGAATCGAGCTGCGCGGCGGGGCCAACTACCTTCACTACTGGTCCGTCGGCCCGGAGTGGCGCTACGACGGCTGGGAGGCAGTGCTCGGCTTTCGTACGCCGCTGCTCTGGCAATTCGAGCTCGACGGACAGGCGGGGTTCACCTACCGCGCCTTCTATCACCCCTCGACGTATCCGCAGAACAACTCGCTCCCGCTGGTCTACGCGGGTGCGAAGCGACGCGACAACGTCTGGGAGTTCGAGGTCAAGCTCGAACGACCCCTGACCTCGTGGCTCACGGCCTCGGCGCGGTACTACTACCTCGACAATGGATCCAACACGAACGTGTTCAACTACCGGCAGCAGATCTGGGGCGGGTATCTGACGCTGTCGTTTAGGCAGCCGTAAGCGCACGAGTCGCAAGACAGGAGCAGGTCGGGCTGCATCTGGCTGCCGGAGCGATGGATGGGCCGATCCCCTCACCCGCCGGCAACGTCACCTCGAAGGCTCCCGCTGTCACTCACTCGCAGGGAGTGTGCCTCCCCGGAGGTTCGTGTCGATGAGACTCTCGTCTCGCGTACGCCGGTTCGGAATCGCCGCGCTTGCAGGCGCCGGCATCATGGCGCTGGGCTCGGCGGCGCAGGCCGAGCAAGGAGCGGCCGCTCCGGTCGCAGAAGGCGATGCCTGTGCAGAGGGCCAGGTTCGCGAGGGCAAGCGGTGCCTGCACCACATCGCGCCGCCCGGAGCGTGCGCAGCCGCGCGCAGTGGTAGCGGCGACGCTGGTGACACGGGCGGAGGGGGAGCTTGCGGCGATGGCGCGGTCGGTGCGGCGACCGACCACTTCTCGCCCCTCGACGTCGCAGCCGGTGGATCTGCTGGAGGAGGGGGAGGTGGCTTCACGCCGCCCGCACCCGGTCCCGGGCCCGGCCCGCAGCCGCAGCCCTGCGACGTCGGCTGTGGTCCGCCGGGCGGTGGTCCGCCGGGTGGCGGCCCGCCGTCTCCCCCCACGCCGGGGATCACCGTAATCGAGTCTCCGGCGGTCCCGGACCCGCTGCCCGGCCTGCCGTAACGTCGCCTCGGTCTCCGCGCCGGGGCGGCGCCGGTTGGTCTGCGGGTCGTGCGCCGCGCCGCGAGGGGCCATGGCGCCTGGGGTATGCTCGCCCGGATGAATCCGAGCGCGCTCCCCGAGCCGGCTCGTTCGGCGCGGCTCCGCGCGCGTTCGGCCCGCTGGCCGCTTCCCGAACCGCTTCGCTCGCTGCGCGACGAGGTCGAGGCCAGATCGGCGCATCTTCCGACGCGGATCAACGAGTACGGCGTCGACGATTTCGGCTTCGACCCGAGCTATGCGCGGCCGATCCTCCTCACGGCGGCGCTCTTCTACCGTTACTGGCTCCGCGTCGAGACCCAGGGCATCGAACGCGTTCCACCGGGCCGCGTGCTGCTGATCGCGAATCATGCGGGCAACACGTTCGCCTACGACGGCGCGATGCTCGCGACGGCGCTCTATCTCGAAGCCCGGCCTCCGCGCATCGTTCGCGGAATGGGAGAGTACTACCTGCCCACGATCCCGTGGTTCAACGTCCTCATGCAGCGTTCGGGCTCGGTCGTCGGAACGCCCGAGAACTGCGTGCAGCTCCTCGAACGCGACGAGGCGATCATGGTGTTTCCCGAAGGCGAGCGCGGGTTCGTCAAGCCCTGGAGCAAGCGCTACCAGCTCCAGCGTTTCGGACTCGGCTTCCTACGACTCGCACTCGAGACCGATACGCCGATCGTCCCCGTCGGCATCGTCGGGGCAGAGGAGCAGTCGCCGGGCATCGCGAACATTCGATGGCTCGGCCGCATGTTCGGCTCGCCGGCCTTTCCGATCACGCCGCTCTTTCCGTGGCTCGGTCTGCTCGGGTTCCTGCCGCTGCCGGTGAAGTTCCGGATCCACTTCGGAGAGCCGCTGTACTTCGAGGGCGATTCGAACGAGGAGGACGCGGCCATCGCCCCGAGGGTCGAGCGCGTGAAGAGCGAGATCCGTGCGCTGATTGGGGACGCTCGCGCGAAGCGGCGGAGCTGGTTCCGGTGAGCGGAATCGTGGGCGTCCGGCGGCGGAGTCGGCTCGCATGAGCCGCGACGCGCGCGGTCTTCGCACCGCCCTCGTCATTACGGCCACCTTTCTCGGCGTCGAGATCGCAGGCGGACTGCTCTCCGGCAGCGTCGCGCTGCTGGCGGACGCCGGCCACATGGCGACCGACGTCGCAGCGCTGGCGCTCGCCCTGTTCGCGCTACGCGTCGCCGGGCGCGAGCCCACGGCGAGCAAGACCTACGGCTACCGGCGCACCGAGATCCTCGCGGCGCTCGCCAACGGTCTCGTCCTCGTTGCCATCTCGGCGCTGGTCGCCATCGATGCCGTTGGGCGAATCGTGCAGCCGCCACAGGTGCGCGGCGAGCTGATGCTCGTCGTTGCGGTGGCGGGGCTGCTCGCGAACCTCGCGTCCGCCGTCGTCCTGCACGCCGGGCACCGCCACAGCCTGAACGTTCGCGGCGCCTTCCTGCACGTCGTCGGCGACGCGCTCGGGTCGGTCGGCGCGATCGTCGCCGCTGTCCTCCTGATGGCGTTCGGCTGGGCGCTCGCGGATCCAATCGCCGCGCTCCTCATCACCGTCCTGATCCTCGTGTCCGCGTGGCGACTCGTGAAGGAGTCGCTCGACGTCCTCATGGAGGCCGCGCCCGGCCACGTCGACATGGCAGCGCTCGGTCGCGAGATGCGCGCGGTGGCGGGCGTCGTCGACGTTCACGACCTCCACGTCTGGACGCTCACGTCGGGCTACCACGCCATCAGCGCGCACGTCGACGTCGACGAAACGGCACACGTTCCGAGCGTGCTTCGCGCGCTGCAAGGCCTCGCGCAGGAACGCTTCGACCTCGATCACACGACCTTTCAGCTCGAGCCGCGCGGCGCGACGCACGAGGCGGAGCCGTGCGCCGCGTGTCCGGCTCCGCCCGCGCCGTCGTCGGGGCCCGCCGTCGCCTGATCCGGCGCGACGAGCCGCTGCCTGCGCGCACGACGGCGCGAGCACGAGATCGCCCGTGCGTCTCGCGTCACGAGATCGAGTATTTCTGCATCTTCTTGTACAGCCCCTCACGGGTGATGCCGAGCCGGCGTGCGGTCGCGGCGCGCCGGCCGCCCTGCGCGTCGAGTGCCTGGCGAATGAGCCACGCTTCGATACGGCCGAGCTGCTGTCGCAGCGTCTCCTCACACGCTGCGGTGGCCTCGATGGGCTCGAGGACCGCACCGAGGCGGTCGGAGAAGTGCTCGGGAAGGAGAGGGTCACCGGGCTCGGCGAGCGCGAGAGCACGCTGCACCTCGTTCTCCAGCTCGCGTACGTTGCCCGGCCAGCGGTGCGCCAGCAGCAGGCTCGCGGCCTCGCGCGAGAGCGTACAGCCCTGCTTGTTCTCACGCGCACCGTGCAGCGCGAGGAAGTGGACGCACAGAGGTAGAATGTCCTCGGGGCGCTCGCGCAGCGGCGGCACGTTGATCGGGAAGACGGCCAGCCGGTAGTAGAGATCGGCGCGGAACTGCCGCGCAGCGATCTCGGCCCGGAGCTGGCGGTTCGTAGCCGCCACGAGGCGAACGTCGACGGGTCGCGCGCGCGTTCCACCGACCGGACGCAGCTCGCGCTCCTGGAGCACGCGCAGCAGCTTCGCCTGGATCGACAGCGGCATCTCGCCGACCTCGTCGAGGAAGAGCGTGCCGCCTTCCGCCACCTCGAACAGGCCCTTCTTGTCGCGGTCGGCTCCCGTGAAGGCGCCCTTGACGTGTCCGAACAGCTCGCTCTCGAGCAGCGGCTCGGGGAAGGCCGCGCAGTTGACGCCGACGAACGGACGCGTGGCTCGCGCACCGCGCGCGTGAATCGCGCGGGCGAGAACCTCCTTGCCGGTGCCCGTCTCGCCGCACAACAGGACCGACGCGCGAGATCCCGCCGCGCGCGCGACGAGCGCGAGCGTCGCTCGCATGGCGGGGCTGCGGGTCGGAGCCGCCGGCGCGCTCTCGCACTCCGGCTCGCGGGCCTGCCGGGTCGGCTTCACGCGGCGCCGCACGAGGACGTCCTCGAGCCCCGCGAGGAGCGCACCGGCGCCGCCGCCGGCGAGGATCACGCCCGCCGCGCCCGCCGTGGACAGCCTTTCTCGCGCCGTGGCATCCGCGCTGTTCACACGGACGAGAACGGGTGGAAGGGGAGACTGGCGTCGAAGCTCGGCGAGCGCCGAGAGAGCCGACCCCTCGGCCGGGGGCGTCAGGATGATCGCGTCGAAGCTCTCGAGAGGCTGCGTCTCCGCGTCGCGCACGTCGCGACTCCAGCAGAACTCGAGCGTGGGCGCGTCGGCCACGAGATCCGATCCGAGGTCCTCGCCGGGACCGATCCAGAGAAGGCTGCGAAATCCGAGCACGCGTTCCTCCCGCACCCCCGCGCAGCACGTTCGTAGCAAGCTGCATGCCCGACAGACGCTCGCAAGTCGACTCACGAAATCGTTCCCGGCCTCGTGCGCGTCGCGCAGGACTGGCGGCCACGGCCGCCAAAGAGGGCCACCGTGTGCGCGCGCTTCATGGCCCGTGGCCGCACCGGCAGATAGACTGCGGCGCGCGGCTCGGCCGGTGGGCGAAGAGCGCGCTGGCGACGCGGCGGGCCGGGCCGTCGAGTAAAGATTCGAACCGATGCAAGGAGGCGACGTGGTCGGCGAGACGACGCGCGTAGAGACGAAGGACCACCTGCGTTTCGAGATCGACGAGGGCGTGGGAATCATCACGCTGAACCGACCGGATCGCCTCAATGCCATCACGTGGGATCTCGCGGTCGACCTCATCGCCTTGCTGCGCGAGCTGCGCCAGCGCGACGAGGTACGGACCCTCGTGCTCACGGGCGCCGGCCGCGCCTTCTGCTCGGGCGGCGATGCCGACTGGCTCTCGGGCGCGGACGCGCGCGGGATGCCGGGGCTCTCCGACGTTCCGCTCGAGCGCTATCAGCGCAAGACTCCGGCCGGCCCGGTCGGTGAGCTGACGCGCATGATCGTCGACGTCGACAAGCCCGTGATCGCGGCGCTCGCGGGGCCGGTCATGGGCGCGGGTCTCTCGTTCGCGCTCGCCTGCGACCGGCGGATCGGCGATCGCACCACGCGCATGTGCGCGGCGATGGTGCGCCTCGGCTTCGCACCCGACTGCGGCATCACCTACTTCCTGCCGCGCGTGACGCGGCTGTCGACGGCGCTCATGATGGTCGAGACGGGAAGGATCCTCGAAGCCGACGAGTGTCACCGGGAGGGTCTGCTCGACGAGCTGGTCGAGCCCGGGCAGGCGCTCTCGTGCGCGCTCGCCTACGCGAAGGAGCTCGCACGCGGACCGAGCGTGGCGATCGACCTCGCACGCCGCTTCATCCACAAGGCGCTCACGTCGACGCTCGACGAGGTCATCGACTACGAGGCCGTCGCAGCGACGCTATCGGCGCACACCGAGGACGCCCGCGAGGGCACGAGCGCGTTCGTCGAGAAGCGAAAGCCGATCTTCAAAGGCCGGTAGCGCAGGGGGCCGGAGCGGACACGCTTCGATGTCTGGCGTCAGCCGGTGCTCTCGTCGCTCACGAAGAGGTTCCCCGACTCACACCAGACGGTGTCGGACGGGTAGCCAGGCGGCTTGCGATCGAGCCGCGCGAGCAGGTACCAGCGCCACGGCGGGTCTCCGTGATCGACGTACTCGCCCGTGAGGATCCCCGAGAATTCCTGACGCCCCGCGAAGTGCGTTCCGGGGACGGCGCCGCCGCCGTCGCACTCGGCGCGTCTGCCGGCCAGCGCAGCGTCGAAACCGGGCCGGGCCGGAGGGGCATCGCCGGGCATCGGAGCCTCCCGTGGTTCGCGCGAAGGTGCGCGGTTGCGAAGGCCTCTTGGAGCGTGCGACAGGCCGCGCGCGAGGGCCAGCGCAGGGTCCACGCCCGCCCTCACGCGGGCTCAATGGGCGACTCGATCGCGCCCTCGCGGATCGCGCGGTCGATCTCGGCGCGGCTCATGCCGATCAGCTCGCCGAAGACGGCGTCGTTGTCCTGCCCGATCGCGGCGCCCGCACGGCCGGTGCGTGCCGGCGTCGCAGAGAGTCCGAGTGGGATGCCCGGCGCGATGACCTCACCTTTCACGAGGTGCGGCACCCGCTCGAAGAACCCGCGCGAGGCGAGCTGAGGGTCGTGGTGCAGCTCGTCCTCGGCGGTCTGCACCACGCCCGCCGCAATGCCGGCGCGCTGCAGCGTGTGCATCAGGGCGTATGCCTCCTGCGTCGCGGTCCAGGCGGCGATCGCCGCGTCGAGCGCCGCCGCATGGGCGAGGCGGCCCTCGCGCGTCTCGAAGCGCGAGTCGCGCCTCCATGCGTCCTCGCCCGCGACCGTGCACAGCCGCTCCCAGTCGGCGTCGTCTTCGATGCGGATCGCGCACCAGCGGTCGTTTCCACGGCACGGATAGCAGCCGTGCGGCGCGGCGTCCGGCGCGGCGTTGCCGCGTCGCGCCGGCTCGCCACCGGACGCGAAGTGCTCGAGGATGAGCGGGCCGAGCGCACCGACGGTCGTCTCGAGCTGCGAGAGCGTGATGCGCTGGCCCTCTCCGGTCCGTGCCCGGTGGTCGAGTGCGCAGAGCACCGCGAAGAGGCCGTGGAGGGCGGAGAGGCCGTCGGGATACGCGTACTGCGTGAGCGTACACGCACGACCCGGGAAGCCCGAGAGCGTCGCGAGACCGGAGAGCGCCTCGATGTTCGGACCCCACGTGACGTAGGTTCGACACGGTCCCGTGTCGCCGTATCCGGAGCTGCTGAAGTAGACGAGATCGGGCCGCACGCTCGTGAGGGCGTCGTAGCCGAGACCGAGCCTGTCCATGACCCCGCTGGCGTAGTTCTCGACGACGACGTCGCAGCGTGCGGCGAGGCGCTTCGCGATCTCGACCGCGAGCGGCTTCGTGAGGTCGAGCGCGACGAAGCGCTTGCCCGCGTCCCAGTCGGTGAGCCACGGCGAGAGCGCCGGCTGGATCCCGGCCTCCGGTGCGCCGGGCGAAACGTAGAGGCGCACGACGCTCGGGCGCGCGTGCGACTCGACCTTGATCACGTCGGCGCCGCAGCACGCCATGATGCGACCGATCCACGGCCCTGCCATCCCGGCGGTGAACTCGAGTACGCGGACGCCGCGCAGCGCTCCGCCTGCGGCTTCAGACGACGCCGTCATCGTGTAGCGCTCGGATGCGGTCGGTGGTGAGTCCGAGCTCGCCCTGGTAGACCGAAGCATTGTGCTCGCCGGCGCGAGGCGCCGGACCGCGCAGCGCCCACGGAGTCTTGTCGTGCCGGTACGGCGCGCCGGGGTACGCGAGCGTGGCGCCGCCTGCGTGCGCGAGCGGGACGAAGTAGTCGCGGGCGGCGAGCTGGGGATCGGCCACCAGCCGTGCGGCCGTGTTCACCGGTGTAAAGGCGATGCGGCGTCGCTGCCCTTCGTGATAGGCCTCTGCGACGGTGAGCTCCTGCGTCAGATCCGAGACGAAGACGTCGATCAGCTCGCGGTACTCCTGGCGGCGCGAGGACGGCCCTTCGAACATCGCGTCGAGCACCTCCTCGTTATCGGTCACCTCGTGGATCCACTCGGCGAGGGCCTTCCAGTGGTGCGGTCGGTTCACCATGAGATACACGAGCCCGTCCTTGCAGGGGTAGGCACCCGACGGAACGGATGCGAAGAGCCCCGTGCCTCTGCGCCTTGGGACGATGCCATCGTCGAGGAACTTGCCCGCTCCGCAGATGTGCGTCATCGACGCGACGGCCTCCTGCAGCGACACGTCGATGTGCTGGCCGCAGCCTGTGTGCGAAGCGTGCAGGAGCGCGACGAGAGAGCTCACGGCGGCGAAGCTCGACGCGGTGACGTACGACTGCGCGGCGGCGAGCGAGACCGGCGGATCGTCCGCCTCACCCGTCACGTAGAGGGCGCCACCGACGGCGCCCGCGACGAGGTCGCACGAGCGATAGGCACGGTGCGGTCCGGTCTGGCCGAAGCCTGTGATCGACGTGAGAACGATTCGCGGGTTGACCGCTCGAAGCGCTTCGTAGCCGAGTCCGCGTTCCTCGAGCGTTCCGGGAGGGAACGTCTCGATCACGAGATCGGCGCTCGCTGCGAGGAGCAGGAAGACGTCCCGACCTGCGCTGCGCTCGAGATCGAGCGTCACGCTACGCTTGCTCGTGTTGGCGGCGAGAAAGGCAAAGCTCGTCTCCGTACCGTCCGCATCGCGCCAGCAGGGCGGAGTGCGACGCTCGGGAGCACCTCCGGGCGGCTCGATCTTGACGACGTCGGCGCCCATGTCGGCGAGGAGCTTGCCACAGTAGGCCCCCGAAGCTCCGGCGAGATCGAGGACTCGCCGCCCCTCGAGGGCAGCGGCGTGCAGGCCCGTCACGCTGCCTGCCACCGTGCGTCGCGGGATCGCAGCGCGCGGCGCAGATCGCGCACGCGCCGGAGGCGCCCCGGGACGCAGCGCGGGAGCCCCGCGTCGCTCGGCCCGGCGGGGTAGACTCTCGTGTTCATGCGCTCCACCGGCGAACAACGGTACCACCCGAGCCGCTGGGCGCCCCATCACGGTGCGTCGGCGTCGCGCCGGCGATCGAGTGATCGAAGAGAAGGGGAAGGGCGACAGGTCGAGATCCGTGCAGTGTGGAGCGCCGCGTGCTGATCACGCGTGCCGAGATCGGCGGCGCTGCCCCGCTCGACGTTCGCATTGCGGAGGGCACGATCGCCGAAGTCGCTCCGTCGCTCGGACGGCGGCCGGGAGAGCCCGTGCTCGACGCCGCGGGCGGCGTGCTGCTGCCCGGTCTCCACGACCATCACCTGCATCTGCTCGCGCTCGGAGCGGCGCTGACGTCGGTGCCGTGCGGCCCGCCGCAGGTACGCGATGCAGACGGACTCGCTCGCGCTCTGTCGAGCGTGCGAGGAGAGAAGGGATGGATCCGCGGTGTCGGCTACTTCGAGTCGGTTGCCGGTGAGCCGGGCCGGGAGCAGCTCGACCGGCTCGTGCCGGAGCGTCCGCTGCGGATCCAGCACCGGACCGGGGTGCTCTGGATGCTGAACTCGGCTGCAGTGAGCCGTCTCGGCCTCGATCGCGGTGTCGATGCGCCGGGCGTCGAGCGCGACGGCGCCGGACGAGCGACGGGACGCCTGTTCCACCTCGACGCGTGGCTCCGCGAGCGGGTCGGGAGCGAACGGCCGCCCGATCTCGGCGAGGTTGGCCACCGCCTTGCGCGCTGCGGTGTCACGAGCGTGACCGACGCCACCGCGGAGACTGGCCCGGTGGAGCTCGAGATCCTGGTGGCTGCGGCCGACGCCGGCGCCGTGCAACAACGCATCCTGGTCATGGGATTGCCCACGCTGCCCGACCCTTCGCACGCGCGCGTCGTGCGCTCGGCCGTGAAGGTCCGCCTCGCTGAAGACGCCCTTCCGGCGTTCGACGACGTGACACAGATCGTGCGTCGGGCGTGCGAGGCCGGACGCGGCGTCGCCTTGCACTGCGTGACTCGCGCCGAGCTGGTGTTCGCTGCCGCCGTGCTCGAGGCCGCGGGAGCACGCCGTGGTAGCCGCATCGAGCACGCGGCCATCGCGCCGCCCGACGCGGTCGCGTTCCTTGCGCGTCTCGGGGCGCGTGTCGTCTGCAATCCGAGCTTCGTTCGCGAGCGAGGCGACGACTACCTCGCGCACGTCGACGCCGGCGATGTTCCGTGGCTCCACCGCTGCCGGGGCTTTCTCGCAGCGGGAATCCCGCTCGGAGCCGGGACCGACGCACCCTTTGGAGTGTTCGATCCGTGGCAAGCGATGCGGGCGGCAGTCGATCGGCGCACCGAAGCCGGCGCCGTCCTCGGCGCGGACGAACGACTCTCGCCCGAGGAGGCACTGGCGCTCTTTCTGGCGCCGGGGGCAACGCCGGGCGGAGCGGCGCGCCGCATCGCGCCCGGCGAGCCCGCCGACCTGTGCCTGCTCGACCGTCCGTGGCGCGACGCGCGCGAGAGGCTCCTGGCGGACGACGTCGTCGCGACGTTCGCAGACGGTGCCGTGATCTGGCAGCGTTCGTGACGACGCTGCGGACGACGCTGCGGGCCGGCGGTCTTCACGGCTCGTGGTGGCGGGAGGCCTCATGATCGAAGCGACCGCTGCGAGCCAGAGCCTCGAACGGGCGATCCTCGACGGAGCGGGATGGAAGGTCTTCTGCGATGCGCTCGCGAACGCCGGCGCCGTCCTGCTGCGGCCGGGATCGCCGGCCGGCGCGCTCGACCGCGCCGAGGGCTGCCGTTACCTCGGCCGCCTCACGCGGCTCGCGCTCGAGAAGTTCGTCGAGCACGCCGACCCCGCGGCTCCGAGCTTCTATCGTCTCAGTCACGAGACGGCGAAGATCGGCTGCGACAACCCCGACAGCGTGTATCTCAACGCCGCGATCAGCGGCGACTACGCGTATCGCCTGATCGGGACACGGGGAACGGTCGCGTACCTCGGCTTTGGTACGTACTACGGACACTACGGATCGCCGGCACGATCGGGATGCAGTGGCCATCTCGAGGCCGGCGATCTCTCGCTCGGACCCGATGGATCCTTCGAGATCGTCCTCAGCCGCGATCCGGCGCCCGGAAACTGGCTGCCGCTCGAGTCCGATTCGTCGATGCTGATCGTCCGGCAGAATTTTCTCGACCGTGCTCGTGAGCGCCCGGCCGATCTGCGCATCGAGCGAATCGGCGCAAAGGGCCCTGCAGCGCCGCTCTCGGCGGCGGCGCTCGCTCGCGGCCTCACCGATGCGGCTCGCTTCGTGTCGGGCACTGCAACGCTCTTCGCAGACTGGGCCGAGGGCTTCGCACGGCAGCCGAACACGCTGCTGCCGATGGATCCGGCGGTCACCGGGGGCGCACACGGAGATCCGAACATCGCATTCCACATGGGCTACTGGCGGCTCGCGCCCGGCGAGGCGCTCCTCGTCGAGATGACGCCACCGGCCTGCGACTTCTGGAACTTCCAGATCAACAACCACTGGATGGAGTCGCTCGACTATCGACATCACCGAATTCAC
>JADLGR010000276.1 GCA_020849175.1 Deltaproteobacteria bacterium
CGCTCCAGTCGTTCGCGGTGGTGACGTCACCGATTCCAGCGAGGAGCTGTGCAGAGAACGCGAGCTGCCCGGACTCGTTCAGCGAGAACGAGCCGCCTCCCGGGATCCACGACACGACGCCGGGCGACGGCGTTCCGGGTGCCAGCGCCTGCGTGCGAACCACTTCGTACGTACCGCCGGCGCCGTCGGGGCCCCGGATCGCGTATCCACCGACGCTGCCCGTGCTCGCGGCGTACGCCAGCTCGCCTGCATCATTTAGATCGACGATGTTGGGGATGCCAATCGACGGTACGTCACTCGTGGCCGTCACGATCGGCGTGACGACTCCCGGCGGATCGTAACGCCACAGGCCGCCTCCGAAGACGGGGGTGCCGCCGAACGTCACCGCCGTGAAGAGGGCCTGGCCCGCCGCATTGAACTGCGGAAGCGCGTCGGCGAGGGCGTCGAGCACGAGCGCATGGCCGGGGATTCCGGGTGCCGGATCCCCTTCGCGGGCGACGATCGAATGCCCGCTCGCCGGGTCGTAGATCCCGAGGTAGGTGTTCGTGAACGAGGTGACGCCGCCTGCTCCGGTCGTGAGCGAGGCCTGATAACCGAGGCGTCCAGACGAGGTCATCTCACGAACGAACGCCCGCGAGATCTCGAGCCCGGAGAGCGCCGGCGCGGGCCCCGGCACCGCCACGGGGGTCGGCGACCCTCCGGTCGTCTCGTCCCAGAGCCACACGCCGGCCTTGCCTGCACTCGTGTTGCCGCTGATCGCCACATACCCGCTCGCGCTCGGGTACCCGTAGACGGCTCCGAACGTCTGGCCGGGAAGGCCGGGGACCGGCTCGCCCGAGAGGACGATGGCGCGAGTCGGGAGCGCGAGCGCTGGAGCGCACGGCGCCACGACGGCCAGCAGCGCCGAAAGCAGCGCGGTCCGCAGCCGGGCGACGAGATGGCCTCGCAACGAGATCCTGCCTCCCCGGTGGGGCTCTCGAAGGGAAGTGGCCGGTTGCCACCGAAGGTGTCAGGACGCTCGCGACCGACGGCGCCGGTGCGGGCTGCGTGGCGCCGCTTCAGGCGAAGGCGATGAGAATGACGCCCGCGACGGTGCCGGCGGCGCCGACGATGCGGGGGCGGCTCGGGCGCTCGTGGAGGAAGGCGATGCCGAGGGCGACGGCGAACAGGACGCTGGTCTGACGGGTCGCGGTCACGTAGCTGACCGAGGCGCTTCGCAGGGCTTCGAGGATCAATGCGTAGCTCGCGAAGCTGACGACGACGGAGATGAGCGCGCGTCCGCCCTCCTGCGTCGCGACGGCGTGGAACGCACCGGGGCGAAGGCGACGCAGCGCGTTCGGAACGAAGACGAGGGCGGCCGCCGCGCAGAGCAGGAAGTAGTAGAGGACCGCCTTCGGTACGGCCGAGCTCCACGGTGCCGCCGAGAGCAGACTCATCGCACGCTTGTCGATGAGCGAGAAGCCGACGGTCGCCAGTAGCGCGAGGTAGGCGTAGCGCGTTCCGGGCTCGACGAAGCCGTGCCAGCGCACGCGACCCTCGGTCTGGACGAGCCACATCGAGACGACGACGACGGCGATGCCGAGCGCGCCGAGGGGCGAGACCGACTCACCCAGCAGCGGCACCGCGGCGAGCGTCACGAACGCCGGCGCTGATCGCGAGATCGGGTAGACGAGCGAGAGGTCTCCTCGCTCGTAGCCCATCGTGAGGAAGAGAAAGTAGAGCCCATGACACACGCCGGTCACGCACAGGAGCTTCCAGACGGCCGGCGGCACCTGCGTGAGATCGACGAACGGGAGTAGCGGCAGCAGGAGCAGTGCGGGAACGATCGAGAGCACCAGCGAGAACGACATCGGATCGCGGCTGCCCTTCGCGAACAGGTTCCACGCGGCGTGCAGCAGCGCCGAGAGTAGAACCATCCCCAGCTCGAGCTCGCTCATCGGCGCGGCAGGCTACCGCATGGGCAGAGCTTTCCCCGGTCGCTGGCCCGGCACTGCTTCTCGCGCCGAAGGCGCAGCGCTATCGAGCCTGCGCGATGGCCTCGCCCAGCCGCTCGAGGTGCTCCTTTGCCGTCCCGAGCGTGAGCTCGATCTGGCGCGACCACATCGTGTAGCGGTGGATCGGATAGTCGACGTCGACGCCGATCCCGCCGTGCAGGTGCTGTGCGGCGTAGGTCACGCGATGTCCGCCCTCCGCAGCCCAGAACTTGGCGATCGAGACGTCATCGGCCGCGTCCTCGCCGGCCGCGAGTCGACTCACCGCGCGCCACATCGTCCAGCGGATGCACTCGGCATCGATGAACGCGTCCGCCGCGCGCTGGTGGACCGCCTGAAAGGAGCCGATCGGCTGGCCGAACTGCTCTCGTTTCGCGGTGTAGTCGGCCGTGATGCGAAGCGCGCGCTCGGTCACACCGGACTCGATCGCGCACAGCGCGGCCGTCGCCCGGTCGATCAGCCAGCCGAGCGTGTTCGTAGGCGCGTTCGCGCCCCCGACGAGGTCGGCTTCTCGGACGTGCACGCCGTCGAGGCAGATTCTGAACTGCCGCTCGTGGCTGGTTCCCTGCTGGGGCTCCAGCGTGACGCCGTCCGCCCGAGGATCGACGAGGAACAGCCCCGCACGGCCGTCGGGGAGCATGGCCGGCACCAGCACGCGCTCGGCCAGATGCGCCGCGGGAACGCACGTCTTCATGCCATCGAGACGGAAGCCGCCTTCTGTGCGCCGTGCGAGGGTCGAGATGCGCTCGGCGCTCGCGCTGCCCGGCTCGGTGAGGGCCGCCGTCAGGATGCACTCGCCACTCGAGACCCGCGGCAGATACTGCTTCTTCTGTGCGTCGGTTCCGAACGCGGCAAGGGGTAGCGCGCCGAGAACGAGGCTTGGAAACACGGGAACGGGCGCCACGCTCCGGCCGACCTCGACCAGCAGAATGCACAGCTCGAGGAAGCTCCAGCCGCTTCCGCCGTACGTCTCGTCGATCGCGACGCCGAGCAGGTTCGCACGCGCGAGCTCCTGCCACGTGTCGCGGTCGAACCAGTCGGCCGACGCCTCGATCTGCTTCAGCCGGTCGTGCGTGGTCCGGTCCTCGAGGATCTTGCGCGCGAGCTCGCGCAGCGCGTCCTGATCTTC
>JADLGR010000277.1 GCA_020849175.1 Deltaproteobacteria bacterium
CCCGCGGGAATCGACGAGCTCCTCAATCGCCGGATCGGCGCCGACGAGCTCGCCGCGATCGGCGTCGCACGCGCCTACGCCGAAGCCCAGCGCGTCTTCGCCGCCGAGGACCGCGAAGGGGACGGGGTACCCGAGTACGCGCGATCGTTCGCGAGCACGGCGGGCCGGCATGATGGCCTGTACTGGGAGTCCGCACCGGGAGAGGAGGCGAGCCCCCTCGGCCCGTTCGTGGCCGCGGCCGGAGACTACGCGAAAGGCCGCAAGCCCGGGGATCCCTTCAAGGGCTACTACTTTCGAATCCTCGAGCGGCAGGGTCCCCACGCGCCCGGCGGCGCCCACGCCTACGTCATCAACGGCCACATGATCGCCGGCTTCGCGCTCGTGGCGTTTCCGGCCGACTACGGCACGTCGGGAATCATGACCTTCATCGTCGGCCCGCTCGGCCAGGTCTTCGAGAAGGATCTCGGCCCGCAGACCGCACGCATCGCGGGCGCCATGACGGCCTACGACCCCGACTCGTCCTGGAAGCCGGTCTCGGCGGGCGAGTAGCGCAAGGAGAGGCTGCATCGGCTCGGGCGGACCGAATCCGCCCGGCTCTCCGCGAGCGAAGTCTCGTCGACGCCGCGCTCCACGTCCCCGCGAGAGGGGAGATCGCGGGCGGCGGCGAGCACGCGCGCATCGGAGCTGGCGAAGGGATCCCGCACCGCACGGACGCGGCGCACCTTCGCGAGCATCACCCAGCGTTCTGCAGCAAACGCACGTAGAAGCGAACGCTGTCGAGGTAGTCGGCCACGCTCAGGCGTTCGTCGGTGCCATGGGGACGCTTCAGGTCGTCGGCGTCGAGGCGCAGCGGACCAAAGCGGTAGACGCTGTCGGAGAGCGCGTGGAAGTAGCGTGCATCGGTTCCGCCGAGAACGAGGTTCGGGGCGACGGCGACGTCGGGCTGCATCTCGCGAATCGTTCGCGAGAGGAGCGCGAAGCCCTCCGAGTCGACGCGGCTCTCGGGCGACGGCTCGAGCGCGGTGTGCGTGTCACTGAGCTCGACGCTGATGCTCGGATCGGCCACGGCCTCGCGCACGTGCGCGAGGACACTCGCGACGCTGTCGCCGGGAAGGATTCGGAAGTTGACGAGCGCGCGCGCAGACGCCGGAAGCGCATTCTCCTTGACGCCGCCACCGATCATCGTGACGGCCGTCGTCGTGCGAATCGTCGCGTTGCTGCGCGGCGAGCGCGCGAGCGCGGCGACCAGCAACGGCCCGAGAACGTCTGCATTGGCGACCGCGGTACGCATCGGGAGCGCCATCTCGGGCGCGACGGAACGCAGGAAGCGAAGGGTCGCGCCGCGCAGGGCGGCAGGCATCGGGTGGTCTTCGATGCGCTCGATCGCGGCCGCGAGCGTACCGATCGCCGTGTGCGGCGGCGGCATCGACGAGTGGCCCGGCGCTGCAGTCGCCGTGACCGATAGCGTCACATAGCCCTTCTCGGCGATCCCGATGAGCGCGATGGGCTTCTCGACGCCCGGGATGAGCCCAATGCCGACCGTCCCGCCCTCGTCGACGACCCAGTCGAAGCGGCGCCCCTCGGCGCGGAAGCGATCAGCGATCACCGAGACGCCGCGCCGGCCACCGACCTCCTCGTCGTGACCGAAGACCAGCAGCACGGTGCGCGTCGGCCGGAAACCCTCGCGGATCAGCAGCTCGACGGCTTCGCAGATCCCCGTGAGTTTGCCCTTGGTGTCGAGCGTCCCGCGTCCCCACACGAAGCCACCCACGACGGCACCCGAGAACGGCGGCTGTTCCCAGCTCGCCTCGGTCCCCGGCTCGACCGGGACGACGTCCTCGTGCGCCATCAAAACGACGGCCGACTTCGATGGATCGCGCCCTTCCCACGTGTAGACGAGCGAGCGCTCGCCAACGAGCTCGCGGCGCAGCGTCGCGTGCAAGGCCGGGTAGCTGCGCTCGAGGTGCTCGCGAAACGCGGCGAATACGGCGGGATCGTCCTGTGCCGGATCCTGATGCGAGATCGTCGGAATGCGGATCGCCGCCGCAAAGCGCTCGATGATCGCCGCCTCGTCCGGTAGGGCGATGCGCGGTGCGGGCTCCACCGCATCGGTCGGCGGCCGGACCATCGCCGCACGCACGACGAGGAGCGCGACGATCGCGAGAAGGACGAGCACGCCGATGCCGAGAGCTCGCTTCATGGCGGGGCAGCGTACCCGCTCGCCGCGTCCGCGGCACGCCGCCACGCGGATTCGCACGCAGAGGGCGGCCGGAAGCCCGTCGCGCGGCCCGGGAGCGGGCGCCTGCGGCTCATACCAGTCGCAGACGCCGAAACGCCTCGTGCCCCGCGCCGCACGAGAACGCCGACTCGATCGCGCTCGCCGCCGCCAGAAGACCGGGGACATGCTGGCTCTCGTGGCACGCGAGGGCGCGGCGCTTCCTCTCGGACGTGTCGGCGATCGGGACGAAGTGATCCGGCCTCGCCGTGTCGAAGAGCCAGAGCTCACGAACGAGCCACGGAGCGAAGCCCTCGTCGACGAGGTCGGGATAGAAGCTCGCGAGGAGCAGCCGCGGGTAGACCGCGTCGAGCGTCGCCTGCCCCGCCGCCCGGTGATCGCTGTGCCCGAGGTGAACGGTCTCGCCGAGCGGTGTCCAGAGCGTCGTCGGATCGTGGAGCAGGACGAGGTCGGGACGCTCCCGGCGAATCTCGCGCACGAGGTCGCGGCGCAGCGCGTCGTCCGCGACGAGGCTGCCGTCGGCGTGGCCGAGAAAGACGGGAGCGCGGATGCCGAGCGTCGTCGCCGCGCGCTCGGCCTCGGCGCGGCGCCGGCCGGCGAGCGCCTCGCCGCCCGTGGCGCCGCCGCGTGCGCCGTCGGTGCACACGACGATGCCGACCTCCGCGCCCTGCGCCGCGAAGCCCGCCAGCGCGCCGCCAGCGAAGAACTCGGCGTCGTCAGGGTGCGCGCCGATCGCCAGGACGCGCGGCGGCGTCACGCCGGGCCGGTCGCCGGCGCGAGCCGAGCGAGGAGCTTCTCCCAGATGTTGCCGAACGCGCCGTTGCTCATGACGAGCAGGACGTCCCCGCGCCGCGCAGCCGTGGCGAGGTGATCAACGATGGCGTCGGGACCGTCTAGCGCGAGCGCATCGAGGCCACGGGCGCGCAGGTCCGCCACCAGCTCGTCGGCCGAGAAGCGCTCCGTCACCTCGCCGGTCGCGCTGTAGATCGGCGCCTCGGCGACGCGCGCCACGATGACGCGATCCGATCCGTCGAACGCGCGCGCGTAGTCGGCCTGGAACACGCGACGCCGGCTGGTGTTGGTTCGAGGCTCGAAGATCGAGATCAGGCGGCGCTCCGGGTATCGCGCACGAAGTCCGGCGACGGTCTCGCGGACGGCCGTCGGATGATGGGCGAAGTCGTCGATGATCGTGATTCCGCCGATTTCGCCACGCACCTCCTGTCGCCGCTTCACGCCGCGGAACTCGGGGAGCGCACGCAGGGCATCGGCGAGCGGAACGCCGAGCTGCGCGACGATCGCCAGCGCACCGGCGGCGTTCTCGGCGTTGTGCCGGCCGTGCATGGGAAGCAGTCCAATCCCGGCCTCGCGCCCGTCGACGCTGACACGAAGGCGCATTCCTTCCGGCAGCACCTCGACCGGCTGCGCGGCGAAGCCGGGACCTTCTGCCTCGCCCACGCGGTACGGAACGAGTCGACACGGAGCCTTGTCGACCACGTCTCGAACGCCCGCGTGCGAAGTCGCCGCGACGAGCGTTCCGTCCGCCGGCATCGCGGCAACCAGCGCGCGGAAGGCCGCCTTCACGTGATCGAGGTCGCGATAGATGTCGGCGTGGTCGAACTCGACCGAGGTGAGCAGAAGCGACCGCGCGCCGTAGTGCAGAAACTTCGGCGTCTTGTCGAAGAAGGCCGTGTCGTACTCGTCGCCCTCGACGACGAAGTGCGGACCGCTTCCGAGGCGAAAGCTGCCGCCGAAGTTCGCCGCGATGCCGCCGACGAGGAGCGAAGGATCGCGGCCGGTCTGTGCGAGCAGGAACGCCACGAGGCTCGTCGCGGTCGTCTTTCCGTGCGTTCCCGCGACCACGACGGCGTGACGATCCTGCATGACGAGCTCGCGCAGCGCGTCGGGAAACGAGCGGTAGGCGATTCCCGCCTCGATCGCCGCCCGCGCCTCGGGGTTCGAGGGGCGAACCGCGTTACCGATCACGACGAGATCCGGGCGGCGTGCGAGCACGTTCTCGGCGCGGAACCCCATCGCAACGGGGATGCCTCGTCGCTCGAGCTCGGTGCTCATCGGCGGATAGACGTTCTCGTCGGAGCCGGTCACCTCGATGCCGCGCGCCTCGAGGAGCCCGGCGAGCGAGCCCATTCCCGTTCCGGCGATTGCGATGAAGTGGACGTGGCGGGGCTTCATGCGGCCTCGAAGGCCTCCATCACGAGGTCGTGAACCAGCGGCCTGAGCTTGAACTGGCTGCGACGCGCGATCGGATGGATGCGGTTCGTCAGCATCACGACGATCGCCTGCTTGCGCAGGTCGATCCAGACCGAGGTTCCGCTGAAGCCGAGGTGGCCGACGGAGTCCTCGGAGAAGTGGCGGCCCGACGACGAGGCGCCGGGCGTCGGCGTGTCCCAGCCGATCGCCCAGTCCGAATCCTTCGGGAGCGACTGGCGCGTGAAGAAGGCGCGAACGGTGTCGGCTGCGAAGACGTCGCTGCGGCCGTGCCAGCAGTCGAGGAGAGCCGTCGCGAAGCGGTGGACGTCATCGGCCGTCGAGAACAGCCCCGCGTGCCCGGCGACTCCGCCCATCGCCGACGCGTTCGGGTCGTGGACCTCGCCCCACACCACGCGCCCGCGCCACGGGCACGCTTCGGTCGCCGCAAAACGCTGCCGAACAGCGTCGGGAGGCACGGCCTCGCCCTCACCCGCGCGAACGAAGAACGTGTGTGCGAGGCCGAGCGGACGGAAGATGCGATCTGCGCAGTACGTGTCGAGGGGCTGGCGAACGACGGCCTCGACGAGCGCGCCGAGCACGATGAAGTCGAGATCACCGTAGACGGCGGCCTCGCCTGGCTCGTGAACGAGGCTCGATCGATGGATACGGTCGAGAACGAAGTCACGAGCCGCGGGCGTCCCGAGCAGGCGAACGCCCGTCTTGCGCTCCTTCTCGAGCATCAGCTCGTGGAACGCTCGCCATGGCTTGAGGCCGGACGAGTGCGTGAGCAGGTGACGCACCGTGACGCCGTCCTTCCCGCGTTCGCCGAAGTGCGGCAGGTGCTTGCTCGCGGGATCGTCGAGCGAGACCGCACCCTCGTGAACGAGGTGCATGAGCGCTGCGGTGGTCGCCATCACCTTCGTGAGCGACGCGAGGTCGAAGATCGTCTCGCGCGCCATCGGCACACGCTCGGGACGAAGCGCGGCGCTGCCGCGCACCGACACGTGCTCGAGCACCTCGTCGCCCCAGCGCCGGCTCGCGACGACGACCGCACCGGGGATCTCTGCGTTCGCGATGGCCTTGTCGAGGGCGCGGTCGACGCGCCCGAGCTTTCGTTGCACCTGGCTCCGCTTCATTCGCTCCGCTCTTCCTTCTCGCGTGTGCTCACGCGCCGCATGGGTCCACCACGGGTGCCCGCACCTCGATGCGCGCCGCACGGCCGTCGATCACGCCCGGCGCGCCGACGGGCCACGGCAGGTTCGGTGCGGCGTGCCCGGTCGGCAGTCCGGTCACGACCGGAACGCCCAGCCCGAGCGCGACCTCGAGGATCACGTCGAGCGCCGGCGGTGAATCCGACCGTGCTGGCTCGCAGTCGACGAGGTGTCCGACACCGAGACCCGCGATGCGTCCCAGCTTCCCCGCGGCGAGGAGCTGCTGGAGCATGCGGTCGATTCGGTACGGACGCTCGCCCACCTCTTCGACCACGAGGATCGCGCCCTCGGTCTCGATCTCCCACGGGGTGCCGAGACTGGCGACGAGCGTCGTCAGGTTGCCGCCGACCAGCGGGCCCTCCGCGAACCCGCCGTGCCCGGCGCTTCCTTCGAGCGGCGCTGGCGTGGCGCCGGCCAGCATCGCGACCAGCGCCACGAGGCCCGCGGCGTCGATGCCCGCGTCACGCTCCAGCATGGGTCCGTGGATGCCGAGCAAGCCCGCACAGCGGCGCTGCCACAGGAGCAGCGTCGTCACGTCGCTGTATCCGATCAGCGGCTTGGCTGCGGTGTGCACGCGTGCGGGATCGAGCCGCGCCATGATGCGATGGCTGCCGTAGCCGCCGCGCGCGCAGACGATCGCGTCCACCGCGGGATCCGCCACGAGCTCCATCAGCTCCGTCGCGCGACGATCGTCGTCACCCGCCAGATAGCCGCAGCGATCGAGAAGGTCTTCGCGGCGGCGCACCGAGAAGCCTGCCTCGCGAAGCGACGCTTCACCGGCTTCGAGGCGAGCGGGGTCGACGACGCCGGCCGGAGCTGCGATGCCGATCGTCGCTCCCGGAAGGAGGCGCCGCGGAAGTCGCAGCGTGCCAGGAGCCGGCCGCGACCGGAGCGCGGGCGTTCGCCGCATCAGAACGGCTCCGGCTCGAGCGGCTCGACGGCGCGCGGGTACCGTTCTTTCGCCTCACCCGCGGCTGGAGTGTCGCGGCGTTGCGAGAGGCTCTCGAAGCGAGCGAATCGACCCTCGAAGCGGAGCCGGATCGGCCCGGTGGGTCCGTTTCGCTGCTTGGCGATGATCAGCTCGGCGATTCCCTCGTCCTCGCTGTCCTTGTTGTAGACCTCGTCGCGATAGATGAAGCCGATGAGATCCGCGTCCTGCTCGATCGCGCCCGACTCGCGGAGATCGGCGAGCATCGGCCGCTTGTCGGCACGCGCCTCGGGTCCGCGGTTGAGCTGCGAGAGCGTCAGCACCGGGATGTCGAGCTCCTTGGCGAGCCCCTTCAGTCCCCGGCTGATCTCGGAGATCTCCTGCTCGCGTCGCTCGGCTGCGCCGTCGCCGTGCGCGAGCTGCAGATAGTCGATCACGACCAGATCGAGCCCGCGCTCGGCCTTCAACCGCCGCGACTTCGCCTTGATCTCGAGCAGCGTCGCGGCCGAGCCGTCGTCGATCCAGATGTGGGCGTTCGCGAGGCGGCCCGCGGCGTTCACGAGACGCGTGTGATCGCTGTGCGCGATGAAGCCGCGGCGGAAGGCCGACGAGTCGATGCGCGCTTCCGCGGCGAGAAGACGCAGCACGAGCGAGCGCGTCGTCATCTCGAGCGAGAAGACCGCCACCTTCTTGTCGTGGTCGACCGCGGCATTGCGCGCGATGTTGAGCGCGAGTGCGGTCTTTCCCATGCTCGGCCGCGCTGCGACGATGATGAGCTCTCCGGGCTGGAGGCCACCGGTCATCTCGTCGAGGTCGGGGTAGCCCGTCGGAAGCCCCGTCAGCTCGCCGCCGCGGTGCATGAGCGCCTCGACGTAGTCGAAGGTGTCCTGCATCTCGTCGTGCAGGCTGCGGAAGCTCGGACGGCTCGTCGCCTGCGTGATCTCGAAGATCCGGGACTCGGCCGCGTCGAGCAGCGGGCCGGCGTCTTCCGACGAATCGAAGCCGAGCTCGACGATCTCGGTCGCCACGGAGATGAGCTGTCGCTTCATCGCCTTGTCGCGAACGATGCGCGCATGATGCAGCACGTTTGCGGCCGTGGCTTCGTAATCGACCAGCTCGGCGAGCGTGACCGCGCCACCGACGGCTTCGAGCAGGTTTCGGCTCGTGAGGTGCTCGGAGAGCGTGGTGACGTCGACCGGGACGTTCGCGTCCTTGAGCGCGATCATCGCCTCGTAGAGCATGCGGTGCGCCGGATGGTAGAAGTCGCCCGGCTTGATCTCGGTGTAGACGGCGTGGACCGCGTCGTTCTCGATCAGGATCGCCGAGAGCACGGCCTTCTCGGCCTCGAGGTTCTGCGGCGGCACGCGGCCGCGAACCGGAGCCACGAACCCACCACCGGGACCACCGCCGCCGGCGTTCCCACCTTCTCGGAGCCCGCGCACCGAACGAGCCACCACTCCCCCCGGATTGGTGTCCCTGTATATCACGCGCGGATCACTCCGCGGCGACGACCTTCACTTTCACCTTCGCAATCACATCGCGATGCAGGCGAATCGGCACCTCGTGCTCACCGAGCTCCTTGATCGGCTCGTCGAGCTGGATCTTGCGCCGGTCGACGTCGTGTCCCTTCGAGACCAGCAGCTCCGCGATCTGGATCGCGGTCACCGAGCCGAACAGCCGGCCCTCCTCGCCCGCCTGCGCGGAGACCTCGAGCGCGACCTGCTGCAGCCGATCACGCGTCGCCTCGAGCTGTTTCCGCTCGCGCGCCACCTGCTCGGAAACGACACGCTTGTGGTGGTCGAGCTCCTTCAGCCTTCCCTCGCTGGCGAGGATCGCCTTGCCCCGCGGGAGCAGGAAGTTGAAGGCGTGTCCCGGCTTCACCGTCACGACGTCACCCGCATTGCCGAGGCTCACCACGTCTTCACGCAGGATGACCTTCACGTGGTCCATCTCAGATCCCCGATGACGCGAACGGGATCAGCGCGATCTGGCGTGCGCGCTTCACCGCGAGGGTGACGGCGCGCTGGTGGCGCGCACAGTTGCCGGAGATCCGCCGCGGAATCAGCTTGCCCGTCTCGCTCACGAAGAACTTGAGCGCTTTCGGATCCTTGTACTCGATCGCGATCGTCGCGTCGGCGCAGAAGCGGCAGATCTTGCGCCGGTTGAACATCTTCTTTGCTTGCTTGCGCGCCTTCTTGCGCGCCTTGGCGCGCAGCCGGGCCTTCGGCCCCATCGGGCCGCGCTCCTCGCGGTCGCGGTAGCCGTAGCCACCGCGCTCTCCTCCGAAGCCGCCGCGATCGTCGCCGCCGAATCCGCCGCGGTCTCCGCCTCCCGGATAGTTTCCTGCGCCCATGGCTATTCCTCGTCCTCGTCGTCGTTCTCGTCGTCGTCGTCGCTGTCGTCGACCGGGATCGAGGCCCGCGCCGCGCGCGCCTCGCGTTCGGCCGCCTCGCGCGCCCGCTCCTCCTCGGCCTCACGCGCCGCACGCTCGGCTGCCCGCTGCTTGCGGAGCTTCTCCTGCTCTGCGGCCTCGGTCTTGCGCGCCTCGATGTCGATGACCTCGTCGGCGACCTGCACCGTGAGGAAGCGGAGCACCGACTCCTCGAGACGGAGCAGACGCTCGATCTCCTTCACCGCCCGACCATCGTCGAGATAGTTGAGCGTGAGGTAGTGGCCCTTCTGGAACTTCTGGATCTCGTAGGCGAGCTTGCGCTTGCCGACGTCGTCGAGCATGAGCCGTACCGAGCCGAGCTTCTCGAGCGCCGTGTCGAGCTTCTGGCACAGGGCCTCGCGGCCCTCGTCCGAGATCTCGGGCTGGACGATGAACGTGGTCTCGTACTCCCGCAATGGTCCTCCTCCTGGACTGGCGCCGGGGCGCCGGAGCTCTCGATGTCTCACCCGGGCGGGCGGGCCCGGCCCGGATGTACGAGAGCTGAGGGGTTCGATGAAGAGCCTTGCGGCTCGATTGGAAGCGGGATGGGTACCACACCCCCGGCACGAGGCCAACCAGGGTGCGGAAGTGGCGGCCGCCTCAGCCCCTCCGCGCCAGCGAGAGCAGATGCGCGTGCACGCGTGCGTCCCCCGTCAGCTCGGGGTGGAACGTTGCGGCCAGCAGGTTCCCCTCCTGCACGAGCACGGGCTGGCCGTCGACGCGCGCCAGCACGCCCACGCCCGGCCCGAGCTGTGCGAGGCGCGGCGCACGAATGAAGATGCAGCGAAGACCTTCGAAGCCTTCGGCGGCGCCGGCGTCAGCCGGCGCCGCGAACGAATCGACCTGTGTGCCGTACGCGTTGC
>JADLGR010000278.1 GCA_020849175.1 Deltaproteobacteria bacterium
CAGGAAGCTCTCGTCGAGCACCTGTACGGTCGCGGTCTGCCCGGCGCGAAGCTCGGTGGCCTCGGCCGGGAAGATGAGCAGACCCTGCGCGAGCGTCATCGAGCGAAGCGCGCCCGAGCTCTGGGTTCCCGTGCTGCGTGCGAGCACCGCTCCGTCGCGACGCTCGAGGACGACGCGCTCGAAGTGCAGGCGCCCTGCCTTCTTGCGTAGCGGTGCGGCGAGCGTCGCCTGCAGCGTCGGACGAAACAGATGCGAGCTCCCGATCTGGCGCAGCAGCACGGGGCGAACGAACTGCTCGAAGGTCACCATCGCCGAGACGGGATTTCCGGGCAAGCCGAAGACGAGCGGGCCTGTCTCGCCGAATCGCCCGAAGACGAGCGGATGCCCCGGCCGGATCTCGACGCCCCAGAACTCGAGCGTGCAGCCGAGCTTCTCGAGGACGGGGCGCACGTAGTCGCGGTCACCCACCGAGACGCCTGCCGAGCTGACCAGCACGTCGCAGCGAAGGCCGCGAAGCAGGACGGACTCGAGATCCTCGGGCGTGTCGCGTGCGATGCCGAGGTAGACGGGTTCGGCGCCGGCCTCCCGGCACTGCGCGGCGAGTGCGTACGAGTTCGACGAGACGATGCGGCCGCCGGCTCGCTCGCCGTCGATCTCGATCAGCTCGTCACCGCCCGAGAGGATCGCAACGCGCGGTCGCTGATGGACGGCGACCTGGCTACGGCCGAGGGAAGCGAGAACGCCGATCTGCGGCGCGCCGATCCGCGTGCCTGCCGCGAAGACGCAGTCGCCGGCGCGGAGGTCCTCGCCCGCGGGCCGAACGTCCTCGCCTGCAGCGGCAGCCACGCGCACCAGGACGCGATCGCCCTCGCGTGACGTCTCCTCCTGACGCACGACGGCGTCGGCTCCGGGAGGAAGCGGTGCGCCCGTGAAGATGCGCGCCGCCTCGCCGGGCCCGATCGCACCGGGCGGAGCGGCGCCTGCCGCCACCTCGAAGCGCACCTCGAGTGCGCGCGGGAGTGCGGCCGAAGCCCCTTCGAGATCGGCCGCGCGCACCGCGTAGCCATCCATCGCCGAGCAGTCGGCCGGTGGGAGCGTGACGCTCGACAGCACCTCCTCCGCGAGCACGCGGCCAGAGGCAGCCTCGATCGGGACCCGCTCAGGCGGCATCGGCTGTGCGGCTGCGAGCACGGTTCGAAGGGCGTCCGCCGCGGAAAGGCCTCTACGCATGGAGGCTCACGGTAACGGGCCGGCCACGCGCCGGGAAGCGCCCGGCAAGCCGGCCAGCGGAGGGAGCCTCGCTGCAACGGATGCGGCCACGCGGCGCCGACGCCGCCGGCACGCGGATTTCACGCAACCGTGACGGAACCGGCCAGAATGGCTCCTAGACTCGCGGCCGCATGTCGAAGCCGCTTCCCGCGCTGCTGTCGCGTTCGCTCCCGCCCCGGCTGCGTGTTCGCATCTTCAAGGAACCCGCAAGCGCGTGGACGCACTTCGCGGGCTTTCTCGCCGCGCTCGTAGCGGCAGCGGTGCTGGTGCGGGGGGCGGCGCACGACCGGCCGAAGGAGGCCGGCATGGCGATCTACGGCGCCGCTCTCGTCGCGCTCTTTCTCGCGTCGAGCCTCTACCACTTCTTCGACATTGGCGAGCGTGGCAACCGCTGGCTTCGCCGCCTCGATCACGCCGCGATCTTCCTGCTGATCGGTGGCACCGCGGTGCCGCTGCTCCTGCACCTTCTCGATGGAACGACGCGTATCGTGCTGCTCGGTGTCATCGGAGGCTTCGCGATCGTCGGCACGCTGCTCAAGGTCCTCTGGATCGACTCGCCGTCCTGGATCGGGATGACGCTCTACTTCGGCATGAGCTTCGCGGCGGTCATTCCGGGCCATCGCATGCTGCCGCAGCTCTCGGGTGGCGAGCTCGCGCTGCTCGTCGGGGGCGGCCTCGCCTACAGCATCGGCGCGGTCGTCTACGCGCGGCGCTGGCCCGACCCGTGGCCCGAACGTTTCGGGCACCACGAGGTCTGGCACCTGTTCGTGCTCGCGGGCGCTGCCGCACACTACGCCCTCAACTACTCCCTGCTCGACTTCACCTACCCGCCGCTCTGATCTGAGCGGCCGACCACGAAGACGCGCGCGAGACGAATCGTCTCACTCGCCCTGCGACGAATCGCTCCCACCGAATCGCCGCCCTGCCATGGCGTCCGCTGGTACGATGCGCGGGCGAGGAGGGCAGCGCGATGATGGTGGATGGGTCCCACGCAGCCGGCCCGCTCGGCGCAGCGCGACGCGAAGAGCTCGACGCGATCGTGGCGCGCGCACGCGCGGCTGCAGACGCGTTCCGACTCCTCGATCAGGCCGCCGTCGACCGGATCGTGTGGGCAATGGTCGTGGCGGGCCTCGAGCAGGCCGTGCCGCTCGCGCAGCTCGCGATGGAGGAGACCGGATTCGGTGTCTTCGAGGACAAGGTGGTGAAGAACTACGTCGCCACCGAGTTTCTCTACGACTACCTGAAGGACAAGAAGACGGTCGGTGTGATCGACGAAGACCCCGAGCGCAACATCCAGATCGTCGCAGAGCCCATGGGGGTGGTGATGGCGATCCTGCCCGTCACGAACCCCACGTCGACGGTGCTGTTCAAGGCGATCGTCGCCGCGAAGACGCGAAACGCGATCGTGTTCCGCCCGTCGCCCCGCGCGATCCGCTGCGCGCTCCGAGCGGTCGAAATCTTGCGAACGGCGGCAGAGGCCGCGGGGATGCCCCGCGATACGCTGCAGGTGATCCCCGACGCACCACGCGAGGTGACCCACTACCTCTTCGGGCACCCCGCGATCGATCTCATCTGGACCACGGGCGGCCCGCGCATCGTCGAGCTCGCGAACAAGGCCGGTAAGCCCGTGATCAGTGTCGGGCCCGGCAACGCTCCCGTCTATCTGCACCGCACGGCCGACGTTCGCGGTGCGGTGGTGGACATCCTCATCTCGAAGACCTTCGACGCGTCGGTCATCTGTCCGGCGGAGCAGACTTGCGTCGTCGACGAGCCGATCTGGGAAGCGACGCTCGCCGAGTTCCAGCGCATGGGCGCGCAGATCCTCGCACCCGCGCAGGTCGACGCGCTCGCCGCCGTCGCCTTCCACGACAATGGCGAGCCGAACATCACGGCGGTCGGTCGGTCGCCCCAGCGTCTTGGCGAGCTCGCGGGCTTCGAGGTGGACGCTGCCGCGAAGGTGCTGCTCGCTCCGCTGCCGACCGACCTCGACGCGCTCGGCGCGCATCCGCTCGTCCACGAGAAGCTGATGCCCGTGCTCGGCGTCGTGCGATCGCCGTCGGTCGAGCACGGCCTCGCTGCGTGCGATCTCGTCACGACCCGCGGCGGCCTCGGCCACACGTCCGCCGTGTACGCGCGCGACCCGGCCGTCGTCGACCGCTACGCGAAGACGGTGCGGACGGGTCGCATCCTCGTGAACGCGCCGACCGCCGTGGGAGCCCTCGGCGGCGTCTACAACTCGCTCACACCGACCTTCTCGCTCGGGTGCGGCACGTGGGGCGGCTCCATGACGACCGACAACGTCAACTATCGCAACCTGCTGAACTTGAAGACCGTCTCGCACCGGCTCACGCCGCCGCAGTGGTTCCGCGTTCCGAGCGATACGTACTTCAACGCAGGCGCGCTCGAGAACCTGCGCCAGGTCGAGGCACGCACGGCGGTGATCGTGACCGACGCCGCGCTCGAGCGGCGCGGCCTCGCCGAGGAGGTGCGGCGGCACCTGCCGCGAACGGCGGTCCATGTCTTCTCCGACATCGAGCCCGAGCCCACCGAGGCGCAGATCCGCTCCGGCGTCGATGCGCTGCGGCGCATGCGTCCCGATCTGCTGGTCGCGGTGGGCGGCGGCTCGGTGCTCGACGCCGCGAAGGCGATGCGCCTGTTCTTCGAGAGCCCGGAGCTCTCGGTGGCCGAGCTCGCCCTGCCCTTCCTCGATGCGCGCAAGCGTGTCGCGCGCTATCCGCGCCTCGCGCATCAGCTCCGCCTCGTCGCCGTACCGACGACGAGCGGAACCGGATCGGAGGTCTCGCCGGCGGCCGTCGTCACGGTCGGGGCACGCAAGGTGACGCTCGTCGACTACTCGCTGGTCCCCGACATGGCGATCGTCGATCCGCTACTCACGCTCTCGCTCCCGCCGCCCGTCACCGCGGACACGGGGATCGACGCGCTCACACACGCCGTCGAGGCCGCTGTCTCGATCTTCGCGTCGCCCTACACCGACGCGTTCTGCGTGCAGGCGACGCGGCTCATCCTCGAAGCTCTGCCGCGCGCGGTGGCCGACGGCTCGGACCTCGCTGCGCGAACGCAGATGGCCAATGCCTCGACGCTCGCCGGGCTCGCCTTCTCGAACGCGTTCGTCGGCGTGTGCCACGCGCTCGCGCACCCGCTCGGCGCACGCTTCCACCTCTCGCACGGTCGCGCAAACGGCATCGTGCTGCCGCACGTGATGCGTTACAACGCGTCGCTGCCGAGCAAGTTCATGCCCGCGCCCGGTTACTCGGCCTACGTCGCGCCCGAGAAGTACGCGCAGCTCGGCTGGGTGATCGGTCTCGGCGGCCACACCGAAGACGAGCGCCGCGAGCGCTTCTTCCGCAAAGTCGACGCGCTGCTGGACGAGGTCGGCATCCCGCGTTCGCTCGCCGAGGCCGGGGTGTCCGAGGCTGCGTTCGAGGCGGCCCTCCCCGAGCTGGCCCGAGACGCCTTCGAGGATCCGAGCCTTCGCACCAACCCGCGCATGCCGCTCGTGGGGGAGCTGATCGAGCTGCTGCGCGCCGCGTACCGGGGGCGGTGAAGCCGCGAGCCATCACCACGCGCAGGACCGGCGCCGGCGCGCGATGCGATGGTCGCCGGCGATGTCAGCCGAGCTGGCCGAGCGTGACCTGGCGGAAGAGATTCGCGGCGAGGCGCTGCTGAGTGCGCTCCTGCTGCTGCGCCTGCTTCTCGGCCTCGAGGTACAGACGCGCAGCTTCGAGAGCCACGAGAAACACGTTGGCCGCCTCCGGGGGAGCGGTGAAGCGGATCGCGTCGCGCGCCGTGTCGCGAGCGCCGAGCTCGTCTTCGAGGCGGCGCAGCGTCACGCCCTGCGTGAAGACGATGGCGTGCGGCTGCTGGGCGGGAGGCACGGCCTCC
>JADLGR010000279.1 GCA_020849175.1 Deltaproteobacteria bacterium
AGGCGCGCGAGGAGCCCGATGAAGGTCCAGCACGTCATGACCAAGGATGCGCGCTGCTGCAGACCCGAGGACGACCTCGCGGCTGCAGCCCGGCTGCTGTGGACGGGGGACTGCGGCGTGCTGCCGATCGTCGTCGGCGAGGGGCGGCGGGTCGTGGGGATGCTGACCGACCGCGACGTGTGCATGGCGGCCTGGACGCAGGGGCGGCCGCTCTCGGAGATTCCCGTCGAGGTTGCCATGGCCCAGGAGGTCGTCACGTGTCGAGCGGACGACGACGTCTCCGAGGTGCTCGACCGTCTGCGAACGCGCCATGTCCGGCGGCTCCCGGTCGTCGACGACGCCGGCCAGCTCCTCGGGATCATCTCGCTGGTCGACATCGCCCGCGGGGCCGAGCGTCCCGGCTCGTCGTGCACCCTTGCCGACGTCGCGGCGACGCTGGTCGCGATCTCCGCCACGCCGCCCGAGTGGGGCTCCTGACGACACCGCGCTCGCGGGAAGCGCAGACGATCGGGAAACGGCGACCTACCTTCCGGTCTTCGATCGGAGCACGTTCGGACGGCTCGGGGCGTGGTGTAAGCTGCACGCCTCGAAGATCGACGATCGGGAGGACCATCGCCCCTGTCCGCGCACGTCGTCGTCGTCCCCCACACGCACTGGGACCGCGAGTGGTACCGGACGCAGGAGGAGTTCCGCGTCCGGCTGGTCGCGCTCGTCGACCTCGTCCTCGACACGCTCGAAGGCGATCCAGCCTTTCGGCACTTCACGCTCGACGGTCAGACGATCGTGGTCGACGACTACCTCGCGGTGCGGCCCGAGGCGCGGGCGAGAATCGAGAAGCTCGTTCGGGATGGACGCCTCGTCGTCGGGCCGTGGCACGTTCTTCCCGACGAGTGGCTGGTCTCGGGCGAGGCGCTGATCCGAAATCTTCGCTTCGGGCTCGCGCGGGCCGAGGCGCTGGGCGGCGCGATGCGTCTTGGATACGTCCCGGATCAGTTCGGACACGTCGGGCAGCTCCCCCAGATCTTTCGCCGCTTCGGATTCGAAGGCGCGGCGCTCTGGCGTGGTGTCGGCGCCGACGTCACGGAGACCGGCTTCTGGTGGGAGGCGCCGGACGGGACGCGCGTGTTCACGCTCTATCTCGCGACCGGCTATGGCAATGCAGCGCACCTGCCCCTCGAGACCGAGACGCTCGTCCGCCGGCTCGAGCGAACGCTCGCGCAGCTCACGCCGTTCGTTCGCGGCTCGACGTACTGCCTCATGAACGGGAGCGACCACCTCTCGCCGCAGCCCGGGCTCCCGGCCGCTCTGGCCGCGGCCGCACCCAGCCTGACGGGTGCTCCCGCTCTCGAAATCGGAACCCTCCCGCTCGCTCTCGCGCGCGTCCATGAGGAGCAGGGCCAGAGCGCCCCCGTTCATCGCGGCGAGCTGCGCTCGGGGCTTCGCGCCCCGCTCCTCCCGGGATGCGCTTCCGCACGGCACTGGCAGAAGCAGCGCGATCGCGCGAACGATGCCCTGCTGACGCGCGTGCTGGAGCCGCTCGCGGCCTGGTCCGGGCGGCTCGGGGCGCGCGTCGATCGCGGCCTGCTCGACTTTACGTGGAGCGTGGCCCTCGAGAACCACCCGCACGACTCGATCTGCGGCTGCTCGGTCGACGCCGTTCACGCGCAGATGGAGGCGCGCTTCGATCGCGTGCGAGACCTGGCGCACGCGCAGCTCGAGAGCGTCACGCAGACGCTCTCGGCGCACCTCGAGCGGCCCGCCACCGGCCGGCGCAGCGGCGACGCCTTCGCCGTCTGGAACGGCAACGCGGCGGGTCCGGCGCGGGTCGACGCCGAGGTCGAGCTCGACGTTCCCGGACTCGATTCGCCGGCGACGCGAGCCGGGCAGCGCCTCGCAGCGCACGTTCGGGACGGCAGCGGCCGCTCGGTCGCAGCGCACGTCGAGGTGATGGCCCCCGGCTCGGTCTGGCGCACGCCATTCTCCCTTCCGATCGCACGTAGCGTCCTCCCGGATCTCTCGCGCGAGGTGATGGGACTTCACGCGAACCGCGTGACCTGGACGCGCGAAGATGCGCGTCTGTCGGTGTGTGCTGTGGCCGGAAGCGAGCCGCGGGGCGACTTCGATCCCGAGGCGACGAAGAGCGCGCTCGCGGCCGCACTCGCCCACCCAGAGCTGAGCGAGCTCGAGATCGAAGTGCGGCGCCCGCCCCGGCTTCGCGTCTCGTTCACGGACACACTTCCCGGTCACGGGCTTCGCATCTACCGCATTGCGAGCGGCCCTGCGCGCGGCGCGGCGCGCCTCGCAAGCGGACGGCTGGGCGCCGGCGGCGCCTTCGTCGAGAGCGCGGCGTGGCGGGTCGAAGCCGACGCGCGCGGAGTCGTGACGCTGACGCACCGCGAGAGCGGCCGCGTGATCGGTGACGCAGTCCGCATCGTCTCGGAAGGCGACCGCGGAGATACCTACAACTTCGACCCGGTTCCTGGCGAGACCGCGCCCGTTACCCCGGAGCACGCCCGCGTTCGCGTCCTCGCGGCCAGCGCCTCCGAGGCCACACTCGCGATCGCGCTTCGCCTGCGTGTTCCCTGCGCGCTGGCGTCCGACCGGGCACACCGCAGCGAAGCCACCCTCGCGCTACCGGTCACGGTGCGGCTGCGCGTGCTCGACGGCCTCGATCGCGTCGATCTCCACGTCGCGGGTGACAACACCGCGCAGGATCATCGCCTTCGCGTCCTCCTGCGCGCTCCGTTCGCGGCGCGTCGTTTCGAGGTCGAGTCCGCGTTCGAAGTCGCGGAGCGACCGATCGCGCCGCCGCGCGATGCCTTCGGCAGCGCGCACCCCGCCGAGCTCCCGATCGGCGCGGTCCCCATGCAGCGCTTC
>JADLGR010000280.1 GCA_020849175.1 Deltaproteobacteria bacterium
CCCTCGGGCGCACCCTCGGCGAGCCCCGCCACCTCGATGTCGGGAGCGATACCGACCTCCTGGATCGATCGGCCGGACGGCGTGTAGTAGAGCGCCGTCGTGAGCCGCAGGCCCGAGCCATCCTCGAGTGGATACACGGTCTGGACCGACCCCTTGCCGAAGGTGTGCCGTCCGAGAACGAGCGCGCGGCGCTGGTCCTGCAGTGCACCGGCGACGATCTCCGACGCGCTGGCGCTTCCGGCATTCACCAGCACGACCATCGGATACGCGGGCTCCTGTCCGTCGGCGTGCGCGCGAAACTCCTGTCGCTGCGAGTCGACACGGCCCTGCGTATAGACGATGAGACCGTCGGAGAGCCACGTGTCCGCGACCTTCACCGCCTGATCGAGCAGGCCACCCGGATTGTCCCGCAGATCCAGAACGGCGCCCTGGAACGGCCCCTTCGCCTCTTCGTGCAGGCGAGCGAGCGTCTTGTGCAGCTCCTGCTCGGTCCGCTCCTGGAACGATCGGATGCGGACGTACGCGAAGCCGGGCGCGAGCATCCGGCCGTCGACCGACGCGACCTTCACCGCATCACGCACGATCGTGTAGGGCTTTGGCCGATCGAGACCCTCCCGCAGCACCTCGATCGTGACGCTCGATCCGCGAGGGCCTCGCATCAGCTTCACGGCCTCGAAGAGCGGCATTCCCTTCGTCGGCTTGCAGTCCGCGGTCCAGTCCTCGGGCTTGGGCTTCGGACAGATCGAGACGATCTGGTCCTTCGCTCGCAGGCCCGCCTGCGCCGCGGGGGTTCCGTCGATCGGCGAGACCACCTCGATCACGCCGTCCGGCTGCTTGGTGATCTCGATTCCGAGTCCGAAGAACTCACCGCGGGTGTCGACCTGCATCTCCTTGTGCGCTTCGGGATCGAGGTACGACGAGTGCGGATCGAGCTCCTGGAGCATTCCGCGCAGCGCGCCGTGGACGAGCTTCTCTTCGTCCACGGCCTCGACGTAGTTCTTGCGGACGAGGTCGAGGACGCTCGAGAAGAGGCTGAGATCCTCGTAGCGCGGGGACGCATCCGACACCGGAACCGACCCGCCACCGAGAAGCAGCGCGCCGGCGAGCCCCCCGGCCAGGAAGGTCACGACGAGCCGAACATTCGGCCGATGCACGCGTTTTTCCTCCACGCTCCGATCGCTCACTCTAGCCCGGTGCCCCCGGCGAGCCAACGCACGGGGTCGAGTGGCTCGCTACCGCGACGGATCTCGAAGTAGAGCAGCGGACCGCCGAGCGAGCCCGTATCGCCCACCGTGCCGATCGGCCGCGCGAGGGCCGCAGCCTCGCCCACCGCGACGTCGAGCGCATCGAGGTGCGCGTAGACCGTGAAGTAGCTCTCGCCGTGGTCGACGATCACCATCTTGCCGTAGCCGCGGAACCAGCCGGCGAACCGCACGTCGCCCGGAGCGACCGGGTACACTGGAGCACCCGCGGGTGCGGCGAAGTCGATGCCCTTGCGGAAGGTGGCCGTGCCGAACTCGGCGTCGACGACCCGGCCGAAGCCGCGTGCGATCGGCGCCGCGACGGGCGCACGAAGCCGGCCGCGAAGGGTCGCGAACGGCTCCGCCGGCGTGCTGCGTGCAGGCGGTGCAGCGCCGAGGCCCGCGAGCGCCGCTTCGAGTGCCCGCGCGGCCGCCTCGATCTCGGCGAGGGCGGCGCGCTCCCGTGCGCCGCCGACACGAAGCGCCGAGAGCACCTCGCCCTTCGAAGCGCGCTCCTCGTCGAGCGCGCGAGCGCGTCCGCGCTCGCGCGCGATCGCCTTCGCGCTCGCGCGCGCCGCCGCCGCGACTTCCGCGCGCGCGCCTTCGAGCGCTTCGCGCTCACGCTGCGCGCGTGCGAGCATCTGCGCATCGTGCTCGACGGTGTAGCGCGCCGTGCGGATGCGCCCGAGCAGATCGCGCAGGCTGTCGGCTCCCGCCAGCAGCCGCAGCGTACGGCTCTGGCCCTCGCGATAGAGCCGCCGCATGCCGTCGGCGAGCGCGCGCCGCGTGACGGCGCTCTCGGCTTCGAGCGCGTGGAGCCGCTCGTCGAGCGCGACCTGCACCGTCGCGGCAGCGGATGCGTCACGCCGCGCCACCACGAGGTCACTGGCGATCTGCGCCGCTGCGCGGTCGATGGCTTCGATGGTGTCGAGTAGCCCCTGCTCCTGCCGCGCGTAGGCCTCCACACGGCCACGGCGCGCATCGGCCTCGCGCCGCAGCCGCTCGAGGCTCGCCCCCTGCTCGGCGCTCGCTCTCGGACCGGTGTTCGTGCCGGCCGCGCCTGCCGTCGCGTCGTCGCCGGGTGCCGCGCTGCGGTCCGCCGCGACGAGCAGCACACCCAGGAACGCCGCAGCGACCGCGCGCGCGACGCGCTTCAAGCCCTGCGGTCCGCCGCGAGCGAGAGCGCTGCGCCGAGCAGGCCGAGGAGCGCGCCGCCTGCGACCAGCGCGACCGCCTCGGCAGGCGAGAAGAAGCGTACGGCTGCGGAGTCCGCGAGGAAGGCGAGCGACGCCTCCACTGCCGGCCGTGCGAGGACGAACAGCAGACGCAGCAGCAGAAGCGCCAGCACTCCGGCGCACGCTCCCTGCGCGAGACCCTCGAGAAGGAACGGAAGCCTCATCGTCGTTCGACTCGCACCCATCAGCGCGAGGATTCGCAGCTCGTCGCGTCGCGCGGCGTACGCGAGGCGGATCGTGCTCGCGACGATCACGAGCGTCGCGACCGCGAGCACGAGTCCGATCGCGAGACCGGCGCCGCGAACGAAGTCGAGTGCGCGGGTGTAGCCCGGCACCCAGTCCTCGCCCGCCGAAACCTCCGCGACGCCCGGCAGCCCTTCGAGCGCGAGCCGCACGCGCTCCGCCTGTTCCGGGCTCCGGTCTCCCGCGCGAAGCCGCACTTCGAGCGACGCGGGGAGCGGGTTCTCACCCACCAGCTCGACCGGCGCAGCCGAGACGCCCGTTCGCTCGGGAAAGCGCGCGAGCGCCATCTCGGGTGAGACGGCCTCGACGTCCTGCACGCCCTCGATGCGTGCGGCGCGCGCCGCGAGGGCAGTGCGCGCCGCCTCGTCGACCTCCGGCGTCAGATACGCGCTCAGCGTCAGCCGATCTCCGACGCGCTCGACCACGCCGGCCATGTTGCCGATCGCGATCCCGAACGCTCCCGCCAGCAGCAGCGCGAGCGCCATGGCGATGACCGCGATGGCTGCGCTCGCTGCGCTCGCCCGCAGGCCCCGCGCGGCCGCGCGGAGGACGTACCGGGCGATGGCGAGAGCCCGCCTCACACCGAGACCCGCTCGAGAGCAGCATCGCCAGCGAGGCGGCCGGCGTCGAGGCGCAGCGTTCGCCGGCCGTGCCGTCCGACGAGGGCGAGGTCGTGCGTGGCGACGATCACCGCCGTACCGCGCGCAGCGACGCTCGCGATCAGGTCCATGATCTCGATCGTGAGCGCGGGGTCGAGGTTTCCGGTCGGCTCGTCGGCCAGCAGGAGCGAAGGCTCGCCGACGAGCGCGCGTGCGATCGCGACGCGCTGCTGCTCTCCGCCCGAGAGCGAGCGCGGATCCTGATGCCGCCACTGATGAAGGCCCACTTGCTTGAGCGCCGAGAACACGCGTGCGCGCGCCTCGCGTCCCGGAACGCCGCGGACGTCGAGCGCGAGCCGCACGTTCTCTTCGACGTTCATCCGCGGGAGCAGCTCGAAGTCCTGGAAGACGACGCCGACCCGGCGGCGTAGCGCAGGAATCGTGCGCCGCCGCAGCCGCGCCACGTCGTGACCGAGAACGCGCACCTCGCCCGTGCTCGGGCGCTCGCCCGCGAAGAGCATTCGCAGCAGCGTCGTCTTCCCCGCACCGCTCGCGCCGGTGAGAAAGACCAGCTCCCCCTTGCCGACCTCGAACGAGACGTCGCGCAGCGCATACGTTCCCGCGCGATACGATTTCGAGACGTGACGCAGCGCCACGAGCGGCTCACGGGCCGGGGTCGGCGTCGCCGCGCCGAAGGCCACTGCGGCGCTCAAGGCCGGCGTCGCCTGCGCGCGCGCTGCTCGAGGTACTCGGCCACCACTTCGTCGAGGCGCCGATCGTCCGGTGCACGCGCAGACACGGCAGCCGGCGTCGCCGGCGGCTCACCGGCGCTGGAGACCGGCGCGGCGGGCCCCGTCTCGCCCGACGCCGTGGCGGCCGTGGAACCTGCCGCAATGGCATCCCGCCCGAGGCGCTCGACGAGGCGGTCATCGAGCTCCCCGCGTCGCAGTCGGCGCAGCATCGCCCGGTGCTGGCCTTCCATGAGGCGCCGCACCTCGTCGGCGAGGGCATCCGAGCCGAGCCGATCGCCGTACTCGCTCCGCTCGGACGCGAGGATGGTCCCGCCGTGATAGAGGTGCGTGATGACGTGCGGGTGCGCCCGGCCGCTGTCCTCCGTCTGTACGTGGAGCAGCAGCCCGCGATGGCGGACGTTCGTGTTGAAGCCGGAGAGCATGGCGCGCCCGTTCCCCCCGAATCGACACGCACCATCGCCGAGCGTAGGCAAAAGAGCCCCGGAGCGCCCCCATGGCGCTCCGGGGCTCGGGCGACGGCCGTCGATGCAGGGGGCCGGTCGGCCGCCACCGGGAATCAGGCGCGACGGCGGGCGGCGCCCCGGCGAGCCGGCAAGCTGCGCCCGCCGCAGGCGAGGCCGGCAAGACCTGCGGCGAGAAGCGCTGCGCTCGCAGGCTCGGGCACGGCCGCGAGCGCCGCCGCACCGGGAGTCGGCACGTCGAGCACGACGAAGTCGCTCGCGTTGTGTCCCGTGTCGACATTCGCGAATCGGCGCGCGAGGCTCGTTCCGGGGGCACCCTCGATCGCCGGCAGGCCCTCACCGGCGAAGTGCTCCTCCGGCGCGAACTCGCCGTAGCCGACGGCGTCGAGCACCTGCGCGGCCGCCCGCAGCACGATCGAGTCGGGTCCGTTCTGAAAGTCGAAGTTGACGACGAGGTCGGCACCGGCGACGGACGTCGCGCCATCGCCCGCGTCGTCCGCGATCACGAAGAGGCCGTCCGCGGGAATGACCCCCGACAGAGTCAGATGCGGCGTGATGCTTCCGTCGCCGCCATTCACACCGTCGAGAACGAGGCCGTCGAGCGAGGTCCCAGCCACCCCCCACAGCTCGACGAACGACAGGCCATTGTCGCTGCCGACGGCGTCGTAGAACACCTCCGAGATGAGCGGCGCCGCCCCGGCGGCCACCGGCGCGAGCAGCACCAGAAGGCAGGCGGCGAGCCTCCGGCCTCGCACACCGCACTGCGAACTCGTTCGTCGAACCATCGCACTCTCCTCGTCACGGGGTGAAGTCGAATCAGCGCGCGAGCGCTGCGAGCCGCTGCCCGAACCACCCGCCCGTCCACGCGTCGAGCCCGGCAGCGAGCTCGTCGGCGCGCAGTCGCAGGCGAGCGGCCTCGAGCCCGTCCTGCCCGGGGCCGAGCTCGTCGAGGTCGAGCAGCACGCGGCGGCGCTCGAAGTACAGATGCGTGATCTCGTCGAGAACGTCGTCGCGAAGCTGCGTCACCGCGCGCGCCTCCTTCGAGAGATCGACGGTGTCCGGCGGGTACGCGAGGTCGCCGAGCTCCCACGAGAGCTGCACCAGCGCAGTCACCGCGTGCTGGCTTCCGCGGTGCTGGTCGCGCAGGCGACGCAAGTCACCCGAGACGAACGCCTCGTCGTCATCGAGATCGCGCTCCCAGACGCGGTCACGCTCGATGCGCAGATCGAGTCTCGGAAGGAGGCCTCGCCGCGCGAGGCCACGGCGAAGATCCCGGATCGCTTCCGGCTGCAGGGCGAGGTGGTCGAGCGCCGCGGCAAAGATCTCCTGCACCGCGGGCTCTCGTCGTGCGGCGAACTCGAGCGCGCGTGCGGCGTCCACTCGTGCAGCGGTGCGAAGGCCCGGCGAGAGTTCGAGGTGTCCTCCGAGGAGCCCCTGCTGTGTCGCGGCGAAGATGTGCGCCGCGTCTCCGGCGAGGTCCGCGACGGCGGCGAAGACCGCACCCGGGGGAAGCCTCTCCCACGATCCTCGCGAGTCTTCGCCGAACAGCCCGCGGTCGGTTGCAATCCAGCGCCGGCCTGCCGCCGCGAAGATACGGATCGCGACGGCACCGGGCGCGAGCACCGGGCGGGTGATGGCCCATGCCGCCGATCCGGCGACGCGAGACGCCAGCACGTCGGGAGCAAGAACGTCTTCCGAGCCGTCGTCCGCGAGCCGAACGTCGACCGCGCGCGCACGGATCCCGGGGTCGAGGCCGCCAAGCGGAGCGACGTCGCCGATCTCCCCGGTCGCGCCGTCGATGCTCGCGCGCCACACGTCGGCGCCTGCGACCGCCCGCAGCTCGGCGCCGCCCGGGTGACACGATAGGGTGACGGCGCTCACGAGCTCGCGGCCGAGGGTGCCGGGAGCCGACTGCCACGTGCGACCGTCCGTGGAGCCGTGCACGCCTCGCCCCGTCGCGACGGCGACGGCACTCCCGCAGGCGGCGATGCGCACGATGTTCCTGGCTTCATCACCCGGCGACGGCGAGCGATCGGTGAGACTCCCTCCCGCCTCGGCCGCGAACAGACCCTGCGTGGTTCCGACGAGGAGCGCTGCGTCTGGCGCGAAGGCGAGCGCCGTGACGTTCGGGCGCGAGATGCTCGCGGAGACCGTACCGCCCGGCTCGACCAGCGTGACGCCGCGCGTGTCGGCGAGGGCGACGCGGCCGGAGCCGGTCTCGAGTGCGACCGCAGAGAGGGCACGGCGGCCGGCGACAGGGGGCTGCCACCCGAGCACGAGCGCTGGCGAACCGGTCGCACGGTCGCCCGCCCATCCCGTGAGCAGCGCGCCGTCTCGCGCGACAGCCGCCGGCGACGCCAGCACCGTGAGAAGCACGACGAGCGCAGAGAGCACACGAAGCACGACGCCGCCCAACGCAACTCGCGTGCCATCGCGCAAGGCCCTGGAAGCGCATGCGCAGGCGCGCCGCGATCCACGCGTCGTCTCTGGGATCGCGAGCGTGAACAGACCGGGACATGCGCCGGATCCCGCTTCGTTCACGCCGCACGCCCGAGGGCCCGCACTCCGGGGGGGTGCCGCCGTGACCGCAGCCAGCGCCAGCGGCGGCTTCTTGACGCGCGAAGAGGGCTCGCCAAGAATCGGCGCCATGAAGCCGCTGCTTCCCCCGTGCGGCCGGAGCGCCGGGCTCGCTCTCGCGCTCCTGCTCGCGTGCAGCGCCGCGCACGCCGAGCGTTCGGCCGTCTACCGCTGGTTCGACGAGAGCGGCGTCGCACACTACACGACGCAGAAGGACCGCATCCCGCGCGAGGCGCGGGACCGGGTCGAGGAGGTCGGAAGGAGCGCAGCCCCCTCGCCGCAGCCGGCGCGCAGCGACACCGCTGCTGGCGCCGCTACGGCGAGCCCGCCGGCAGCCGCTCCCGCCACGGCTCTGCCTCCCGCTGCGCCGCCTTCCGTCGCGGCGCCGCCGCCCTCCGGACCGCGCGTGATGCCCGAAGGAGACTTCGAGGAGCCTCCGCTCGGCGCGCACGCTCCGGGTGCGTCCGCGACCCGGCCGCAGGCCGCGCCGGCAGCCGCGACCGCGTCGCCCGCCGTGGCGAGGCCCGCGGCACCGGCCACGCCAGCGGTATCCGCCGCACCGCCTCGTGCGCCCGCCGCCGTCGCGCCCTCGGCAGACCGGGCGCCCGCACCCGAACCGGCTCCGCTCGATCCGGCTGCGCTCGACGATCGGATCAGCGCGCTCGAGGAGCAGGTCGGTCGTGACGAGGCCGCGCTGCAGGATCTTCTCAGCCAGCCGCGTGTCGACGGGGCACCGCGACTCGCGGATCGCACCGACTTCCGGGAGATCGCACAGCGGCTTCCGAAGCTGCAGGCCGAGCTCGGGGCCCTGCGCCAGCAGCGCACGCGCCAGGGACTCTAGTGCCCGGCCCGGTCGTCGCGCTGGCGGGCGGCGTCGGGGCAGCGCGCTTCCTGCGCGGCGTCGCCGCCGCCGTCCCTCCCGGCGAGGTCGTCGCGATCGTCAACACGGGCGATGACCACCCGTTCTATGGCGTCCACGTCTCGCCCGATCTCGACATCGTGCTCTACACGCTCGCGGGACGGATCCACCCCGAGCGCGGCTACGGCCTCGCCGGCGACAGCTTCGCCGTCGTCGACGCGCTCGGCGCGCTCGGTCACGAGACGTGGTTCCGCCTCGGCGACCGCGACTTCGCGACCTGCCTGCACCGAACGCTGCGGCTTCGCGCCGGCGAGAGGCTCGCCGCCGTCACCGACGGCATCCGTCGTGCGTTCGGAGTCGAGACGCACGTTCTTCCAATGTCGGAGGACCCCTGCCCCACCTTCGTGACGCTCGACGGCGGCCGGCGCGTCCACTTCGAGGAGTACCTCGCGCGCGACGGCGCACCCGACGACGTTCGCGGCGTCGATCTCTCGGCGGCGCGCGCCGCGCGTCCCGCTCCGGGCGTTCTCGAAGCGATCGCGAAGGCGCGCGCACTGCTCGTATGTCCCAGCAATCCCGTCGTCTCGATCGGGCCGATCCTCGCGGTGCCGGGGATCCGCGAGGCGCTCGCGGCAGCGCGCGCGCCGGTCGTCGCCATCTCGCCGATCATCGCGGGCGCGCCGGTCAAGGGGCCCGCCGATCGCCTGCTGCGTGGCATCGGGGTCGAGGTCTCGGCGCGCGGCGTCGCCGGGCTCTACCGAGACATCGCACGCGGCTTCGTGCTCGACGAGCGCGACGCTGCGCTGGCTCCCGACATCGAAGCCCTCGGCGTGCGAACGGCGGTCCTCGACACTTTGATGCGTGACACCGCCACGTCGATCCGCCTCGCCGAAGCCGCCCTCGGCCTCGCCGCCTCGCTCGAATGATCGCCGCGCTCGTACCGGTTCGGCGCCTCGAGGAGGCGAAGTCCCGGCTTCGCCCGAGCCTCGGCCGCGAGTCGCTCGCGGCGCTGACGCTCGCGATGCTCGACGACGTCGTCTCGGCGCTGTGCGCCGCACCGGAGCTCGGCGCCGTGCTGGTCGTGACCGAGGACGAGCGGGTGGCGGAGGCCGCGCGCAAGGCCGGTGCGCGTGCACTCGTGCGGACCGAGCCCGGCCTCAATGCGAGCCTCG
>JADLGR010000281.1 GCA_020849175.1 Deltaproteobacteria bacterium
CGTATCCGATTCGTCAGTCACGACGTGGCGTGCTGATCGGAACGCGCCATCGTCTCGCGCATGAAGAGCGCGACGGTCTGGCGACAGCGTGTGCGAGCGTGGCGGGCGAGCGGGATGACGGCCAGCGCGTTCGCGGAGGGCAAGGGGTTCGCGGAGGGGACGTTGCGTTGGTGGGCGTGGAAACTGGGCGGCAAGCCGGCGGCGCGTGCGGTGGAGCCGATCGCCATGCTGCGGGTGGTGCGCTCGGCTGAGGCGTCGGCGAGTGCGGCACACGCCAGGCGGGGCACGGGGATCGAGATCGAGATCGGAGGCGCGCGCGTGTCGGTGGGCGCGGGGGCCGATCGCGTGGCGCTACGCGACGTGCTCGATGTGTTGGGTGCGCTCGAGCGGGAGCGCGGCAGGTGATCCCGCACGGCGTCGACATCTTCGTCGGGCTGGAGCCGATCGACCTGCGCTGGGGCTTCGAGCGGCTCAGCGGCGTGGTCTCGGAGCGGCTGGGTCGCGGCGTTCGCGATCGCGCACTGTACCTCTTCTTTGGCAAGCGTCGCACCGCGCTCAAGATCGTGTACTTCGACGGCTCCGGGCTGTGCATCCTGTACAAGCGGCTCGACAAGGGCACGTTTCGGGTCCCGACATCGTTCGACGAGCATGCGCGCTCGGTCGAGATCGACGAGCGGGTGCTCGAGGACCTGCTCGCGGGCGTCGACATCGAGGTGCCGACGCGACACTGAATCACGAACGATCGTGCGGACGGACACAGCACACGATCGACATTGCGTGGGTCATTGCGTATCACACGGTCGTGGCGGCGCAGACGAGCGTGACGACGATCGAGGAGGCGCTCGCGAGGATCGAGCTGCTCGAAGATGCGCTGCTCCAAGAGCGCGAGCGCGCCCGGGCGCTCGAGGCCGAGCGTGATCGCATCCGACTCGCGTACCAGGAGGCGCTGATCGCGCTCGAGCTGCTGCGCCGGCGCATCGAGGCGGCCAAGGCGGAGCGCGTCGACACCACGCAGCTCGAGATCGAGTTTGAAGCGCGGTGCAAGGCGCTCGACGAGCTCGCCGGCAAGCTGGCGGAACAGGCGAACGAGCCTCCGCCCCCTCCGCCACCGAAGAGCGCCACGCGGCGCAAGCCCAAAGGCCGCCGCAACCTGAGCCAAGAGGCGACGCTGCCGGTCGAGCGAATCGAAGTGCCCGATCCCGAGATGGAGCGGCTCGTCGCGGAGGGCAAGGCCGAGCGCTTCGGCTTCGACGAGGAGAGCTCGAAGGTGCGGCACCGTCGCGCGAGCAAGGTCCTGCTCAAGATCGCACGGGTGAAGTACCGCATCGGCAAGCTCGAAGGGGTGCCGAGCGAGATGCTGAGTGCGGACAGCGCGGAGCAGCCCGGCGTGAGTGAGCCCCCGCCGGCTGCGCCCAGTGCGACGGACGCGCGCGAGCACGACGCACAGAACGCAGCGCAGCCGCTGAGCGCTGCAAGCGCCGAGCGGGGAGACACTGCGCCGAGCCAGGCCACGAGCGCGACGGACGTGCCCGAGCAGAACGCCGGGCAGCCGAGCGTCGAGCATGTGAGCACTGCGCAGAGCGAGGCGGACGTGAAGGCAGCGAACAACGCTACCACCCCCGCCGTGCCGCGCAGCGCAAGCATCGACCGCCGCAACGGTACGACGCTGGTGACCGCGACGATGCCACCGAGCATCGTGCGCCGTTCGATCGGCGCGCCGTCGCTCTTTGCAAGCATCATCGCGCTCAAGCTCAATCGCGGAATGCCGCTCTACCGCCAGGAGGACCAGCTGGCGCTCGACGGTTTCCCGCTCGGGCGCGGCACGATGAGCCGCTGGATGTTCGAGCTGGGCACCAAGGTCGGTGAGACGGTTCTGGCGGCGATGTGGGCCGAGGCCAAGGCTCATGCGTTCTGCATGTCCACCGACGCCACCGGCGTGCTCGTGCAGCCCGAGCCGCGAGCGGACAAGAAACGCCAGGCGTGCAAGCGCGGTCACTACTTCTGCGTGATCGCCGATCGCGATCACGTCTTCTTCGAGTACACGCCACGCGAGGACAGCAAGGCCGTGATGCGGATCTTCCGCGGCTACTCCGGCTACGTGCAGGCCGACGCCAAGAGTGTCTACGACATCCTGTTCCGAGCGCCGGACCCCAAGCCCCCTGACGATCCGGACCTCGCGCCCGACGGGGCCACGCGTCACGAGGTCGGGTGCATGACGCACTGCCGCCGCAAGTTCTTCGAGTGCGCCGTCGCGACCCAGAGCGTCGCCGCGCGCGAGGCACTCTTGCGCATCCATCGCCTCTACGAATACGAGGAGCAGTGGCGCGCGGGCTCGCCTGCGCAGCGCAAGCAGATGCGGCAGCGCCTCGCCAAGCCCGAGCTCGAGGCGTTCTTCGCGTGGGTCGAGTCGCTCTACGAGCAGATGAGGCACCAGCGCGGTCTACTCACGAGCGCGCTGGGCTACTCCGTCCGCCACAAGCAAGCGCTGATGCGCTACCTCGACGACGGCCGCATCTCGATCGACAACACACATACCGAGAGACAGATCAAACTGTTCGTCCTCGGGAGGAAAGCCTGGCTCTTCATCGGTGACGACGATCACGGTCAGCCCACCGGCCACCTCATGGCGCTCGTCGCCTCCTGCAAGCTGCACGGCCTCGACCCCGAGGCGTACTTACGCGACCTCTTCTGCGTGCTCCCGCAATGGCCGAGCGACCGCTACCTAGAGCTCGCTCCCAAGTACTGGCGCAGGACCCGCGCGCGCCTTGTCGAGGCGGAGCTCGAGCGCGAGATCGCCTGGTTCACGATCCCGCCGCCGCTCGGCGTCGACGCGCTCCGCAAGCGGCCCACCGCCTGAGCCCCCGCCGTCCCCCGGTGCACGCCGCGCGCTGCGCTGGTCCGTCCTCGGCGCCGTGGCTGAGAGATCGGATAC
>JADLGR010000282.1 GCA_020849175.1 Deltaproteobacteria bacterium
ACGCCGCCCTGCGTCGTCGCTACGCGAGTGCTGCACGGGAACACGCCGAGGCGCTGCGACGGGTGCTGGCCGGCTGCGGCATCGACTTGCTCGACCTCTCCCCCGATGCGCCGTACCTCCCGGCTCTGCAGCGCTTCTTTCGTGGGCGCCTGCGGAGGGCCGCATAGCCATGAACGCCGCCGACATCCGCGACATCACGGGACCGGTGCCGATTGCCGACCCGTGGCTCGCAGCGCTCGCGGTGGCCGGTGGGTTGGTGGTCCTCGCGCTGCTCTGGCTCGGAGTGCGTGCGTGGCGTGCGAAGCGGCGACACGCGCTCACTCCCGAAGCCCGCGCGCTTGCGCGGCTTGCTGCCGCCCGCCGTCTGCTCGCACCGGGCCTCACCCGCGAGTACGGCGTCGCGGTCTCGGACGCGATTCGGGTCTACATCGAGGAGCGCTTCGCCGCCCGCGCTGTGCACCGAACGACCGAGGAGTTTCTGTGCGACCTCGCCGAGTCCGACGCGCCGGTGCTCGCGAACAGGCGCCCGCTGCTCTCACGCTTCCTCGAGCACTGCGACCTCGCGAAGTTCGCGCGGGCGCCCCTTGCCGCCGACGAGATGGAGGCGCTACACGCGAGCGCGCTCGCTTTCGTCCGCGAGGCCGGTGAGGCCATTCCGGAAGCCGGAAGATCATGATGCGATTCGCCGACCCCGCTCTCCTCGCGCTTCTTCTTCTCGTGCCGGCCGTAGCGCTGCTACAGGGCCGAAGTGGGAAGGCCGCGTCGGTGCTCTATTCCGCCGCCGCACGTGTGCGGAGCGTGTCGCGACCGCGGCTCGCTCGCCCCGGCGCGCTGCTCGCATCGCTGCGGCTGCTGGGCATCGCGCTGCTCGTGATCGCGATCGCACGGCCGCAGCGCGTCGAGGCGACGGCGGAGGTCGAGGCCAGCGGGATCGACGTCGTGCTCGCGGTCGACGTCTCGGGGTCGATGGAGGCGCTCGACTTCACGCTCGGCGGCGAGCCCGTGAACCGGCTCGAGGTGGCGAAGCGCGTCATCGGGCGCTTCGTCGACGAGCGCCCAGGGGATCGCATCGGACTCGTGGCCTTCGCAGGCAGGCCGTACCTGGCGAGCCCGGTGACGCTGGATCACGACTGGCTGCGCGAGAACCTCGATCGCACCCGCATCGGCCTCGTCGAGGACGGAACGGCGATCGGAACGGCGATTGCGACGAGCGTTGGCCGCCTGCGCGGAAGCGATGCAAAGTCGAAGATCGTCGTCCTGCTCACCGACGGCATGAACAACGCCGGCAGGATCTCGCCAGAGACTGCGGCCGAGGCCGCGCGTGCGCTCGGCGTCCGCATCTACACGATCGCTGCGGGGACCGACGGTGAGGCGCCCATGCCGGTGAAGGACGCGTTCGGACGTCGACAGATCGTACGGACGAAGGTCGAGGTCGACGAGAAGACGCTCGCACGCGTCGCCGAGGTGACCGGCGGGAAGTTCTTCAGGGCTACCGACACCGACTCGCTGTCGCGGATCTATCAGGAGATCGACCGTCTCGAGAAGAGCCCGGCGAAGGCGAGGCACACCGAGAAGGCCGAGGAGCTCTTCGCGTTTGCGCTCGCGCCGGGCCTCGCGTGCCTGCTGCTCGAGGGCGTTCTCACTCGCACGCGGCTGCGGAGACTCCCGTGACGTTCTCGGCCCCCATCTGGCTGGGCGTCGCGGCGGCGCTCGTCGTGTTCGGCATTGCGGGCGTGCGTGCAGCCGAAGCGCGTCGCGGTCGCGATCTCGACCGGTTCGTCGCAGAACCCCTGCGCGCAGCCCTCACGGCGACGAGCTCGCCGCGCCGGCGTCTCGTGAAGGCCGGCCTCGTGGTCGCCGCGCTCGCACTCGGCTGCGTGGCGCTCGCGCGTCCGACCCTCGGCTGGGCATGGCAGGAGACGCACCAGCGCGGAACGAACGTGCTCTTCGCGGTCGATGTCTCGCGGAGCATGCTGGCGGACGACGTGAAGCCCGACCGGCTCACGCGCGCGAAGCTCGCGGTGATCGACCTTCTGCAGAAGCTTCCCGGAGATCGGGTGGGGCTCGTCGCCTTTGCCGGAAGCGCGTTCCTCCAGTCGCCGCTCACGATCGATCACGCGGCGTTTCGCGAGGCGCTCGCTGCACTCGACGCCGACGTGATCCCGCGCGGTGGAACCGACGTCGGCGCGGCGCTGCGCGAGGCCGAGGAGGCGTTTCGCACGGCAGGAAACGATCCGAAGCTCGTCGTGCTGCTCAGCGACGGCGAGGATCTCGAGGGCCGGGCGAAAGCGGCGGCCGACGAGGCCGCGAAGCGAGGCATGACGGTCTTCACGGTGGGCGTGGGAACTCCAGCCGGCGCGCGCATCTCGCTCGCACGCGCTGGAGGACGCGGTGTGGTTCGTGACGAGCGCGGAGAGCCGGTCGTCTCGAAGCTCGACGAGGCGGGCCTGCGTTCGGTCGCCGAGGCGACCGGCGGCTTCTACGTCGCACTCGGCGCGCGCGGTGAGGGCATCGACGAGCTCTACGCGCGCGCTCTCTCCGGCGCTCCGCGGCGGGAGCTCGTAGCGCGAAGTCTGCGGACGCCGATCGAGCGTTTTCAGTGGCCGATCGCCCTCGCGCTCGCGCTGGTCGCCGGCGAGGCGGTTCTCGGCGAGCGACGGCGCCGGGTCGTTCCAGCACGCACGCGAACGACCGGCGTCGGAGTCGCGTCGACTCCTGCGCCGCGGAGGGCCGACGTCGCAGATCCTGTGCTGCGCTCGGTGGTGATCGGAACCGCCGGGCTGCTGGCGTTCGTGATCGCTTCGGGCGCGTTGGCGTCGCCCCGCGAGGCCGAGAAGGCGTACGCGTCCGGAGCGTACGATGAAGCCGCGCAGCGCTATCGCAGCGCTGCCGAGGCCGCGCCCGGCGACGCGCGACTTCGCTTCAACGAGGGCGTCGCCGCCTACCGTGCCGGAAGGCACGAGGAGGCGGCGCAGGCCTTCGAGAAGGCGATCGACGAGGGCGACGTCTCACTGCAGCAGCGCGCGTACTACGACCTCGGCAACGCACGCTTTCGTACGGGTGAGGCTGCAGCGAAGGACAGCCCGGAGCAGGCGCGCGTCGCGCTGGAGTCGGCTGTGAAGGCATACGACGGTGCGATCGCGCTCGACGCGACGGACGAGAACGCGCGTTTCAACCGTGACGTCGCGAGCGCCCGACTCGAAGATCTGAAGCGCCAGGAGCAAGCGCAGCGGACGCAGCGGCAGCAGGGGCAGCAGGAGAGCCAGCAACAGGCCGGATCGCAGCAGCCGAGCGAGCCGGAGGGAGGGGGGCAGTCACAGAGCCAGCCACAGGGCGATGCCGGGAAGCAGTCCGGTGAACAGCCGCAGCCCCAGAAACACGCTGGAGCGCAGCCGCAGGCAGCCCCCAGCGATTCGCGGCAAGCGTCGAGTCAGCCGCACGGCGAGCAGCCCAGGCCCGGCGGTGAGACGCAGAGCCCGGGCGCACCGAAGACGAGCGCGCAGGCGCGCACTGGCGACGAAGCGCGAGAGACCGCCGCAGAGTCCGGTCCTCGCAGCGAGCAGGCCGATGCGGAGGACGCGGGCGAAGCGAAGCGCGAAGGCGCGCTCGAGCGGGCAGACGGAAAGCCGGACGGCAATGCACCGCAGGCCGTCCACCGCGACGCGAAGCCCGGTGAGATGAGCGCCGAAGACGCCGAGCGGCTGCTCGATTCGCTGCGCGCAGACGAGCGACAGGCGCCGCGTGTGGTGTCGAAGCGTGGCAACGCGGGGAGTAGCGACGATGAGCCGATCCGGAACTGGTGACCTGCGAGGTCTTTGGCTTGCGGCGCTCGTCGTGATTGCGGGCGCGACGCCGGCCCCGGCGCTCGCGCAGGCGCGGGGAGGCGCGCCGCGGTCGATCGACGACGTTCGGCGCCTCGTCGAAGAGATGTTCGATCGTGCGGGGGTCCCGGCGCCGCAGGCGGCGTCGCCGCGAACGCCACCTCCTGACGAAGGCGACACCGAGCAGCGTGCGAACGCCACGTTGCGGCTCGAGATCGTTGGCCCCGACGCGCGCCTCTTCGTCGGTCAGCTCGAGCCCGTCGAGATCCGGCTCGTCGTGCCGGACGGCGCGGATCTGCGCGAAGTTGCGCCGCCGGTGATCTCGGGAGAAGGGCTCACGATCAGCCCACTCGCCAACGAGCACCCGGACGAGTCACGCGAGCAGATCGATGGCACGGAGGCGACGGTTCTCACGTGGACCGTCGCCGTCTCTGCGGTGAAGCCCGGTGCGCAGACGCTGACGGCGAGCCTCGACGGCGTCGTCGCCGCGAGTCGGCCTGCAGCACGGTCCCGCGCACGACACGACCTGCTCGGTGACGACTTCTTCGACGACGACTTTCTTCGCGGCTCCCTCGTCGATCGGATCCTCGGAGGCCTTCGGCAGGAGCCGGTGCATCTGTCGAGTCGTCCGCTGCGCCTCGACGCCGAGCCGCTGCCGGAGGCCGGAAGGCCGGCGGACTTCGGCGGCGCGGTGGGCGAGTTTCACTTCGATGGGACGGCGAGCCCGACGCACGCCGCCGCGGGAGATCCCGTGACCTTCCGGCTACGCGTGGCCGGGCGCGGAAACTTTGGTCGCGTTCACGTCGCGGGGCTCTCCAACCAGC
>JADLGR010000283.1 GCA_020849175.1 Deltaproteobacteria bacterium
GGAACCACCGGACCTTCCGCTCGTCCGGCCGCGCTCCAGAGACGATGGCCTCGATCCCCACCCTGAGACCCTCCAACCGACGGGCGTCGAACACTCCGTCGCAACCCTGATACCAGGCCGTACCGAAACACAGCACCGGCACGCCGCGCGCGATGGCTTCCCAGCCCGTCGTCACCGTCACCGTCGCCACGGCCCGCGCTCCGTCGACGAGCGCGAACGGGTTGGTCTCGAGCGGGATCAGCCGAACGTTCGAAAGGGCCGCCATCCTCGCGTAATCGGACAGCCGGCGCCCGCGCTCGCCGACCTGCCACGGGCGAAACAGCGAAGGATGCTCCTTGACGAGGACGAGCCAGTCGGACGGCACGAGGCGGGCGACGGCTTCGATCATCAGCTCGCAGTGGTCGTAGATCCCCCCGTTCGGCGCCGTAGAGCGCTCGGGCTGGACGTGGAGCGGCAGATACACGTACGGCGCCGACAGCTCGGCTGGCGTGACCCGTCCCTCGTACTCGGCTCGAAGCTCGGCGAGTCGTTGGCTGACCCAGATGGCGTGCCGCGCCTCTTCCTCGTCGCTCGCCTCGCCGACGACGAGAAACCGCCCGTGGTAATGGCCCGCGATCCGGCGGCCCGTAGGCCTCGGCGCAGGATCGCGAGGCTCGCTCCGTCGCACGACGCGCCGCAGGTATTCCGGATAGCGATCCAGCCTCCCGAGCTTCACCAGGTCGGACCATCGGGGTCGCCGGGCCGCCGTCGTCGTCTCTTGCGCCGGAGGGGCTTCGCTCACCCGCCCGACATCGCGAGGGAAGACGTATCCCCCGCGCGTCCGATCGAGGTACTTCTGCACCCGCTCCGAGAGCACGGCGTCGCCGTCGCTCGCGCTCGCGAGCAAGTCGCGGTACGTCGCAACGAGGTCGGGGAACCCCTCCTCGAACCGTGGCGTCGACAGCAGCAGGCCGGGGATGCTGCCGTTCTCGAACATCGCCGTTCGGATGCCCCGGCGCCTGCACAGTGCGTACGCGACGTAGTCGTAGTGCACGTGGGGCGCGGTCGGAAAGATCGCGACGTCGGGCTCGAACCGATCGAGGAGCGCCGACCACCATGCGGCCAAACGATGGAACAGGCGAACGCGATCGTGGTAGCTGAAACTCTCCTCGAGCTCGATCCGGTCCATCATCTTGAGCGCCAGCGTCTGCTCGTACGCGAGCGCCTCCGCCATCGCTTCGTCGAACGGGCGTGGCACCAGGTCCGCGAGCACGGCCGGGGGCCGCCCGAGCCGAGCATCGACCGTGTCGTGGAAGACGATTCCCGGAAACCGGGCTTCGACCAGGCGACCGAAGGCCGGCCCGTCACCGACCCAGTAGACGAAATCCCAGCCGTGACGCTCGGCGACGAGCACCGCCACATCGACGTGGAACGGCAGGTTCCATTCCAGCGCGAGAACGCGAGGACGCGGCGGCAGCGGGCGGAGCGGGAGCGGCTCGGCCGGCACCGCCCGCCACCCTGCTGCGCTCCCGACCTGCGGAGCGCTCGTCAGAACTTCCCTCTCGGCGGAAGCGCTGCCTCACGCAGCAGCGGCTGCGGTCGGATGCCGAGCGACGCGGGTGGCGCGACACGACAGTTGCGGCAGACGATGTCGAAATCGTGCCCTTCCTTGAACTGCCGGCGCAGCTCCTTCTGCCGTTCGCCGCCAAACACTCCGCCCACGGTGTCGCCGTCTGCGACGCGGCCGAAGACGAGGTGCTTGTTGTAGAAGGAGCAGCAGGGTCGGATGTCGCCCTTCGCGTTGAGCGTCACCGACTGGAACGGGTAGTGGCACCAGAACGGCTCGACCGGGTAGTCGTACAGGGTGTCGAGGCGAGAGTGATCGATGCAATCCTGGAACTCGACGTAGTCGACGATCGGCGCCCACCTCGCGGCGAAGCTCTCGATCTCGTGCGCGTTGAGCTCCGATTTGACGAAGCTGCAGCGCACGATCGGAAGTAGCGAGCCCATCTCTTCGCGGATTTGCATGAAGCTGCGCACGTTGCGCTCCACGTTCTCGAGCGATCCTCCGCGCGTCTTCGTGTAGGTCTCCTGCGTGGCGGCATCGAGCGAGATGTGCAGCTTCGTGACGCCGGCTTCGATCAGTCGGCGCGCGCGATCCGGAGTCAGATACACGGCGTTGGTCGTGACGATGATGTCGCAGATGCCTTTGGCGTCGATGTAGGCGATCTTGCTCTCGAGCGTCTTGTCGAGCAGAGGCTCGCCGGAATCGAAGCCGATGGCGCCGAGGCCCCCGGTTCCTTCTGCGAATTCGTCGACGATGCGCCGGAAGGTGGCGTCGTCCATTCGCGTGCCGTCCCCGCGGTCGAGCACCCGCGGGCAGTAGGGGCACGCGTAGTTACAGTAGTCGATCGTCTCGATCGAGAGATCGACCGGATAGTCGAGGTCGATCTCGCCCCGCCCCGACGCCTCGAAGAGCCGCCGGTATTCGCGAAAGCGCTCGCCCTTCACCCGCGCGATGATCTCGTTCGGGTCCTCGTATCTCGAGATCCGATCCTGTCGGTGGCGGCGGCTGCGGGTAAAGGCGCTCGGTGTCGTCGCGTCGGCCATGGTCGTGTCCGTGAGTTCGCGGCCGGGGATTGGCGCTTTCGCGTCGGCCGGTTAGCAATAGCAAGAAGACGAAGCGAGAGCCATTGCGCGCTGGCCCCGGCCCGAGGGTTCTCTACGGGCTGCGGCCCGGCTTCGTCGCCGAACGTGTCGCGTTGGCCCACGCTCACGCATCACGGCTCGCGTCCTGCCCGACTCGCGTACCAGCACGCCAGCTCGTAGTCGGCCGGCTCGTCGATGTCGACGGATCGCTGGCGGGGCATGACGTGCCCGCGCAGCCCCGGACCGTAGAACGATCGCGCCGTCCGGAACTCGCCGACGCGTGCCGCGTAGGTGCTTCCGTTGTCGACGACCAGGGGACCGAGCTCGCTCGCACGCAGGTTCACGAGATCCGTCCACATGGGGAGGAGCGTGCCGTCTGTGGTGACGCGCAGCGCCTGGTGCGGTGCGAGCGCGTACGTCGTTGCTGCAAGCGCGAAGGGATGGGTGTCGTCGACGAGCGCCACGACGGCCGCGATGTCTCCGGCGCTCCGCAGGGGCGCGGTGGCATACAGGCAGGCGAATACCTCGTACGAGCGTCCCCGCTCTTCCTCGCACCGCAGGACCTCGAGGCACACCTCGACGACCGTGGCCGTGTCGCCGGCGAGGCGTTCGGGCCGCGCGTGGAGCTCCGCGCCGGCCTGTCGGGCGATCGCGCCGATCTCCTCGTCCTCGGTCGAGACCACGACCCGCTCGAAGCAGCCGCTCTCGCGCGCCTGCTCGATGGTGTGCACGATCATGGGCCGGCCCAGAAACGGCAGGACGTTCTTCCGCGGCAGCCGCTTCGATCCGCCCCGTGCGGGAATGATCGCGAGCCGGCCGCTCATCGTCCGGCGAGCACCGCTTCGAGACCCGTCACGACGCGATGGACGTCGTCGTCGCACATGCCGGGAAACAGCGGCAGCGAGAGTTCCCGCGCGTAGTAGGCGTCCGCTCCCGGGAGCTGGAGCTGGCCGTAGCGCGCACGGTAGTAGGGTTGGTGGTGTACCGGGATGTAGTGGACCTGCGTACCGATGCCGCGCGCGCGCAGGCCCTCCATCACCCGGCGGCGGCTACGCCCCGCGGTCTCGAAGTCGATCAGCACGGCGTAGAGGTGGAGCGCGGGGTCGCAGTCGGCCACCGGGGGCACCGGCCGTACCAGCGGCGCGAGCGGCGCGAGCGCGCGATCGTAGAGCGCCGCCAGGGCTCTGCGCCGCGCGACGAAGCGGTCGAGCTTCGCGAGCTGACTGAGTCCGAGGGCACACAGAACGTCTGGAAGACGGTAGTTGAGACCCAGCTCGTCCATCTCGTAGTACCACGGATTGGCGGTGCCATCGGCGTCCAAACCGAGCGCGCGGTCTTGCAGCGGCGCGGGGTGCCGGACCATTCCGTGGCTGCGGAGCCGCCGCATTCGGCAGGCCAGCTCGCCGTCGTTGGTCGTCACCATTCCTCCCTCTCCTACCGCGATGGTCTTCACCGGATGGAAGGAGAAGGCCGCCAGCCGGCCGTAGCGGCCGTCTCCGACTTGCGCCGCCGGACCGCGTACGCCGTCGTGCGTCGTGCCGAGCGCATGGCAGGCGTCCTCGAGGATCGGGACTCCACGGGGCTCGCAAATCGCGGAGAGCGCAGCCAGCGGGGCCGTGCGGCCCGAGAGGTGTACGGGCATCACGGCCGCCACGCTGCGGCCGGCGCGCTCCGCTGCGACGAGCGCCTCCCGGAGCGAATCCTCCGTCACGAGGCCCCGATCCGGATCGACGTCCGAGAACTGCACCTCTGCGCCGGCCAGGCGCGCGACGTTCGCCGAGGCGAGGAACGTCATCGAGGGAACGACCACCCAGTCGCCGGGCCCGATCCCCAGCGCCAGCACCGCGAGGTGGAGCGCCGCCGTGCCGCTGCTGCATGCCACCGCATGCGACGCGCCCACGCGCTCTGCGAACGCCTTCTCGAACGCATCGACCGCCGGACCCGTGGTCAGGTATTCGGCGCGCAGCGCGTCCGCCACCGCGGCGACGTCGTCGTCCTCGATCGTCTGGCGCCCGTAGGGCAGTACTCGGTCGCTCGGCATGACCTCACACCCCTTCGGCGAGCAGATCCTTCAGTCGGTCGGGTGTCAGCCAGTCGGGGTTGTCGTCGCTCGCATAGCGGAAGTCCTCGGGCACTCGCGTCCCGAGCGAACCCTCGAACGCTGCCCGATCCCACCAGGCGAACGACGGCTCGATCACGTAGCGATCTTCCATCTCGACGGTGTGCCGCGCGTCGCCCTCGGTCACCATGGTCTCGTGCAGCTTCTCGCCGGGCCGAATACCGACGACGCGGTGTCCGAGTCCCGGCGCCATCGTGGTCGCGAGATCGGTGATCCGCATGCTGGGGATCTTCGGCACGAAGATCTCGCCGCCGCGCATCATCGGAAGACACGAGAGCACGAAGTCCACTCCTTCACGGAGCGTGATCCAGAAGCGCGTCATCCGCGGGTCCGTGATCGGCAGGCTGTCGGCCCCGGCCGCGATCAGGCGCCGGAACAGCGGCACCACCGAGCCGCGGGAGCCAATGACGTTGCCGTAGCGAACCACCGAGAAGCGCACCTTGGTCGAGCCGCTCAGGTGGTTCGCCGCCGTGAAGATCTTGTCGGAGGCGAGCTTGCTCGCACCGTACAGGTTGATCGGGTTCGAGGCCTTGTCCGTCGACAGGGCGATGACGCGCTTGACGCGATTTCGGATGGCCGCCTGCACCACGTTCTCGGCTCCGAGGACGTTCGTGTGGACGCACTCGAAGGGGTTGTACTCGGCCGCCGGCACCTGCTTGAGCGCGGCGGTGTGGATCACGTAGTCGATGTCGCGCATCGCCATCTCGAGGCGCGGCAGATCGCGAACGTCGCCGATGAAGAAGCGCAGGCGGCCCACCGTCTCGCGCGGAAAGCTCTGCTCCATCTCGTACTGCTTCAGCTCGTCGCGCGAGTAGATCACCGTGCGCGCAGGCTTCGCGATCTCGTGGATACGGCGGATGAACGCCTGGCCGAACGAGCCCGTTCCGCCGGTCACGAGGATCTGCGCGCCGTCGAGGCGCTGGAGAACGTCGAGGTCGGGGGCGAGGCGAGGCAGGAAGCGGGACGTCACGATCGTTCTCCCTCTCGTCGGGCCGTGAGCATACGCGTCACGGCCTGTGCGACGCGGGCCGCTCCGCGACCGTCGACCAGCCGGCGGCCCGCCGACGCCATCCGGCGCCGTCGTGGATGGTCTCTCGCGAGGCGGCGCACGGCCGCGGCGATCCCGCGTACGGCACGCTCGCTCGTGTCTTCGAAGACGATGCCCGCGCCTGCCCGCCGCATGGCGCGCGCACCGCGGCGCTGATTTTCCGCCGCCACGGCCACGATCGCGGGCACGCCGAGGCAGGCCAGCTCCCAGCAGGTCGTTCCGCCCGCCGTGATCACCAGACTCGCCGCGGCCATGCGTCGCGGCAGATCCGGAGGATCGACGACGACTTCGAGCCCGCGCGCCGCAGCCGCCCCGACGAGCTTCCCGCGCTGCCGATTCGCAGGGCCTACCACGAGGACCGTGCGCAGCCCCGTCTCGGAGTCGGCGGGCAGGGCCGCGAGAATGCTGCCGGAGAGCCCTGCCGGATCGGCCCCTCCCATCGTCACGAGCAGGTGCCCGCGGCTCTCCGCGCGGCGCCGGCCGTGACCGCGCCGCAGGTCGGCGATCTCCTGCCGCAGCAGCGCATGGCGTAGCCCGGACAGCAGACGCGCTCCGCCGGCACTTCGGCCGGCGCGGTGGCCGACACGTCGCAGGGGGCCCGGATCGACGATCACGTCGCAGTCGTGCGGCCGGTCTCCGAGATCGTCGATCACCACCACCATGCGTGCCGTTGCGCGTGCCGCTCGCTCGAACGCCGCGTCGAGCCCGTAATGATCGACGACGAGGCAGTCGATCTGCTTCGCGGAGACGACCCGCGCGACGGCCTTCGCTCCCCGACTCCCGGCCGGCACGATGATCGCCCGGCGCGCCGAGAGCAGCGGCGCGGTCTCACGAGTGGTCGCGAACCAGCAGCGCCAGCCTCGCTCCTCGAGCGCCGCCGCCAGCGCACCGCAGCGCGTCACGTGGCCGATCCCGATACGCGCGCCACCGTCACAGCGGAACAGGGCATTGGGCACGTGCCGCGTGCTCAGCCCAGATCCGTGACGGCCACGCGGTGGCCTGCGGGCAGATCGACCTTGAACGCGAGCGACGAGAGCGTGTCGTACAGGTCCGGGCCGATGCCGAACCCCGGGCGGCGGAAGTCGATGACGGCCTCCGACAGCTTCGTCCCGGCACGCACGGCCTCCCGCAAGTACATCGACCTGCGCATCCCGCGACGCTTCTCGATCTCCTGCGGGTGCAGGATGCGACGCGGGCTGCCGAGGGCCGTCTCGAGGTCGCGAATCGCCCGCACGAACCGCGACATGTCCGCGGGCTCGAGGGACATGATGTGCTCGACGGCGCGTGTCGTTCGATCGAGCGTGATCGTCTTCTCGACGACCGAGGCGCCGAGGGCGACCGCAGCGATGTCCATGTCCCAGCCGGGTGTGTGGTCGGAGTACGCGATCGGGTAGGAGAACATCTGCCGCAGCGACGTGATCACGCGGAGGTTGATGCTCTCGAGACGGGCCGGATATCCCGACGGGCAGTGATGGATGACGATGTTCTCGTTGCCTTCCCGGCGCACGACGTCGATGGCGGTCTCGACCTCGCCGATCGTGCCGTTTCCCGTATCGAGCTGGATGTTGAGGCCCGTGCGCGCCGCTCTGCGAAGCAGCGGCGTGTGGTTGAGGTCGGCGGAGGCGATCTTGATCGAATGGCAGCCCATCGCGACCACCAGGTCGATCTCTTCTTCGAAGACGATGGTGCAGAAGAAGGCGAGACCGAGACCGTCGCAGTACGCCTTCAGATCGCGCCACTCGCGCTCGCTCAGCGTCCGGCGGCACAGGATGTCGTAGAGCGGCTCGGTGACGGTCTCGGTCCGGCCGGTCTCGCGGTCGACCAGCACGTCGTAGCTGAACGGCAGCTTCCGGTCGGCCACGAGGCGGTCCGGATCGACGATCTGGAATTTCACCGCACTGGCCCCGGCCTGCGCCGCATGACGGGCCAGCTCCTTCGCGGAATCGATGCCGGAGTGCGTCGGGCCGGCCTCGAACGTGATGAAGCACGGATGTCCGTCGCCAACGAGGTGATCGCCGATCTCGACGGGGGTCCGGGACACGGGCTTCGCCTCAGGGTTCACGGCGCACACGCGCGAGCGTCGGGCCAGGGAACGCGCAGCGTCTCGCCAGGAGCCGTTCGCAGCCAGAGACGCTTCGGACGCCAACTTCTAGCATGCCGCCCCCGTGCCGTGCCATCGCGCAGTGGCGACCAGACGCGCTCGGCAGCCGCTGCACCGGACGTCGGGCAGCGTCTCGTCCCGGGGCTTGCGCGCGGATCGTCGGGCGCGATCCTGACCCGCGATGCCTCCCCGTGAGAGCCACGCCTCTCCTGCGGCCCGCGCGGACCTCGCGAGGAGCGTTCTGGTGATCGGCTGCGGCTCCATCGGCGTCCGACACGCCGCGAACGCCTCTCGGCTCGCCTCCGTCAGTGTCGTGGACGCGATCCCCGAGCGAGCTGCCGCAGCGGCGCGATCGCTCGGCGTAGCGTTCCACCGGTCGGTCGCGGAGGGTCTCGCCACCGGGCCCGACGCCGTCGTGATTGCGACGCCGCACACGACGCATCTCGCGCTGGCGAGCGCCGCCCTCGATGCGGGCGCCGACGTCCTCATCGAGAAGCCACTCGCCGCGAGCCTCGACGGCGTCGGAGATCTCGTCGCGCGGGTGGAACGCGAGCGGCGGCGCGCCCACGTGGTGTGCAACATGCGATTCCATCCGGCGCTGTCCGCTCTGCGTCGCGCTCTGCCCCGCGTCGGCCGCCCGCTGTTCGCACGCGCGCAGTACGGCAACTACCTGCCCGACATGCGCCCGGGGATGGACTACCGAACGCTCTACTGTGCGCGCGCGGAGACCGGCGGTGGCGTGATCCTCGATGCGATCCACGAGATCGACTACCTGTGCTGGCTCTTCGGCCCCGTCGACTCCGTGCTGGCCGAGGCCGCGCGCCTCGGAACGCTGGAGATCGACGTCGAAGACTACGCCGCCCTCGTCCTCACGCACCGCGCAGGAGTGCGCTGCGAAATCCATCTCGACTACCTGCAGCGCTCGAAGCGCCGGGGCTGCGAGATCGTCGGCACCGAGGGAACGCTCGTCTGGGCCAGCGAGGGCCGCGACCCCGAGCACTGCTCCGTGCGATTCCGACCGCCGGGGAATGGGCCGTGGGAAACCCTCGTCGAGGACGTCGCGGTCGACGCGCGCGCTCCGTACGCGGAGCTGATGCAGCGCTTTCTCGTCGGCGAGAGCGAGGACCTGCTGGATCTGCGAGGCGCAGCCGCAGACCTCGCCGTGGCGCTCGCGGCCCGGCATGCCGCCGCGACGCACGCCGCTGCGATGCCCGAGCCCCTGGCGCCAGCGGCGACGCCTCGGCCGGAGTGTGCGGGCCCTCTTCGCGCCCCCTCCTCCTGACACCCCGCGGCCGGATGGGACGCAGGTCGGGTAGCCTTGGGACATCCCGAAACGGCCCCGCCGGGGGCGAGGATCCGGGCAGCCGATGAGTCAGTCTTCCGAGCGTGATCGCTACGCCCGTTCGAACGCGCTCCTCGCCCGCGCGGAGAAGGTGATCCCCCTCGGCTCGCAGACGTTCAGCAAGAGCTGGACACAGTATCCGAAGGGGCAGGCGCCAC
>JADLGR010000284.1 GCA_020849175.1 Deltaproteobacteria bacterium
CCACCGAGGAGCTTAGCCGACACGAACCAGTGTAGCTCGTCGACGATCCCGGCACGCAGCCATGCGGCGGCCAGCTCGCCTCCCCCTTCGAGGAGCACGTCGGTGAGCCCGGCGCGAGCGAGCAGCCGTGCGGTAGCGCGCGGGTCCGCGTGGCCGTCACGGGCCGGCGCCAGGAGAACCCGCACGCCGGCCGCCTCGAGGGCGCGGCGACGCGCCTCGGGAGCCCCGCGGGCGCCGACCACCCACGCCGTCCCGGGTGGACCCGAGGTCACGCAGCGGGCGATCTGCGGCAGCCGAAGTCGCGAATCGACGACGACGCGAACGGGCCGGTGCAAGACGCGGCGGCCCGCCCGCGCCGTGAGTGCGGGGTCGTCGGCGAGCGCCGTACCCGATCCGATCACGACCGCATCCGCACGCGCACGAAGCCGGTGGACGAGTGCTCGCGCGCCGGAGCCGGTGATCCAGCGCGACTCCCCCCCGGCCGTCGCGATTCGGCCGTCGAGCGTCGCCGCCAGCTTGAGCGCGACGAAGGGGCGTCCGCGGGCGAGCACCGAGAGAAAGCCTCGATGCTGCGCACGACACTCGGCCTCGAGCACGCCCGTTTGGACCGAGAGGCCCGCGGCCCGCAGCCTGCGCGCACCCCCGCCCGCGACCTGCGGGTTCGGGTCGGCGTGGCCGATCAGGACGCTGCGGATCCCCGCCGTGACGACTGCGTCGCAGCACGGTCCTGTCCGGCCCACGTGCGCGCAGGGCTCGAGCGTCACAGCGAGGCTCGCACCGCGTACCGCGCGCGTCCCGTGGCGGCGCTCGGCCGCTCGCAGCGCGACGATCTCGGCGTGGGGGCCGCCGGCCGGCCGCGTCCATCCCTGCGCGAGGATGCGCTCCCCGCGAAAGACGACGGCGCCAACCGGAGGATTCGGGAAGGCCCGCCCCGACGCGCGCCGCGCCGCCCGGAGCGCGAGTCGCATGACCGCCTCGGCCTCCAGGGCTAGCTCTCGTCGATCTCGCCGGCCGCACGTTCGCCGATCGCGGCGAAGAAGCGGGCGTAGTCTTCCGCCTTCTCGAAACCGTCGAACACGGATGCGAAGCGCGCAGCCGCCATCGCGTCGAGGCGGATCAGCTCCTCCATCACGTGCTGGCCGAGATAACGGCTCGAGACCTCGCGTTCTCCCGACTCTTGCAGCCGTTTCTCGATCCGGTCGAGCAGTCGCTCGATCGCGAGCACGCTGATCGGGCGCTTCTCACATGCGCGCTGGATGCCCGTGTGCAGCTTCGTGCGATCGTAGTCTTCGCGACGCTCGTCGCGCTTCACGACCTTCGGCAGGACTTCTTCGACCCGCTCACGCGTCGTGAAGCGCCGGCCGCACTCGAGGCACTCTCGCCGGCGCCGGATCTCGAGCCCATCCTTGCCGAGCCGCGAATCGATGACGCGGTTGGCCTCGTCGGCGCAGTACGGACAGCGCACGCCTTCAGCTCCCGTCGCTCCACCGCGTGGCATAGAGGGGGAAACGCCGGCACAACGCCTCCACCTCGACGCGAACCCGATCGAGCTCGTCGACGTCTCCCGGATGCGCGAGCACGCGCGCGATCAGGCTGGCGATGGTGTCCATCTCGGGCTCGCGCATGCCGCGTGTCGTGACCGCCGGCGTTCCGATCCGCACACCCGACGTGACGGCGGGCTTTCGCGGATCGAACGGCACCATGTTCTTGTTCGCCGTGATTCCCGCCCGATCGAGAGCAATCTGCGCGGCCTTTCCCGTCGTATCGCGATCGACCAGCGAGAGCAGGAACAGGTGGACGTCGGTGCCGCCGGCGACGATCCGAAAGCCGCGTTCTCCGAGCGCCGCAGCGAGCCGCCGTGCGTTCGCGACGATCTGCACGCAGTAGCTCTTGAACGCGGGCGATCGAGCCTCCTCGAACGCGACGGCCTTGCCGGCGATGACGTGCATCAGCGGCCCACCCTGTCCGCCCGGGAAGACCGAGGAATCGATCGCCTTTGCATGGTCGGCGCCGCACAAGATGAGCCCGCCGCGCGGTCCGCGCAGCGTCTTGTGCGTCGTCGTCGTCACGACGTGGGCCTTGCCGACCGGACTCGGGTGGAGGCCGGCGGCCACGAGTCCCGCGATGTGCGCGATGTCCGCGAACAGCAGCGCGCCGACCTCGTCGGCGATCGCGCGAAAGGCGTCGAAGTCGAGAACACGCGAATAGGCCGTGGTCCCGCACTGGATCAGCTTCGGGCGATGCTCCTTCGCCAGCGCTCGCAGCGCGTCGTAGTCGATCTGCTCGGTGTCCTGCCGTACACCGTACGGAACGATTCGATACAGCTTGCCCGAGAAGTTGACCGGGCTGCCGTGCGTGAGGTGTCCGCCGTGATCGAGGTTCATCGCGACGATGGTGTCGCCGACGTCGAGCAGCGCACGGTAGACCGCCTCGTTGGCCTGCGATCCCGAGTGCGGCTGGACGTTGGCGTGGTCCGCGCCGAACAGCGCCTTCGCTCGTTCGATCGCGAGGGTCTCGACCTCGTCGACGACCTCGCAGCCGCCGTAGTAGCGGCGACCCGGATAGCCTTCGGCGTACTTGTTCGTGAGCACCGAACCCACGGCCTCGAGAATCGCTTCGGAGACGAAGTTCTCGCTCGCGATCAGCTCGAGGCCGAGCGCCTGCCGCCGCGCCTCGCGTCGCACGAGTCCCGCGATCGCGGGGTCCGTCCGGTCGAGTGCCGGCGTCACGCCGCGCACCCCCGCTGCTGCCTGGTCCGACATCAACCCTCCCAGCGCTCGAGAACGAGCGAAGCATTGGTACCGCCGAATCCGAAGGAGTTGGAGAGCGCGATCCGCGGCGACGCCTGCCGCGGCTTGTGCGCCACGTGATCGAGCGCACACGCGGGATCGGGCCGATCGAGGTTGATCGTCGGAGGCAGCCAGCCCGTCTCGAGCGCGCGGACCGAGAAGATCGCCTCGACCGCCCCAGCCGCACCCAGAAGATGACCGGTGGAGGACTTGGTGCTGGAGACCGGCAGCCGGTCGGTGTGCGCCGCGAACACGGCGCGGATCGCCCGGGACTCGATCGCGTCGCCCGCGGGCGTGCTGGTGGCGTGTGCGTTCACGTAGCCCACCTCGGCCGGGTGTACGCCAGCACTACGCAGCGCGAGCTCCATGCAGCGGCGCGCGCCCGCGCCGTCCTCGAGTGGGAGTGCGAGATGCGCGGCATCGGCCGTCGCCGCATAGCCGCGGATCTCGGCACGGATCCGTGCGCCGCGCGCGAGAGCGCGGTCGAGGGCTTCGAGTACGACCACGCCGGCTCCCTCGGCCATCACGAACCCGTCGCGGTCGGCGTCGAAGGGCCGGCTCGCGCGAGCGGGCTCGTCGTTGCGAACCGACAGCGCGCGCATCGCGGCAAACCCGGCGACGGCCAGCGGCAGCAGCGGGGCCTCGCTTCCGCCGGCCAGCACGACGTCGGCGTCACCACGTTCGATCACGTGCAGCGATTCCCCGATCGCATGGGCACCGCTCGCGCACGCGCTCACGTGGCACAGGTTCGGGCCACGCAGCCCGTGACGGATCGAGACGTACCCGCTGGCCATGTTCGAGATCGCCATCGGAACGAGAAACGGGGACACGCGACGCGGACCGCCGGCGAGGTAGCTCGCGTGGTTCTCGGTGAGCGTCGCGAGGCCACCGATTCCCGAGCCGATCGCGACGCCCACACGCTCGGACGGCACGCTCGCGGGCAGCGGATCGAGACCTGCGTCGGCGAGGGCTTCGCGCGCTGCCGCCAGCGCGAAGAGCAAGAAGCGGTCGAGACGTCGAATCTCCTTCGCAGAGAGATCACCCGTGTCGACCGGGTCGCTCACGGCGCCGGCGAAGCGGACCGGGAAGTCGG
>JADLGR010000285.1 GCA_020849175.1 Deltaproteobacteria bacterium
AGAGCTGCTGTCGTCCAAGGTCGTCGTCGTCGAGGAGGAGCCCCGCGTCCGCGGGATCCCCGCGGCACCCACGTCGGTCGCCGCTGCGGTCGGCGTCGCGGAGCGCGGGCCGCTCGATGTCGCCGTGTTGTGCACGAGCTTCGAGGAGTACCAGAGCCGCTTCGGCGGCTTCACCACGAACGCCGACCTCGCGCTCGCCGCGATGGGATTCTTCGAGAACGGCGGATCGCAGCTCTGGTGCGTCCGCACCGCGCACCACACCAGCATCGACGACCCCGCGACGGCGACCGCCGTGCGAGCGTCGGGCTACCTGACGTCTCCGGGCGCACCCACGCCAGCGCGCGTGACGGGGACGACGCCCGGGCCGTTCGTGCTCGATGACCGCGCGAAGCTCGTGGTCGCCGTCGGCGGCGGCGCGGACAAAGAGGCGGTGTTCACGGCCAAGGCCGCGTTCGTCGACGCCGGCAGCGTCGGGCCGTACGCGCTCGCCGACGGGCAGACGCTGGGCGTGAAGATCGACGGCGCGGCAGCGCAGCAGCTCGCCTTCGCGGCGGCCGAGTTCGCGGCGATCGCCACCGCGACGCCCGCGGAGGTCGCGGCCGCACTGAACGCCAAGCTCGCCGGCGCGAAGGCGGTGCTCGTCGCGGGCGTGCCCCGGATCGTGAGCGACACCGGGGGCCTGAATAGCCGTGTGGAGATCACCGGCGGCACCGCGAACGCGGTGCTCGGCTTCCCGAACACTCCTGCGAGCGGCATCGGCAACGTCGGCAACGTCCGCGCGGTGACCGCGCTCGAGGTGCAGGCCATCGCGGAGCCCGCCATCGCGGGGATGCTCGTCGGCGCCGCGCCCGGCGGTTTCCTCGACCTCCGGACGCTCGCCACCGGCGCCGCCGCCCAGCTCCAGGTGCGCGCCGCGACCGCCGCGGGGTTCGGGCTCGACACCGCGGCTCACAACGGCTCGGCCTCCGGCGCGGCGAACGCGCTCCGCGCGGAGGGCAAGGACCCGGGCGCCTACGGCAACCACCTCGAGCTCGAGGTGCGAGCGCCGAGCTCCGGCGAGGTCGGCGCGTTCGACCTGGCCGTGATCGAGGACGGCGCGTACCGCGAGGTGTTCCCGAACCTCCGCATGACGCCAACCGCCGAGCGGTACGTCGAGCGTGTCCTGAACGACCCGCGCGGAGGCTCCGCCCTCGTCCGTGTGACCGACCAGCTCCTCGCTGGGAGCCCGTCACTCGCCGTGCAGACCGTCACGCTCGCAGGTGGCAACGATGGGCTCGTCGGGCTCACCGACAACGACTTCGTGGGCTCTGCGATCGGCCGGACGGGGCTGCACGCGCTGGATCGCATTCAGGAGATCTCGGTCCTGCTCGTGCCCGGCCGCGCGACGCCGGCGGTTCAGAACGCGATGCTCCGGTACTGCGAGGTCGACCGCGAGGGGACGATGTTCGCCGTCCTCGATCCGCCGGCGGGCGCGAGCGCGACGGACATCGTCGGCTACGTCGAGACGACGGCCGCGCTTCTCGGCCTCACCGAGTTCGGCGCGATCTACTGGCCGCGGGTCAAGGTCCTGAACCCCGACCGCGCCGTCTTCGGCCCGCAGGACACCGTCGTCGTCCCGCCCTCCGGCATCGTCGCCGGGGTCTGCGCGCGCACCGATGCGGCGCGCCCTGGCGGCGTCTACGATCCGCCCGCCGGCATCGACGCGGGGCGCATGTTCGGCGTGCTCGGCTTCGAGACAGACGAGGTGCTCGAGGAGCGCAAACGCGACCTCGTCTACCCGAAGCGGATCAACCCTCTCACGACCGGACCGGGGCTCCCGCGCTTCATCGACGGCTCGCGGACGCTGAAGGGCGACGGGAACTTCCCGTACGTCGCCGAGCGACGCGGCGTCATCTTCATCGAGCGCTCGCTGAAGCAGGGCCTGCAGTTCGCCCGGCACAAGAACAACACCGAGGGCCTGCGCGCCACCGTTCGCCGCACCATCACGTCGTTCCTGCTCGCGCAGATGAACAACGGCGCCTTCCGCTCGCGCGAGCCGGCGAAGGCGTTCTTCGTCGACGTCTCCGACCAGCTGAACACCCCGACGGTGATCTTCGCCGGCAAATTGCTCGCCCGGGTCGGCCTCGCCACCAACAAGCCCGCGGAGTTCGTCGTCCTCCGCATCTCCCAGGACACCCGGGCCCTCGAGGCCGAGCTTGCCGCCGCGGGCGGCTGATCGGAGGACGCCATGCCCGTCATCGGCAACCCGCGTAGCTTCCACAAGAAGTTCAAGTTCATCGTCGAGATCGACGACATCGCGCACGCCGGCTTCCAGAAGTGCAGCGAGCTCTCGGTCGAGGTCGCGAAGGTCGAGTACTTCGAGGGCGGCGCGCTCATCCCGAACAAGAGCCCCGGCCGGCTCACGTTCGCCGACGTCACGCTCGAGCGCGGCGCGACGCAGGACCGCGACCTGTTCGACTGGCTGCAGGACGTGGCGGTGACGTCGAGCGGCCTCGGCCTCATCGACCCGTACTACAAGCGGAACCTCGACATCGTGCAACAGGACCGGGACGGCACGACGCTGCGCCGCTGGTCGCTCTCGCGCGCCTGGCCGACGAAGTTCGTCGCCGGCGAGTGGGACAACGAGAGCGACGAGAACGTGATCGAGCAGGTCACGCTGGCGTACGACTTCTTCGAGCTGGTGCAGTAGCGAGGCGGCTCGTCGAGGCGTAGGCTCTCGCGCGTGCCGACCGAGGAAGAGCGCATCCTTGCCGCCCTCCGAGCCTACCCGCTGTACGACTTCGATCGCCGGCGCGTCGAGCATCGCGCGTTCTACCTGGGCGAACAAGATCCGCGCCCGCTGAACAACTGGCTCGATGCAGAACGTACCGAGACAGTGCTGCAGGCAGAAGAGGCGCTGGTCTTTCCGAAGGGGGAGCGGACATTTCTGTTGGAGTACGCGCTCGTAGATCACCTCCGATTCGTTACCAACGAGCCGCGGCAGAAGGAGTACCGCGGGAACCGAGACCGCAAGCGATGTGCCGTATGCGACCGGACCGCACCCGACGCTTCGTTCAGGACCGCGCCGCACCTGCTGCCTGCGTGCACTGGCAACAGGTTCCTCTTCACGCGAGAGGAGTGCGACGATTGCAACCTCGACGCCGGTCAGCAGACCGAGGACGACCTGGGGAAGATGCTCGGGCCGCACCGCGCGGTCGCCCGGATCCAGACCAGGAACAGGTCATCGGCCACGCTACGCCTCGGTGAGCGCACGGGAGCGATCGGGGGGCAGGATCGCGACGAGCCGCTCCGCCTTGCTGTCGTGGAAGGGGACACGACGGTTGAAGTACGCGACCTCGGAGACAATCTTCTCGAAGTGTCGGGGCAGGGTGCGCCGTACCGGCCGATTTCTGCGCTTCGATCCCTTGGTCGCGCGGCGTGGCATCTCCTCCCCGATGACGCGAAGGTACTGCACGGCGGATTCCTGGAATGGGTTCGCGGCAACGTCGCAGGACCTGCACGCTACGTCGAGGCGTTCATTCCGGGGCCCGGTCTGCGGCACACGACCTTCGCAGTCTGGCGGCGCGTTGGTAACGACAATGCGATCGGCCCTGCTCTCGTCTTCGTGCTGGCGCTCGGCGGCCTTGTTCTCGTCGTACCCTCGCAGGAGAGTCCTACATCGCGGATCCCGCTCGTGCCTCTTCCGTACTCCCCCTATGGACCGCCACAACTCCGCATGATGACCGCGACGGAGGACCGGCCCACGGCGCCCCGCTTCTCGTACCAGATGCGCTACCTCTCGCGCTACCTGCTGCAGACCGCCGACGCGCTGCGAGTCAAGGCGGTTATGCGGCGGGCTCAGGACGAGGTGTCTATCGAGGTGGACCTCGAGCTCGCGGCACCCGCTCGGCCGGAGCAAGTCGCCTACACGCTTCGCGGTGGTCAGCTCCGTGGCGAGATAGGTCTGTCCGGCGATCCGCTGCGACTGACGGAGACGGGCGCGATCGTCGGTGGCGCCTTCCATGCCGAGTACGGACTCCCGCACGACGCCGTGGGTTGAAGCGTCGAGGCGACGATGGCGTTCGTTGAAGCTCTGTGCTCCGGCGGGGAGCTTGCGCTCCTCATGGCTGACGGACGGTCCGTCGTCAGCGAGGTGGCGCTGGCGCCGACGGCGGACTTCGATCGCGGGGCGCTCGCTGATGCCCTCGCGGCAGAAGCCGCACCAGCCATCGTCCCCTAGCCTGGCACGTTGCTTTGCCCTCCCGGAGCCCCGCCGCGGCTCCGAGGAGACGCCGTGCCCCACCCCGTCCGCTGCCCCTCCGGCCTCGCCGGCACCATCCGCGGTCTGAAGGTCCGCGAGGAGCGCATCCTCGCCGACCGGAAGCTCGCGAAGTCGAACTCGATCGTCGACGAGCTGCTCCGCGCGTGCTGGGAGGAGACGACCGACGCGGGGCCGTACGTGTTCCCCGACTGCAAGGTCGACTGGGACCTGGTGCTGCAGGGCGACCGCTTCCACTCGCTGCTCGAGATCCGGGCGCTGACGTACGGCCCGGAGTACGCGTTCGCCGTCACCTGCCGGGAGGATGCGTGCCGCGCGCGGATCGAGTGGGAGCTGGACCTCCGGCAGCTCCCCACGCGCGGCCTCTCGGACGAGAGCCGCGCCGCGTTCCTCTCCGGGAACCGCTTCGAGACGCGCCTCCCCGACGCCGGCAAGCGCGTGTGGTTCCGGCTCCTGACCGGCGCGGACGAGCGCAAGCTCCCGGCGATCCGCAAGAACGCCGCGGACCGGATGCTGTCAGCGATGCTCGCGTTCCGCGTCGTGGAGGTCGAGGGCGTCGACGAGCGCGAGCGCCGCCGCTTCCTCGAGGACGTGACGATGCGCGACGCCGACTTCCTCGTCGACGAGTTCGATCGCGTCGACTGCGGCGTCGACACGACGATCGAGATCGAGTGCCAGGAGTGCTTCGCCCGTCAGGAGGTGCAGCTCCCTTTCGATCAGACGTTCTTCATGCCGGGGAAGGGCCGGACGGCGCGGAGGCGGGACCGCAGTGGCTCCTCCCCGGGATAGACCTCGACTCCTGGCGGGAGGGCCTGTTCGCGCTCTGCTGGCGCCAGCATGGGGGCTCGGGCCTCGGCGTGACGCTCGGGGACGCGCTCGAGCTGCCGGTGGGCGACCGGGACTGGCTCGTCGAGCGCATCGGCGGGCAGCGTTCGCGCGAGGCGCGGGAGCTCGAGCGCGCGAACCGGAAGCGGTGACGCCGTGCTGAACAACATGGGCCTCGGGTTCGTGTTTACGGCGCAGGACCTGGCATCGGCAAAGATCCAGAGCCTTGAGCGGAGCTTCATGAGCCTCGACCGGCGCGTCGGTATCGGCTCCGAGAAGATCGGCAGCGCGTTCCGCGAGTTGGGCATCGGCCTCTCGATCATGACCGTGGGCGCCGCGATGGTCGGCGGCGCGTTCGCGCTCGCGGACAAGGCCGCGCAGTTCGAGCAGGCGATCGCCGCGGTCGGCGCCGTCTCGGGCGCGACGAAGGACGAGCTCTGGCAGCTGCACGAGGCGGCCATCGACGCCGGCATCGCGACCCAGTTCTCGCCCACCGAGGCGACCGTGGGGCTGAAGGAGCTGGCGCAGGCAGGCTTCAACGCCCAGGACTCGATCAAGCTCCTCATCCCCGTCCTCGACCTCGCGGGCGGCTCGCTCGGCGAGCTGTCGCCGGCGCAGGCGGCCGGGCTCGCGTCGCAGGCGCTGAAGGCCTTCGGCATCTCGGCGGACGAGGCGGGCCTCGCCGTCGACCGGATGCTCCAGGCCGTGAACGTGTTCGCGCTGAACGCCTCCGAGCTGCCGATGGCGCTCGGCATCGCCTCGCGGGGCGCGCAGGCGCTGCACCAGTCGATGTCGGAGACACTGATCGCGCTCGGCCTCGTGAAGAACATCATCCCCGGCGTCGAGCGCGCCTCCACCGGCGTCGCCGTCGCGATGGAGCGCATGGCAGACCCGAAGACGCAGACGGCGCTGAAGGGGATCGGCGTGTCCGTCACCGACAGCGGCGGCCACTTCCGGAGCTTCCTCGACGTGCTGGGCGAGATGGCGCCGGCCCTCGACAAGATGACCGACGCGAAGCGCTCGGCGTTCCTGATCGACACGTTCGGTGCCCACGCACTCGGCAGCGTGCAGGCGATCCTCACGCAGGTCACCAACGGCATCAAGACGAGCACCGGCGCCACTGTGAAGGGCGCCGACGCCGTCGCCTACCTCCGGAAGCAGTTCGAGGACGCGGGCGGCACGGCTGCGAGCTTCCGCGACAAGATGCTCGACACCTTCGCCGGGCAGAAGCAGCTCCTCCGCGGGTCGATCGAGACGCTCGCGATCGTCGTCGGCGAGCCGTTCGCCCAGGTGTTCAAGCCGATCATCGCGACC
>JADLGR010000286.1 GCA_020849175.1 Deltaproteobacteria bacterium
CGGCCGTGGACGACGTCGCGAACGGCGAGCTCGACGATCTTTCCCGAGCGCGTGCGCGGGATGTCGGCGACCTGCAGGATCTTCGCGGGAACGTGGCGCGGTGAGCACTGACTGCGGATGCGCGCGCGGATTCGCCGTGCGAGCGCGTCGTCGAGGACGAGACCGGGACGGAGCCGCACGAAGAGAACGACCCGCACGTCTTCGTCCCAGTCTTGTCCGACGGCGATCGCCTCGTCGACCTCGTCCATCTGCTCGACCTGCCGGTAGATCTCCGCCGTGCCGATGCGTACGCCGCCGGGGTTCAGCACGGCGTCCGAGCGGCCGGAGATGACGATGCCGCCGCGCGTCGTGATCTCGACGAAGTCGCCGTGACACCACACGCCGGGAAAGCGAGCGAAATAGGCCTTGCGGTAGCGCTCGCCGTCCGGATCGTTCCAGAAGCCGATCGGCATCGACGGGAAGGGCCGCGTGCAGACGAGCTCGCCGTTCGTTCCGCGTACGGGCCGGCCAGCGTCATCGAAGGCATCGACGGCCATGCCGAGCCCACGGCACTGGATCTCGCCACGAAAGACGGGCGCGAGCGGATTGCCGAGAACGAAGCACGAGAGGATGTCGGTTCCGCCGGAGATCGACGCGAGCTGCACGCCCGGCGCCATGCGCTCGGCCACCCAGTCGAAGCCTTCCGGCGAGAGCGGCGAGCCGGTCGACGTGACGAGGCGCAGCGACGAGAGATCGTGTGTGCGATGTGGGGCGAGGTCCGCCTTGCGGCAGGCATCGATGAACTTCGCCGAGGTGCCGAAGAGCGTCATGCGCTCGGCGGCGGCGAAGTCGAACAGCACCTCGGGACCTGGATGGAACGGCGATCCGTCGTAGAGCAGGACGGTCGCGCCCGACCCGAGGGCCGCCACCAGCCAGTTCCACATCATCCAGCCACAGGTGGTGAAGTAGAAGACGCGGTCCCCCGGTCGCAGGTCGCAGTGGAGCACGTGCTCCTTCTTCTGCTGGAGCAGCGTGCCGCCCGCCGAGTGAACGATGCACTTGGGCTTTCCCGTGGTTCCCGAGGAGTACATCACGTAGAGCGGATGCCCGAACGGAAGCTGGGCGTGCACGATCTCCTGCGCCGCGAAGCGAGCGATCGCCTCTTCGAGCACGCGTGCGCCGGGAATGCCGCCCGTCTCGGCGGTCTCTCCGTCGTAGGGCAACACGATGGTGCTGCGGAGACCGGGCAGCGCCGTTGCGATCTCGCGCGCGCGGCCGAGACAGTCGTGCCAGCGACCGGCGTAGCGGTAGCGATCGGCTGTGAAGAGAACGACGGGCTCGATCTGCCCGAAGCGGTCGAGAACGCCGGCGGTCCCGAAGTCGGGCGAGCACGACGACCAGACGGCGCCGAGACTCGCCGCTGCGAGCATGGCCGCGACGGTCTCTGGAAGATTCGGAACGAATCCGGCCACTCGGTCACCGGGCCGCACCCCGGCTTCCTCGAGCGCGGCGCGTAGTCGCGAGACGAGCGCGTGGAGAGCCTCCCACGACAGCGTGCGCGCCGCCGCGTCCTCGCCGCGGAAGACGAGCGCTGGCGCGGAGCCTCGCTGCCAGAGAAGATTCTCGGAGAAGCTGAGGCGCGCGTCGGGAAAGAATCGGGCGCCCGGCATGCGATCGCCGTCGGCCAGCACGCGCTCGCCTCGCGTCTGCGCGCGGACCTCGCAGAACTCCCAGACGGCGGTCCAGAAGGCGTCGGGGCGCTCGATCGACCAGCGCCAGAGGGATTCGTAGTCGGCCGCGCTCGCACCGAAACGCTGGTTGACGAGGGCGATGAAGCGCGTGAGGTTCGCCCGGGCCATGGCCTCGGGTGTGGGTGTCCAGATCGGCTGGTCGCTCACGCGCCTCCTCCGGCCCGCACGATGCCGCTACCCTCGCGTGCCGTCGAGGCCGGCGACGCCGGCAGCGTGACTCGATAAGCTCTCGCGCCGTGCCTGCGCGTGTCGTCTTACTCGGTCTTGGCGAAATGGGGTCCCGGAGCCGGCGCGCGGGCCTCGCGCCACGCACCTCGGCAAGGCGCGCCGGGTGACCTCTCGCGATTCTCGCACCGAACACGGACCCGCACGCCGGACCGGAGCAGCTCCGCTCCCTCCGCTTCGCGCGTGGCAGAAGGCCGCCCTCGATCGCTTCGAGGCCGCGACGGACCCCGACTTCCTCGCGGTCGCAACGCCCGGCGCCGGGAAGACGACGTTCGCGCTCGAGGCCGCACGGCGCGCCCTCGCTGCGGGCGCCGCGCGCCGGCTCGTCGTCGTGACGCCGACGCAGCACCTCAAGCGCCAGTGGGCGCGTGCGGCCGACGGCTTCGGCCTCGCGCTCGAGTCCGAGTGGACGAGCCGCAGCGCGCTTCCCCCGGACCTGCACGGCATCGTCGTCACCTACCAGCAGGTCGCGTCGAGCAAGGCTTCGCTCCGGCGTCTCGCAGGCCATGCCTTCGTCGTGCTCGACGAGGTGCACCATGCCGCCGAGAGCCGCGCGTGGGGAGACGCCATCCGGGTCGCATTCGATGCGTCGCCGCGTCGGCTCTCACTCTCGGGAACTCCTTTCCGCTCGGACGACAATCCGATTCCGTTCGTTCGCTACGACGCCGGTGAGGCCGCCCCGGACTACGAGTACGGCTATGCGGACGCGCTCACCGAGGGCGGCGTCGTGCGGCCCGTCCTCTTTCCGCGCATCGCTGGCGAGATGGAGTGGACGGCGCCCGATGGAAGCCACGTCTTCGCCACCTTCGACGACGCACTCGGACCGGAGCTCGCGGGACAGCGGCTTCGCACCGCACTCTCGCTTCGCGGCGAGTGGCTGCCGGCCGTGCTCGCACAGGCCAGCGCGCAGCTCGCACAGATCCGTCGCGACGACCCGGCGGCCGCGGGAATGGTGATCGCGATCGACCGCGAGCACGCGCGCGGAATCGCCGCGCTGCTCCGCGAACGCGCGGGCACGACGCCGACGGTGGCGCTCTCGGACGATCCGACGGCCTCGGCGCGAATCCTTCGCTTCGCACGCGGGACGGCCCCGTGGATCGTCGCGGTGCGCATGGTCTCGGAGGGCGTCGACATCCCGCGGCTTCGCGTCGGCGTCTACGCGACGAGCACGACGACGGATCTCTTCTTTCGCCAGGCCGTTGGGCGGCTCGTCCGCTTCGTTCCCGGCATGGCGAATCAGGATGCGTACTGCTTCCTGCCCGATGATCCGCGACTTCGTCGCTCGGCCGCCGAGATCGACGCGCAGCGACGACATTGCCTGCGACGGCGAGACGAAGACACTGCGGTTGTGACGCATGAACGTGTCGATCCGCTCGGCGAGACGGAACCGGAGCGGAGCCTGTTCGCGCCGATCTCGGCGGTTCCTCTGGCGGCGGACGGAAGCCGCCTCGACCCGTCCCTGCCGCTCTTCGCGTACGCGGCGGGCGTGGCGCCCGCGGCGGGCCAGGACGGCGCACTCGTCACGCGAGCGGCCGACGATCCGGGCGTGTCGCGGCCGAACACGACCCCACCGCCAGACGGCGCGCCCGTCGCCGGTCGCACCGAGGATCCCGCGCTCTCGCCGCGCGAGCGCCGCGCGCAGCTTCGCGAGCGAAACGCTGCCCTCGTTCGTGAGCTCGTGTATCGCAAGCGGCTCTCGCATCTCGATGTGAACGCGGAGCTCAATCGCCGTGCGGGCATCCGGCGCGTCACCGAGGCTACGCTCGCTCAGCTCGAAAAGCGCGCGGTCGCCGCGGAGCTGTGGCTGCGGCGGCGCTGACGGAAGCGCCAAAGGCATCGGAGGAGCGATGACCGCGGACGAGACGACACCGGTGCTGGCAGGCGGTGGGCAGGCCGTCCAGCGCGATGCCACGCCGGACGCGGCGCTCGACCCCGTCGAGCTGATGGCCGCTGCCGCTCGCGCGGCCGCCGAGCAGGCCGGAGTGGGTGCGCGGATCTTCGGCTCGCTCGATGCCGTCGCCGTCGTCGACGTCGCCGGCTGGCGGCCTCGCAACGCGCCACGGCTCCTCGCCGACGCCCTGTGCGCGAAGCCGTCCACCGAGCTGACGACGGCTCTCGGCGGCGAGAGCGCGCTGCTCGCGGTCAATCACGTCGCCGAACAGATACGAGCCGGCCGCATCCGCGCCGCACTCGTTGCGGGCACGAACAACCTGCGCAGCTTTCAGCGTCTTCACCGCGCGGGTCGGCCCATCGGGTGGCCGGCGGGAGGAGCGGGCGAGCCCGTTCGTCTCGGTGTCGATCGAGCGGGCAGCTCGCCCGAGGAGCAGCGCTACGGCCTCACAGCGCCCGTCACGATCTATCCGCTGTTCGAGAACGCGCTGCGGGCGAAGCGGGGCCTCGATCTGGAGACGCACCGCAGCCGCATGGGCGCCCTCATGCATCGGATGACGAAGGTCGCGGCAGCGAACCCGTATGCGTGGTTTCCCGTCGAGCGCAGCGCGGCGCAGCTCATGACACCGGGGCCGGACAACCGGATGGTCGCCTTCCCTTATCCCAAGTTCGTGAACGCGGTGATCGAGACCGATCAGGCCGCTGCTGTGCTGCTGGTCTCGGCGAGCACCGCGAACGCGCTCGGGATCGCGGCGCCGCGCCGGGTGCACTGGTGGGGCGGCGGCGAAGCCATCGAAGAGGCGTGGCTTCCGTCCGAGCGGCCGAGCTTCGCTGCGTGCGACGCGCTACGCGACGCGACGCTGCGCGCGCTCGCACAGGCGGGAACCGCCCTCGACGAGATCGCTGCGTTCGACTTCTACAGCTGCTTCCCCGTGGCGGTCGAGATGGCGTGTGAAGTGCTGGGCCTCGACGAGACCGACCCGCGTGGATTCACGGTGACGGGAGGCCTCCCGTACTTCGGAGGACCCGGCAGCAAC
>JADLGR010000287.1 GCA_020849175.1 Deltaproteobacteria bacterium
GGTGGCCGAGTCGCGAGGGGCCGGCGTAGGGCTCGAGCACGGATCGCTGGGCCTCCTTGGCCTGGAGCACGATGAAGTCGGCGTTCGGATCGTCCGGGCCGGCGAACAGGGCGACCCAGCAGCGCGTTCCGACGCTCCCCACCCCGACGACTCGAAGTGCGACGTCCACGAGCTGGAACCGGTCGAACATGCGTCGGCGCTCCTCCGGGAGCGTTTCGCGGTAGCTCTCGATCAGGGCCGTCGCGTCGCCGAGATCGTGCTCGGTCTGCTCGAGCCGCACGGTGAGCGGCGGATCGGCTACGAAACGCCGCCGGCCGTCGACGAGCTCGGTGAAGCGGGTGACGGCGCGGAGGTGGTCCTTCCGGCGAGCGCGCTTGACGTCGTTCCGAACGACGGAGCGGTACCGGACCGGGAAATGCTCGATCACGCGCCTGATCTCGGTGCGCTCGTAGAAGAGATCGAGCGTGTGCCACGTCGCGTAGTCGGCGATTCGCTCGCGGTAGCTGCGCGCGGCGGTGAGGACGAGCGTGTCGCAGTCGGCACGGGACCAGCCGCGCTGGCGCCCGACCACGTGCAGGCTCGCACACAGGCGCTTGACGTCCCATTCCCACGGGCCCGGCAGCGTCTCGTCGAAGTCGTTGATGTCGAACACGAGGTTTCGCTCGGGGCTGGCGAAGAAGCCGAAGTTGGTCACGTGCGCATCGCCGCAGGCCTGCACGTGGATGCCCGTGGCCGGCGAAGACGCGAGGTCGGCGGCCATCACCGCCGCGGCGCCGCGGAAGAACGCAAACGGCGACTCGGCCATGCGTGCATACCGGATCGGCACGAGCTCGGGGAGCCGTGCAGCCGCCTGTGCCTCGAGCAGCTCGAGCGGGTCCCTGCGGCCCGGAGGTGCGCTCCACTCGCCGTGCGCCGAACGCGGAACCTCGGCCCGCAGCGCACGACCGAGCTCTCTACGCTCGAGGGGGTGCAATCGCTCGGGTTGGTCCGCCACGGCCGGCCAGCCTAACGGATGCCGACGACGGGGCTGTGGGGCATGGGGTTCGAACGTTGCCGTCTCAGGACGTCACGGAATCCAGAGCACTGCCATGCGACGTTCTTCAGCCCAGGGCGAAGTACCGGTCGAGGAACGCCGCGAGCCGGTCGAGCACGGTCTGCTTCTTGACTCCGTAGGTACCGTCCGCGGCGAAGCGCGAGGTCGGCGGGAGGATCCCGGTCACCGCGGCGCCCGTCACCGGGATCGCGCCGTCGCGAAACGCCCGCTCGACGAACGCGCGCGTCGCGTCGGCGTCGAGCCCTTCGTCCGCGATGATGTCACCGAGCTCCTCGTCGCGCCTGGCCTCGACGTATCGACGCCAGTCCTCCTTGACGTCCGAGTCGACGGACACCCTGTCAACGAAAGCCAGGATCAGGTCGCGCTTGTTGCGCAGGGAGATGCTCGAGTCGATGGCCCGCCGGATCATCGCCAGGGTCTCGACCTCGCGGTCGGTGCCGTCGCTGCGCTCCGCCCGATACCGCTCGACGAGCATCAGGATGTAGTCGACGTCGACCTCGACCTGCTTCACGAGCTCGATCTCGAAGACGATGTCGTCGAGGATCGATTCCTTCTCGGCGTCGCTGGCGCGGCGCAGGTCGGCGTAGTAGTCGAGATAGAGCGACTGGTAGTCCTGGTAGTCGCGCTCGCCCAGGATCTCGTTCCCTGCGAACTCGTCGAACGCGGTCAGGATGTTCCTGAGCCGCAGGATCGACCCGAACAGCCGGATGAACATCCTGGTCGCGCTCTCCCCCTGCACGGGCTGATCGAGCGGGAAGAGCTCCTGTAGCTCGGCGACCCGCTCGGCGTACTCGTCGTAGTACTCGCCGTAGGGCTTGAGCAGGACGATGCCGCGGGCGTCCTCGTTGCCGAAGAGCGCGAGTGCGTCGTTCGTCTGCTCCTCCAGGTCGCGGAACGTGACGATGTTCCCGTAGGTCTTGACGGAGTTGAGAATCCGGTTCGTGCGCGAGTACGCCTGGATCAGGCCGTGCGCGCGGAGACCCTTGTCCACCCAGAGGGTGTTGAGCGTCGTTGCGTCGAAGCCGGTGAGAAACATGTTGACGACGATCGCGAGGTCGAGCTCGCGGTTGCGCAGCCGCAACGAGAGGTCTTTGTAGTAGTTCTGAAAGCGCTCGGACGAGGTGTCGAAGCTCGTTCCGAACAGCGCGTTGTAGTCGGCGATCGCGCCCTCGAGAAAGTCGCGCGAGCTCGCGTCGAGGTCGTCGGTCTCGAACTCCTCCTCGGCGAGGAAGTCGGGATCGTCCTCGTTCGCGGAATAGCTGTAGATGAGCCCGAGCTTGAGCCGCTGCGCCTCGGGCAACGCGACCTGCTGCCTGGCGAACTCGGCGTAGTAGCGCTTCGCGGCGTCGATCGAGGCGGTCGCGAGCAGCGAGTTGAAGCCCGCGACCCGCTTGCCTTCCAGGGTGTACGCGAAGCCGCGCTTCGTCTTCTGATCGAAGTGCTCGCGGATGTACGAGACGACCTGGCCGATCCGCGCGGGTGCGAGGAGCGCCCGCTCGGTGTCGATCGCGGAGACCTGCTTGTCGGCGACCTCGGCCGGCACCGTGATCGTGTTGACGTAGTCGATCCGGAACGGCAGCACGTTCCTGTCGTTGATCGCGTCGACGATCGTGTAGGTGTGCAGCCGGTCGCCGAAGGCCTGCTCGGTGGTGCGCAGGCGGGGGCTGCCGGAGCTGCCGGCATTCGCCGCGAAGATCGGCGTGCCGGTGAAGCCGAACAGGTGATAGCGCTTGAACGCCTTCTCGATCGCGACGTGCATGTCGCCGAACTGGCTGCGATGGCACTCGTCGAAGATCAGCACCACGTGCCCGTCGTAGATCGAGTGGCCCTTGTTGCGGTCGACGAACCGGGCGAGCTTTTGGATCGTCGTGATGATGATTCGCGCGTCCGGGTCTTCGAGTTGCCGCTTGAGCACGCTCGTCGAGATGTTCGAGTTGGCGGCGCCCTTCTCGAACCGCTCGTACTCGCGCATCGTCTGGTAGTCGAGGTCCTTGCGGTCGACGACGAAGACGACCTTGTCGACGTCTTCCAGGCGGCTCGCGAGCCGGGCAGCCTTGAAGCTCGTCAGCGTCTTCCCCGAACCGGTCGTGTGCCAGACGTAGCCGCCCGCCGCGACAGTGCCGAGCTGCCGGTGGTTGGTGGACGTCGCGATTCGCTGCAGGATCCGCTCGGTCGCGGCGATCTGGTAGGGCCGCATGACGAGGAGCTTGCGGTCGGCGTCGAAGACGCAGTACCGGGTGAGGATCGCGAGCAGCGTGTGCCTGGCGAAGAACGTCCTCGTGAACCCGGTCAGGTCGGCGATCGTCCGGTTGCTCGCGTCGGCCCACCAGCTCGTGAACTCGAACGTGTTCGACGTCTTCCGCCGGCTGCGCCCCGCGACCTGCTCCGCCACGTGTGAGTCGCGCGTCGTGTTCGAGTAGTACTTGGTGTGCGTTCCGTTCGAGATCACGAACAGCTGCACGTACTCGAACAGGCCCGAGCCCGCCCAGAAGCTGTCGCGCTGGTAGCGGTTGATCTGGTTGAACGCCTCGCGGATCGCGACGCCGCGCCGCTTCAGCTCGACGTGCACGAGCGGCAGCCCGTTGACGAGGATCGTGACGTCGTAGCGGCTCGCGCGCGCGGCCTCGCCGGCGTCGACCTCGTACTGGTTGATCACCTGCAGCCGGTTGCGGTGGATGTTGCGCTTGTCGAGCAGCAGGACGTTCTTGAAGCTGCCGTCGTCGCGGGCGAGCACCTGGACGTGGTCCTCCTGGATCCGCGCCGTCTTCTCCATGATTCCCTCATTCGCCCCGGCGATCCTCTCCGCGAAGAACCGCTCCCACTCGCCGTCCGAGAACGCGATCCCGTTCAGCGCCTCGAGCTGCGCGCGCAGGTTCGCGATCAGCTCGAGCTCGCTCGAGATCCGGAGGTGCTCGTAGGCCTGGCTCTCGAGCAGCTCGACGAACGCCGCCTCGAGCTCGGCCTCGCTCTGGTACGCCGTCTCCCTGGCGCCGTCGGAGACGAACTCGGCGACGACGGTGCTCTCGTTGCCGACCGAGATCGGCTCGTACCGCGATGCCTGGGGTTCGGCGCTCATGGCGCGGCCCAGAGCCGCAGCGGCACGTGTGCAGCCGCGTGCACGAAGTCCTGGTCGGTCGTGAGCAGCGCCACGTCGCGCGAGATGCAGATCGCCGCGATCATCGCGTCAACGGTCGACAGCTGCACTCCCGCCCGACGGCAGGTGAGGCTGTGGTCCGCCGCCTCCTCGTAGTCTCGACGCGAAGGTGTGAGAAACGGTAGCGCGGCGAAGTCGGCCTCCACGGTGGCGCGGGCCGCGACCGCGGTGAACCCGCGCAGCAACTCCAGATAGACCAGCCCTGTCGTAACGACCGCGCCTCGAGCGAGCAGGTCGCGCAGCGCGGACACGGCCGCGTGGTCAGGCGAAGTATCACGGCGGTACGCGAGCGACCACACGCTCGTGTCGACCAGGGTGGTCTCAGTCGATGAGACCGAGCTTGCGGTCACGGGCGCGTCTCGACTCCTTGTAGTCGTACGTGGGATCCCAGTCGAGCGTGCCGAACAGTTCGACGATCCGTGCCTGCTCGCGCCGCGCGATGAACTCCTCGAGCGCGCGCGTCACCGCCGCCTTCTTCGTCTTCTCCCCGCTGACTGCGAGCGCGCGGTCGAGCAGCTCGGGGTCGATCGCGAGATTCGTCGCCATGTGTACCTCCTTACACACAGTCTTACACAAAACGGGTGGATCGCAAGCCGTCAGGCCAGAGGGTCGAAGGTCTCGAGCCCGAGCTGCTGCGCGACCTGCCGCATCGCCGCGTCGTGCGTCGCGACGGCGACGTCCGCGCCCAGGAGCTGGCAGGTCGCCAGATGGATCGCGTCGAGCGACCTGACGTGCGGCTCGATCGCGGCGGCGGCGTGCAGGATGCCGTCATCGATGCTGACCAGCTCGATCGCGGCGGCGGTCCTGACGAGCGAGACGTCGAGCTGCTCCCGCCTGAGCGCGCGCGTCACTTCGAGCCGCAGCAGCGTCGACGACACAGCGGCGTCACCGCGCCCGGTCAACGAGTCGAGCCACTGCGGCGCGCGCTCGTCACCCCATGGAAGCACGGCATGGACGACGATCGACGCATCGACGTACCAGCGCACTAGCGGTCTTCGCGCAGCTCCGCGTAGAGCCGGTCGACGTCAGCGGGCGAGCGCTCGCTGTAGTCGCGCTCCGGCCACGGCGGGGCGTTCTTCGACGCCGGGACGATGCGGCCTTCGGCGCGCAGCCGCTCGATCGGGTCGCGCCCGGCGCCAATGGCGACGATGCGCCAGCGCGGCACGCCCCGCTCGGTCAC
>JADLGR010000288.1 GCA_020849175.1 Deltaproteobacteria bacterium
CGCGCGGCGGCCGCGCCGCCGCCGCCTTGCCCGGCGGCGGGTCGTCTCCTAGCCTCCGCGATCCCAAGTCTCCGTCGTTCCAAACAAAAGTGACTCGGAGTCGCGCATGGATTTCGCCCTCACCGATGACCAGAAGGCGCTGCAAGAAACCGCGCGTCGCTTCGCGCAGAGCGAGATTGCCCCGGTTGCGGCGCAGTACGACCAGAGCGGGGAGTTCCCGCGCGAGATCATCCAGCGGGCGTGGGAGCTCGGGCTCTCGAGCACGTGCATTGGTCCCGAGTACGGCGGCGTCGGCCTCTCGTCCGTCGACAACTGCCTGATCACGGAGGAGCTCTCGTGGGGCTGCTCGGGCTTCACGACGTCGATCATGGCCAACGATCTGGGTCTCATGCCGATCGTGATCGCCGGCAGCGAGGCGCAGAAGAAGGAGTGGCTCGGCTGGGCGACGGCGAGCTTCCGGATGATCGCGTTCTGCCTGTCGGAGCCCAATGCCGGCTCGGATGTGGCGGGCCTGCAGCTTCTCGCCGAGAAGAGCGGGGATCACTATGTCCTCAACGGCACGAAGTGCTGGATCACCAACGGCGGCGTTGCCGACCTCTACACGGTCTTCACGACGCAGGATCGCACGTCGCGGCACCAGGGCATCACGGCCTTCGTCGTGCCGAGCGATCTACCGGGGATCACCAAGGGCAAGAAGGAAGACAAGATGGGCCAGCGGGCGAGCGACACCCGCGTGATCCACTTCGACAACGTACGGGTTCCGGCGTCCCTGCGGCTCGGGCAGGAGGGAGAGGGCTTCAAGATCGCCATGCGAACGCTCGACCGGACGCGGCCTCCGATCGGCGCTCTTGCCACCGGGATTGCGCGCCGGGCGCTCGACGAGAGCCTCGCCTACGCGCGAGAGCGCAAGGCCTTCGGATTTCCGATTGCGGGGTTCCAGGCCGTGCAGTTCATGCTCGCCGACATGGCCAAGGACATCGAGGCGGCGCGCCTTCTAACGCTCCAGAGCGCCTGGCTCGTCGACCACGGCGCGCGGGCCTCGAAGAACTCCTCGTTCGCCAAGTGCTTTGCGACCGATGCCGCGATGCGCATCACGACGGATGCCGTCCAGATCTTCGGCGGCAACGGCTACACGAAGGAGTATCCGGTCGAGAAGCTCATGCGCGACGCGAAGCTCATGCAGATCTACGAGGGTACGAACCAGATCCAGCGTCTGGTGATCGCCCGTGAGCTGCTGAAGGGTTGATTCCACGTCGGCGGCGCGCGCCGCCAGCGCCGCCCGAGGGCCTTGCGGCCCCGGGGGCCGAGGTCGTAGAGCCCGAATGATCACGAAGGAGCAGGCTCTCAAGTATCACGAGGAAGGACGGCGGGGAAAGATCAAGGTCGTCTCCACCAAGCCGACGGCGACGCAGGTCGACCTCGCGCTCGCCTACACCCCGGGGGTGGCGGAGCCCTGTCGCGAGATCGCGGCGCGCCCCGACGACGCCTACAAGTACACCGCCCGCGGCAACCTCGTGGCCGTCGTGACCAATGGCACGGCCGTTCTCGGGCTCGGCAACATCGGCGCGCTCGCCGGAAAGCCAGTGATGGAGGGCAAGGGCGTCCTCTTCAAGCGCTTCGCAGACATCGACGTCTTCGACATCGAGCTCGCGACCGAAGACCCCGAAGAGGTGATCCGCACGTGCCAGCTCATGGAGCCGACCTTCGGAGGGATCAACCTCGAGGACATCCGCGCCCCCGAGTGCTTCGAGATCGAGGAGCGCCTGATCGAGACGATGGAGATCCCGGTCTTCCACGACGACCAGCATGGGACGGCCATCATCTCGGCCGCAGCGTTCCTGAACGCTCTCGAGATCACGAAGCGGAACATCAGCGACGCGAAGGTCGTCTTCTCGGGGGCGGGCGCTGCGGGGATCGCCTGCGCGAAGCTCTACCTCGATCTCGGCGTCCGACCCGAGAACATGGTCCTGGTCGATTCGAAGGGCGTGATCCACGACGGCCGGACGGACGGGATGAACAAGTACAAGGCGCAGTTCGTTCGCAAGACGGCGGCGCGCAGCCTCGCCGATGCGCTGAAGGGCGCGGATGCCTTCGTCGGAGTCTCGCAGGCCGGCCTCGTGACGCCCGAGATGGTGAAGACCATGGCGCCCAGCGCGATCATCTTCGCGATGGCGAACCCGGACCCGGAGATCACCCCGAAGGAGGTGGCGAGCGTCCGCAGCGACGTGATCATGGCCACGGGGCGCTCCGACTACGCCAACCAGGTGAACAACTGCCTCGGCTTCCCGTTCCTGTTCCGCGGTGCGCTCGACGTGCGCGCGCGCAAGATCAACGAGCCGATGAAGCTCGCCGCGGTCCACGCGCTCGCAGATCTGGCGAAGCTCGGTGAGCAGGGCATCCCCGACGCTGTGAAGAAGGCCTACCCCGGCGAGCGCTTCCATTTCGGGCCGACCTACATCATCCCCAAGCCTTTCGATCCGCGTGTGCTTCTCCACGTGAGTCCGGCCGTGGCGAAGGCGGCGATGGACTCGGGCGTCGCACGCGTTGCGATCGATCTCGCGGAGTACCGAAAGCGGCTCGAGCAGACGAGCCGCGAGCTGGCGCAGTCGTAGGAGAGCGGCGCGCGGTCGTGCCGCGGCCCGTTCTCTTCGATACCGACATCGGCAGCGACGTCGACGACGCCGTCGCGCTCGCCCTGCTCCTCGCATCGCCCGGAGAGGTCTCGCTGCGCGCCGTGACGACGGTCGCTGCGGATACCGCAGGCCGCGCACGCATCGCAGCTCGCCTGCTCGCGATCGCCGGGCGACGCGACGTGGCGATCGCAGCCGGCGAGCGCGAGGCGCTGCTGCGAAGGTGGCGCTTCCCGGCGTGGGGCCACGAGGGCAAGGGCCTCGGCGAGGGGCCGTCGGCGCCCGTCAGCGAAGAGCCCGCCAGCGCATGCATCGTGCGTCTGGCGCGCGAGGTGCCGGACCTCGAGATCCTCGCAGTGGGCCCCCTGACGAACCTCGCCCGCGCGCTGGTGCTCGATCCCGAGCTCCCTGCTCGGGTCGCGCGCCTCACGATCATGGGTGGCCACGTTCGCCGCGCGGCGATCGGCGACCGGGTCTTCGAGCCCGGCATCGACTACAACCTGTGCTCTGATCCCGAGGCGTCGGTCGCCGTGCTGGGCGCCGGCTTTCGAACGACGCTCGTCACGGCCGACGTGACGCTCCAGACGTGGCTTCGTCCCGCGGACGTCGCGGCGATCGCGGCCTCGGGCCCGCTCGGTGCGGCGCTCGCAGCGCAGATTGGACTCTGGGAGCCCGTACAACGCCGCCTGTTCACCGGTCTCGGTGCGCAGATGCCTGCGGACAACGTCGCCTTCCTGCACGATCCGCTCGCAGCGCTCGCGCTCATCGATCCAGCGCCCCTCGCATTCGAGGAGCTGCGGATCGTGACCACGATCGAGCGAGGGGTGCTGCGGACGATCGAGGTCGGCGCGGCGACCGGGCTCGGTGCTTCGATGCGCGTGGCGACCTCGGTCGACGCGAACGCCGCCGAGCGCAGCATCGTGGGCCGACTGCTCGGAAGCGGATCGGCTACGCCGTCGTAGCGGGGCTCGACTCCGGCTCGGCCGCCGGCACGCGCTTTCGTGCGAAGAGCCACGCCGCGCCGACACCGAGCAGGTAGAGCACGATGAGAGGGCCCGCGAGAAGCGTCTGCGTCACGATGTCCGGCGTCGGCGTCAGGACGGCAGAGAGCACGAACGCGCCGAGGACGGCGTACTTGAACCCTCGCAGGAGCTGGCGTGCTTCGACGATGCCGGCGATCGCGAGGAAGAACACCAGCACCGGCAGCTCGAACGCGGTGCCGAACGCGAGGAACATCTGCACGGTGAAGGAGAAGACCTCGCGCATCGTCCACGCGGCCTCGACGTACTGGTTCTGGAACGACGAGAAGAACGTGAACATGATCGGGAAGACGACGAGGTAGCCGAACGTGGCGCCCCCGAGGAAGAGCACCGTCGAGACGATGACGAACGGCAGGGCGAGGCGCTTCTCGCGCGGATAGAGCCCTGGAGCCACGAAGGCCCAGATCTGCCAGAAGACGACGGGCAGCGACGCGACGAAGCCCACGAGGAGTGCGCACTTGATGTAGGTGAAGAACATCTCACCCGGAGCCAGCGCCTGGAGCTTGCCGCCGTCCGGCGCGAGTGCGGCGAGTGCGGGCCGCAGCAGCAGCGCGAAGGTCTCTTCGCGGTAGGTCCAGCACAGCGCGGCGCCGAGGACGACCGCGATCAGGATCCGGACGATTCGCGTGCGCAGCTCGGCGAGATGCGCCGTGAGCGGAAGCGGCGTGTCATCCAACGGAGGGCTGACCCGACTTCTCGGCCCCGGCTGCTGCCGGAGTCGCCGAGGTCCCTCCGGCTTCGGCAGGGGCTCCGGCGGGAATCGTGCTCTCCGGGGCCGCTTCTCCGGCGGCAGCGGAGGTCGCCGGCGCCGCCACGGCGGCCGCCGGAGTCGGTGTCGGCTGCCGCGGCGGCTCGACGGGAGGATCGAGGAGCTGCGAGCGCAGGTCCGACGAGGCGCGCCGGAACTCCGCGAGACCACGACCGAGCGAGCGAGCGAGCTCCGGGAGCTTCGTGGGGCCGAAGATGAGGAGGGCCACCACGAGAATGAGGATCAGCTCGGGCATCCCGATGTTGAACACGCGGACCTCGGCGCGAGGCGGGGGGATGCTCGGACGGTAGAGCAGGCTCCCCCCCGCTGCTACGCCACGGCGATCCGACCGGAAGACCCGCGAGAGGCTGCGGTCCGAAGCGGCGGCCTCGCGGGCAGCGGCTCGAGTGCCGCATCGGCACGGAGCAGATCGAGGCCGAGCCAGTGGCGCCCGGTCGCATCGCGCTCGCATCGCAAGACGCGAGCAATCGCCATCCTCTCCGCGCGCCCATCGATCGCGTGCAGCGTGACCCGAAGGAGCGAGCCGGTCGCCGCGGGCCACTGGACCGAGAGGCACATGCCGCTCTCCGAGACGTCACGCGTGAAGCCCATCGCGACGACGTGGTCCGCATGAACACGCGGAAGCGGCGCGTACTCGACCAGTCGAACGACGGATGTTCGGCGCTCGCGTCGATCCCTGAGGGTAGAGGAG
>JADLGR010000289.1 GCA_020849175.1 Deltaproteobacteria bacterium
GCAGAGGTGGTCGGTGGTGCGAGGCGCGCGGGCTGCATCGAAGCGCTCTTCTGCCTGGGCGACAAACCGGAGGTCGCGTACCGAACGCACCGCGACTGGCTGCGTGCGCGTGGATTCACGTCGACGGCGCAGTACCTCGTGCAGGCTTGCCGCGTCGCTCTAGAGGGCGGGATGCTGCCGCACACCAACGCGGGCGTTCTCTCGAAGGAGGAGATGGCTGCGCTCCGGCCCTGGAACGCGTCGATGGGGCTCATGCTCGAGACGACGAGCGAGCGGCTGCGCGGTCGGGGCAGCGCGCACTACTACGCGCCCGACAAGGAGCCCGCCCGGCGCCTTCGGATGCACGAGGAAGCAGGGGAGCTGCGAATCCCGTTCACGACGGGTCTGCTGCTCGGGATCGGCGAGACGCCGGCCGAGCGCATCGATACGCTGCTGGCGATCCGTGATCTCGCTGATCGCTGGGGCCACATCCAGGAGACGATCGTCCAGCCCTTCCATCCGAAGCCGGCTACGCCGATGCAAGACGTCCGCGCGATCACGAACGAGGAAGTGGCGGGCTGGGTTGCGCTCGCCCGGCTCGTCCTCGGGCCGCACGCGAACGTGCAGGCGCCGCCCAACCTCGCGCCCGATGCGCTCGAGCTCCTCCTCGGCGCCGGTGTGAGCGACTGGGGCGGTGTCTCGCCGGTCACCATCGACTTCATCAACCCCGAGGCGCCGTGGCCCGCGCTGCGCGAGCTGCGCACGCGCACCGAGGCGGCGGGCGCGACGCTGCGCGAACGCCTGCCCGCCTACCCGGCCGACGTCGCAGGACGCCCCGAGCTCTTCGATCCGCAGATCCGCACCGCCCTCCACCGGCTCGCGGACGAATCCGGCCATGCCCGTCCGAGGGACGGCACGCGCCAGGAGGCCGCATGATGCTCTCACGCCTGCTCTCGACCGTGAGTCCGGACGTGGCTGCGATCCTCGACCGTGCGCTCGAGGAGCGCGAGCTGCACACCGCAGAGGCTGCGCGGCTGCTCACGGCCGAGGGCACGGACTTCCATGCGCTGCTGCGCACCGCGGACTGGGCGCGCGAGCGCGACTGCGGCGCCGACGTCTCCTTCGTCGTCAACCGCAACATCAACTTCACCAACATCTGCTACGTCGGCTGCTCGTTCTGCGGCTTCGCCCGGCACCGCGAGGATGCCGACTCGTACGATCGCCCGATGGAGGAGATTCTCGAGAAGTGTCGCGACGCCGTCGCGCGCGGCGCGACCGAGGTCTGCATCCAGGGTGGCATCCATCCCGGCAAGGACCACACGCACTACCGCGAGATCCTCGAGGCGATCAAGGCCGAGTTTCCCGGTCTCCACATCCACGCGTACTCGCCCGAGGAGATCGACTGGGGCCATCGCAAGAGCGGGATGTCGCTGGCCGATTACCTGCTCTGGCTCAAGGAGGCCGGCCTCGGGACCATCCCCGGAACCGCCGCCGAGATCCTCGACGACGACGTACGCAGGGTGCTCGCCCCCAACAAGATCCGGAAGGATCGTTGGGTCGAGATCATCACCACGGCGCACCGCGTGGGCTTCCGTACGACATCGACCCTGATGTACGGCCACATCGAGGACGTGCGTCACGTGGCAGAGCATCTCGCGCTGCTCCGCGAGATCCAGAAGGAGACGGGCGGATTCACCGAGTTCGTCCCCCTCGGCTTCATCCACGAGCTCAACCGCCTCTACCAGAAGATGGCCGCACGCCCGGGATCGTCGATGGCCGAGGACCTGCGGCTGGTCGCCACTGCGCGGCTCGTGCTTCGTCCGCACGTCGCGAACGTGCAGGTCTCGTGGGTGAAGATGGGGACGAAGCTCGCGCAGATGGCGCTGCTCGCTGGAGCGAACGATTTCGGCGGGACGCTCATGGAGGAGTCGATCTCGCGCGAATCGGGCTCGCAGCACGGCGAGAACCTCCCCGCCGAGCAGATCCGGCGTCTCGTCCGCGAGGTGGGTCGCATCCCGGTCGAGCGCAACACCGGCTACGACATCCTGCGCCGCTTCGACGATCCTGCGCTCGACCCGCCGTCGCTCGAGCCGGGAAGCGATCGCGAGCTGCGCGGCCCGGAGCGCTGGCGAGTCGAACGCCACACGCACTCCACGGCGGCGCTCGGAGCACGGTAGATCGCTCCTCGCGCTCGAGAAGGGCGCCGACCGTGCGCGAGGCCGCCCGAGCGCGATCTCAGGCCCGACTTCGCGCGGCGGCCAGCGCGTCGAGTCGCTCGACGAGCGACTCGACCTGGTAGCGCAGGGGCGCACGTTCGAGCATCGCTCGTTCGATCTGCTTGAGCGCGTGGCTGACGGCAGGATGATCGCGGCCGAGCGCCTCTCCGATCTTCTGGAGTGGAGCGTCCGTGTAGCGCCGGCACAGCATCATCGCGATCTGTCTCGGGACGAGAACGTCGCGCCGTCGTGAGCGCGCGGCCAGTGCCGAGGCCGTGGTCTTGAACGACGCGGCAACGGCGCCGACGACATCCGAGATCTCGAGCGTGATGCGCTGCGACGGAGCGTCGGCAATCTTGCGGAGCGCGGCCTGCGTGAGGCGCAGGTCCACAGGGCGCTTGAGCAGCGACGCCGTTGCGACGAGCTGGATGAGAACGCCTTCGAGATCACGAACGCTGCCGCGGATGCTCTCGACCAGCAGATCGAGGCAATCCTCCGGCACCCGAATGCCACCCGCGGCCGCCTTCTGGCGCAGTATTTCGCGCCGCACGCGGGAGTCGGGCGGCTCGATCACCGCGACCAGTCCGCCGGTGAGCTGCGAGCGCAGGCGAGGGTCGATGTCGGCGAGCTCGCGCGGCTCGCGGTCGGCGGTCAGCGCCACGCGGCTCCCGGCGTCGAGCAGGTGCGCGACCACGTGGAACAGCTCGAGCTGCGTCGCCTTCTTGCCCGAGAGGAACTGCACGTCCTCGATCACGAGCAGATCACACTGCTCGCGGAAGCGGCGCTTGAAGCCCGGCATCTTCTGGGACCGGATCGATCCCAGGAACTCGCTCGTGAAGGCCTCGGCCGAGGTGTAGACCGTACGCTCGAGGCCGAAGCGCCGTGCTTCGTCGGCGAGGGCGCGCGCCAGGTGCGTCTTGCCGAGGCCGGGGCTCCCGGCGATGTACAGCGGGCACACGCCGGGCTGGCTGCCGCGGGCGAGCGCGAGGGATGCCTCGCGGGCGAGCGCGTTGCACGGCCCGACGACGAAGCTCTCGAACGTGTAGGGGAGC
>JADLGR010000290.1 GCA_020849175.1 Deltaproteobacteria bacterium
CCACGTCGCAGGCGACACCAGAGAACGTCGGACGGAACCCACGCAGCTCGGGAAAGCCGCCCTTCCGGTAGTAGTGGAGCAGCAGCCCCGCTGGCACGACGACCCGCAGGATCCACAGTACGAGTGATCCCTCCCCCACCGGCCGTGCCTGCACCTCGGTGATGAGGAGGAAGGCGAGGTACGGCAGGACGTACGCGGCCCATCCCGAGTCGCTCCGTGCGAAAGGCGCGCTGGCGGGAGGACTCTCGCGCATGGCTCCCCTCTTCTCGCTCGAATCCGCCGCGGTTGTCGAGCAGGCGCCTAGGTTGGCAGCGTCCGCGAGCTGGCGCACGGCCAGCGGCTCGCGCCGCCTGGCGACGGGATCTGCAGCGACACCGGGTCCGCGGGTCGCGTCGCGCTCCCGCCGGGCGTCGGTGGTCGATTCAGGCTCCGCCCGGGAGCTCGATCTCGCCCGTGCCCTCGTCCCCACGCTCGCCGCACTCGCTGGTGCGCAGGTCGTTGTAGCAGTGAACACAGAGGTTCGACTCACCCTTTACGAGCATGCGGGTGTCGCAGCGTGCGCAGCGGTGGGTGTGCCCGTCCTTCGCGAGGATGCGAACGATGTGGGCGCTGTCGATCACGTATCCGGCCATGGTGCGTCCTCCGTCTGGCCCCCGGAGCGCACCGCGGCCCCCGGCACGCCGGGAGCGAGATCGGAGGGGGCCGACCGTGGAGTCGTGACCCGACTGCCGTTCGCCAGGGCGAACGACCGTCGCGAGCCATGCCCGCCATCGGCCCTGCCCGATGGCGCCTGAAGCGACGATTTTCGTCTCAGGGGCTTCCCCGAGCGCGACCCGCCTAGCCGCTGCGCATGCGTTCACGACGGCCTGCCGCCCACCCGCACGCGAGCTGCACACGGCAGCCGATGCGCAGCTCGCGCAGAGCGGCTACGCCACCTTCTCGAGCACGTGGATCGCGCAGGCGCTGCCGAGGCCGATCACGTGCGTTAGGCCGATGCGTGCGCCCGGCACCTGGCGCTTGCCGGCCTCTCCGCGCAGATGCGTCGACACCTCGTAGATGTTCGCGATGCCGGTCGCACCGAGGGGGTGTCCCTTCGAGAGCAGGCCGCCGGATACGTTCACCGGAATCTTCCCGCCGATCGCCGTCCAGCCCTCGTCGATCGCGCGCCCCGCCTCCCCTTCGCCGCACAGGCCGAGATTCTCGTAGTGGAGGATCTCCGCCGTCGCGAAGCAGTCGTGCAGCTCGACGAGGTCGACGTCCTTGGCCGAGACCCCAGCCATCTCGTAGGCCTTCGCGGCGGCGCGTCGCGTGCACGTGTTGACGTCGGGCATCACGAGATCGCGATCCGTGAACGGGTCGCTCGTCAGTGCAGACGCTTTCACGCGAACCGCGCGCTTCATGCCAAGCTCGCGTGCCTTCTTCTCCGAGCACAGCACCGCCGCAGCCGAGCCGTCGACGTTGACCGAGCACATCAGCTTGGTGTTGGGATACGAGATCATCTCGGCATTCATCACCATCTCGAGTGGCGTCTCGATCTGGTACATCGCCTTCGGGTTCATCGTCGAGTGGTGATGGTTCTTGACGCTCACCTTCGCGAACTGCTCGAAGGTCGTGCCGTACTTTCGCGCATGCTCCATGCCCGCCTCGGCGAAGACCGTCGGCATCGTGCCCGACCCGAGCAGACCCTCGGTGGGAATCCCCTTCCCGCGAGCACCGCCGCCGCCGATCAGGCCCTTTCCCATCTGCTCGACGCCCACCGCGAGCGTGAGATCGTACGCGCCCGCTTTGATGGCCATCCACGCCTCACGAAACGCGGTCGCGCCGGTGGCGCACGCATTGGCGCAGTTCACGACCGGGATCCCCGTCTGGCCGATCTCGTGCAGGATGCGCTGCCCCACCATCGCGCTCGCCTGATAGAGATTTCCGCAGTACAGAGCCTCCATGTCACCGATCGTGAGGCCCGCGTCATCGAGGGCCATCAGCGCGGCCTGCGCGCCGAGCTGCGGGACGGTCTTCTCCGGAAACCGGCCGAACTTGATCATCTCTACGCCGAGGATGTAGACGTCGCTCATCGCTCTGTACTCCTCCCGTCTTACGAGCGGGGCTGAAAGTAATAGGTGAGGTATTCGTTGCCTTCCGCATCCTTGCGCGGCGCGACCTTGAAGACGGTCTCGACGGGCATGCCCATCGCGATCTTCGCCGGGTCGGCGTCGATCCCGATCAGGTTGCCCTTCACCGTGCCGCCGCCCTCGAGGTCGACGACGCACGAGACGTACGGCACCTCGACACCCGGGAACGAGCGGTGGACGATCGAGTAGACGTAGAGGGTTCCGCGCCCCGAGAGCGGCGCCGGCTCGAGCGTGCCGCGTCCACCGCACTTCGAGCAGGTGGCGCGTTCGCCGAGAAAGACGGCGCCGCAGGCCCGGCAGCGCTGGCCTTCGAGATACGGGCTGCCCTCGCTCGGGATCTTGAGGAAGGGGACGATCGGGAGCGGCCCGGAGGCCGCTGCCTGCTCTGCCATCGTGGGCTCCTTCGCGCTGCAGAGGAAGTGGGGACGCCGGAGTTGATTCGCGAGTCAACGGGCGGAAGATGGCAGGCGGCGCCTGGCGCTGCAACGCCGGGCAAGAGCCGGCACTTCTTGCCGGCACCCGAATCGCGAGGTAAACAAACGTTTGTTCGTCTTGCTCGGCGCTGCCGGGCCTACGGAGACTCATGATCGCGATCGCCCAGCCCGCCACCGACACCGGATCGACTGCCGCCCGCATCCTCGACGCGGCCGAGTCGCTCTTCGCCGAACACGGATTCGCGGGCACCGCCGTGCGCGACATCGCTGCGCGCTGCGATCTCAACCCGGCCAGCCTCTACAACCACTTCGACAGCAAGCAGGCGCTCTACGAAGCCGTACTCGCCCGCGGTCTCGCGCCGCTCATCGACGTCCTGCGACGCAGCGCGCAGAGTGAGCCGGGGCCGCTCCCCGCAGACCGCATGATCGACGACGTGATGGCGGTCCTCGCGCGAACTCCGAACGTCCCTCGCCTCATCCAGCAGGAGGCCGTGAGCGGCGGGACGCATCTCGCACGGCTCGTGCAGCGCTGGATCCGGCCGCTGCTCGCCGAAGGCGTCGCCGCAGCACGCCGCGAGACGGCGCAGGGGTGGGAGGACGACGAGGTTCCGCTCATGATCCTTGCGTGGATGAACCTGGTGTTCGGTCCGTTCGCACTGGCGCCGCTCCTCGCCGAGGTTCTCGGCGTCGATCCGCTCGCACCTTCGGCGCTCGACCGTCAGATCCGTTTCCTCAAGAAGCTCGCCCGGCGCCTTCGCGCGCCGGACGCATCGCCGCGGCCGGCCCACCGGGGCAGCACGCGGAGGAGTCCCCGATGAGAAGGCCCGACGTCGACCTCTCGAACCCCGACAGCTTCGCCGAGGGAGCCCCGCACGAGCTCTTCCGCCGGCTCCGGCACGAGGCACCGGTGTCGTTCCACCTCGAGCCAGCGGGTCCCGGGTTCTGGGTGCTCGCGAAGCACGCCGATGTCAAGTGGGCCTCGCGAAACCCCGAGATCTTCTCCTCGGCGCGCGGCGGTACGAACCTCCCCGATCTCGACCCGGAATCGCTCGCGCAGGTGCGTGCGCTCATGCTGAACATGGATCCGCCCGAGCACCGGCGCTTTCGCAATCTCGTCAACAAGGCGTTCACTCCGCGCATGGTGGGCTCACTTCTTCCCCGTGTTCAGCGGCTGGCGCGGCAGATCGTGAACGGCGTCTGCGAGCGAGGTGCCTGCGACTTCGTGAACGACGTCGCCTCGCATCTGCCGATGGCGGTGATCTGCGAGATGATGGGAGTGCCGCCCGAGGATCGGCAGGGGATCTACGACCTCACGAACCGCCTCATCGGATTCGACGATCCCGAATTCCAGACGTCTCCGGAAGACGGCAAGCTCGCGGCGATCGAGATGTTCGTCTACGCGGCCAAGATGGCGGAGCGCGCACGCCGGAGCCCCGGCGACGATCTCACCACGCTGCTCCTGCAAGCCGAGATCGACGGCAATCGACTCTCGGAGCTCGAGTTCAACTCCTTCTTCATGCTGCTGTGCGTCGCGGGCAACGAGACGACGCGGACCGTGACCACGCACGGCATCCACGCGCTGATCCGGCATCGCGACCAGATGCGGCGCGTCCAGCAAGACCTCTCGCTCCTCGACTCGGCGGTGGAGGAGATCCTGCGGTACGAGCCCGCAGTCCATTACTTCCGCCGCACGGCAACCCGCGACGTCGAGCTGCGTGGTCAGCGCATCCACGAGGGAGACAAGATCACGATGTGGTACCCGTCGGCAAACCGCGACGAGGAAGTCTTCGCGGACCCGGACGGCTTCGACGTCGCGCGCAGCCCGAACGACCACCTCGCCTTCGGTGTCGGCGAGCACTTCTGCCTTGGCTCGCACCTCGCGCGCATGGAGCTGCGGGTGATCTTCCGAGAAGTCCTCACCCGACTTCCCGACATCGAGCTCGACGGTCCTGTGCGGCGGCTGCGCTCGAACTTCGTGAACGGCGTGAAGGCGATGCCCGTCCGCTTCGCATCGTCGAGGCCGCTGCCCCTCGACGGCTGATCCCCGAAGCCGGGTGGATGCCGGCACAGTGATCGCGGCGCGCTGTGCAAGAGCGCCGCAGGGCCGTGACCGCGAGTCGCAGGTACGCAGGCGCACTTGCGCCTGCGAAGCTCTCGGCTGGCACGCCGTTTGCTCTCGAGATGCGTACAACGTGCGGCCGCGAGGCCCTCGCGGTCGCTGAGCCGAGAGGTGCCCCCATGAGTGAGAAGCACGAGAAGGTGGAGAACCGCCCGAGCGGAGTCTTCACGCTGCCTCCGAATGCCGACGCCGAGCACATCGACGCCGCGTTCAAGGACGGCGTCCTCACGCTCAGCATTCCGAAGACCGAGGCTGCGAAGCCCCGATCGATCGCGGTCAAGTGAGCGTGGCGGCGAGAAGGCGCGCGAGGAGCCCGATGAAGGTCCAGCACGTCATGACCAAGGATGCGCGCTGCTGCAGACCCGAGGACGACCTCGCGGCTGCAGCCCGGCTGCTGTGGACGGGGGACTGCGGCGTGCTGCCGA
>JADLGR010000291.1 GCA_020849175.1 Deltaproteobacteria bacterium
CCTCGGTCTCCCGCGCCGTGTCGCTCGAGCCACGGCGCACGAAGTAGTTCGGAATGCGATTGCCGACGAGGTCGAGACAGGGGTCCCAGAGAAGCTCGCGCTTGAGCACGTAGCGCAGCCGCAGACCGTGCGCCCCGCAGAGGAACACGACCGGAATGATGGTGTCGACGAGGCTGGCGTGACGCGCGAAGACCACGAGCGGGCCTCGTCCCGGATCGCTCCCTCCCTCGTCGACGCGGCGTTCGAGCCCGTAGAGTCGTTCGGCTCCCCGGTACAGGCAGCCCGCCCACCAGCGCTGCAGGGCGTAGTGGCCCTGCTGCGAACGTTCGGAATCCAGACCGCCCAGCGCGGGCGCGGCGACCCAGAGCGCGGCGCTCGCGACGATCCCTGCCACCTCGCAGGCCAGATAGAGCGTCACCAGGCCGACACAGCGAAGCGTTGCGAGCCGCCGCCGGCGAACGAGGTCGATCGCGAGCGCAGCAATCAACAGGACCGGCATCGACAGCACGACGGCCACGAAGAGTGCGCCGTAGAGCGTCAGCGTGACGACCCGTCTCGGCAGGTTGTCGAGCCGCGACCGGGCGTGCATCACGAGGCCTCCGGCGGGCGAGCGGCCCGCTCGGAGTCTACGCGACGGCGGCGCCGAGCGACGGGCTCACGTCGAAGGCTCCCCCCGGCTCTCCGAGCAGGGCATCCAGGCCGAGACGGTGCGCCGCGGGTCGCAGCTTCGCGAGGGCGCCAGCCTCGATCTGACGGACGCGCTCGCGGGACAGACCGAGCTTCTGGCCGATCTCCTGGAGCGTGTGGTCGTCGTCGCCGCGGATCCCGAAGCGCATTCGCAGGATGCTCTGTTCGCGATCCGTGAGCGTCGTGACCAGTCGCTCGAGCTCACGCTCGAGTCGCCCCTGGTCGAGGTCGTCTCCCGGCTCGTCGACGCTCTCGTCGGCGATCGTGTCCTGGAGCAGCTTCGACTCCGTCCCGGGCAGTCGCATCTCGAAGGAGACCGGCTTCTGCTTGTGCTCGAAGAGCTTCTCGATCTGCTCCTCGGTGACCGAGAGCTCTTGTCCCAGCTCGGCCGCCGTCGGATCGCGGCCGAGCTCGCCCGCGAGCTTCCGGGTCGCCCGCGTCTGCTGGAGCATGAGGTCGTAGACGTGCGACGGCAGCCGCACCGTTCGCGAGTGATTCTGGATCGCACGAATGAACGACTGTCGGATCCACCAGACCGCGTACGTCGAGAACTTGAAGCCGCGGCGGTGATCGAACTTCTCGACGGCGCGGATCAGTCCGAGATTCCCTTCCTGGATGAGATCGAGGAAAGGGATGCCCATGTTCCGGTATTCCTTCGCGACCGACACCACGAGCTTGAGGTTGTGCCGAACGAAGGTGTCTTTGACGGCAGACTGCTGCGAGTCGGCCCCGTCGAGCTCGGCCATTCGCGCCCGGAACGCGGACGCCGAGAGGCCGACGTGCCGCTCGAAGGCGCGCAGCTCGGACGTGGTCGTGCGGGCTCGGCCACGTCCGGCTGCGCGCTCGAGGGCGCCGAGCTCGGTGGCCGCGTCGCGCAGCGACCGATGGATCTGTCGCAGCACCTCGAGCGCGAGGCCCGCGCTCTCGAGCGCGCGTGCGAGGTCACGATCGATTCGCGCGCGCTGCGCCGCACTTCCTGCCGCGCGCGACGTCTCGACTCGCGCGCGGCGCTCGAGCAGCGCCCCCACGCGACCGAGCGCTCGGTCGATCGCGGGGCTGTAGTCGCGGCCCGTCCCGTCTCGGTGCGAGTCGCTGAGCGTCGCGGTGATCCGACCGTCGGCGCAGATCTTCGCCCACATCGCGTGAGCGACTCGCGCGCTCAGCGGACTCGACGCAAGCGCGCGTCGCCACTGCTGCGCGCCCTCCTCGTACGCCGCCGCGAGCTCGCCCTCCTGCGCTCGCGTGAGTGTGGGAATCGGAGCGATCTCTCGCAGGTAGCGCTTGAGCGACAGCCGAGGGTCTGCGGGGTCGAAGTCCTCGCGCGACTGCGCCGGCTCGTCCATCTCCGCGGCTCCGGCCTCCTGCCCTACGACGATCTCAGACACGATCTCGCCGCCTTGCCAGCCGAACTCGTTCGCACCCTCCCGGTCGTACTCGTCCATGGTCGCGTTTGCCTCGTGGCTCGGAGCCGATGGCCGGCTCTCCGGGCGTCAAGACGGCAGGGGGTCTTCCATCCGACACGCCCGGCGCGGCCGTTTCGGCCGCTAACACTGACAACTTTGTAAGCATTCAGGCCGGCCGTGTCAAGCAGAGATGAGCACAATCGGACCAAAATCCTCCCGAATGACGGACCGCATGGCCGGGACCGAGCCCCCAAGGCACTTCTTTGACCCTTCGGTCTTCGTCTCCTAAGGTCGAAATAGTCGTTCTGGGAGAAGACCTTGCAGCGTCTCGAGCGATGGGTGTCCCCGGCGCGGCTCGCGCGGGCTCTCGGCCTCGGGGAGTCGACCCTCAAGCGCTGGATCGACCAGGGAAGGATCCCGGCGGCGAAGACGCCGGGAGGCCACCGCAGGATCCGTCTTGCCGAGGTCCTGCACCTTCTCCAGGGCGGTGGTGTGCCGCAGGCCGAGCTGGCCGCGCTCGGGCTCACGGACCGGGACGAAGTCTCGTCGCGAGCGCTCGCCGCGGTGCTCGGCTCCGAGTCACCCGAACGAGCGCTCACGATCCTCGAGGGACTGTACGCGGCGGGCGTTCGTGCCGCGGAGCTGGCCGACCGCTGGATTGCCCCGGCGATGCAGCGCGTGGGTCGCGGCTGGGAGGCCGGCCGCATCACGATCACGGCCGAGCATCGCGCCACCGGGGTCATGCTGCGCGCTCTGTATGGCCTGCTGCGCGCGCAGCCGGTGCCGTCAGCCCGCGCACCCGATGCCGTCGTTGCGGGCCTCGCCGGCGATCCCTATCTGCTCGCACCGCTCTGTGTCCAGCTCGTGCTGTGCGAGAGCGGGCTACGGGCGACGAACTTCGGCCCGGACACACCGGCAACGAGCCTGTGCGATGCGATCACCGAGCGACGACCGGCCGTCGTTGCGCTCAGCGTCTCCGTGCCAGGGACCAGCGGGCACGACGCGCGTGTCGCGCTGGCGGCGGCGTGCCGCGAGGCCGGCAGCCGCCTCTTCGTCGGCGGCCGCGGTCTAGTACCCGACCTGCTGCCCGATCTCGCCGGCGCCATTGGCTGTCGATCGCTGTCCGAGATGGAGCGCATCCTGCGACGGCCGGCGCGCGTGCGGACGGCGCGCTCCGCCTAGCTCTCGAACCGCTTCGACGCCGCCGCCATCACGCGGCGAACGAGCGAACGGGGCAGAACGGACGTGCTGGCGTGCATCGCCTTGTTGAGCCCACCTGGGACGACGACCACGTCGCCGCGTGCGAGCGCGGCGAGCGACGCGTCGACGACGGCGTCTGCGCTCATCCACGCGAATGCCGGAACTTTGCTCGCGTCGATGTTCGCGCGCTCCTGGAACTCGGTCCGCGTGAAGCCGGGGCACAGCGCCTGGATGCGTACGCCGCTGCCGGCGATCTCGCCCGCGATCGCCTCGGTGAAGCTCGTGACGAACGCCTTGGTCGCGCCATAGGTCGCCACGTACGGTCCCGGGTAGAAGCCGGCCATCGAGGAGACGTTCACGATCTCGCCACGGCCGCGCTCCAGCATGTGCGGTAGTGCAGCGCGCGTCAGCCGGACGAGTGCGACGACATTGAGGCGAATCTCTTCTTCCTCGCGGTCGGCATCGAGCTCGGCGAAGCGGCCCTGCGTTCCGAAGCCGGCGTTGTTCACGAGCAGGTCGAGCGTCGGGTCGTCGGCGACGCGCCGCTCGACGAGCCGGAGCTGCTCGGCCTGTGTCAGATCAGCCGCGAGGACCTCGACGGCGACCCCTCGCTCCTCGCGAAGCCGCTTCGCAATCTCCTCGAGCCGGTCCCGGCTACGCGCCACGACGATGAGATCGTACTGGTCGCGCGCGAGCCGCTCGGCGAAAGC
>JADLGR010000292.1 GCA_020849175.1 Deltaproteobacteria bacterium
GGCGGGGGGATGCTCTCGACTCCCTATGGCGTCTTTGCTCGCCCCGGCGCCGTCGGATCGCGCAGCGAGACGCGCTTCGCGGTCGTCCCCGAGGTCGACCTCCAGCTCTCGTACCAGCTCACGAAGAACGTCGAGCTGCGGTTCGGCTACGACTTCCTGTTCCTGAGCGACATGGTTTGGGCTGGCAACCAGCTCAGCCGCTCGATCCATGCCCCCACCGATGCGCTCGGTGCGTTCTCGTCGCAGCCGCAGGGCCTCTCGCGACCGTTCGAGACCGAGACCTTCTGGGCGCAGAGCTTCCGTGCCGGTGTGAACCTCCGATTCTGATCTACCAGGCGCCGCCGTCGATGCGGAAGATCTCGCCCGTGATCCATGCGGCGTCGTCACTGGCGAGGAAGACCGCGAGGCTGCCCACGTCTTGCGGCGTCCCGATGCGTCCTAGCGGAATGCTCTTCAGCATCGCCTCGCCGTGAAACTCGAGCAGCTTGTCGGCGATGTCGGTGCGGACGAGCCCCGGGGCGATCACGTTCGCGCGAATGCCGAGGGCCGCGTTCTCGCGAGCGATCACCGTCGTGAGCGCATTCACCGCCGCCTTCGCCGCGACGTACGGCCCGCCGTTCGCGCCGCAGGCGTCGGCCGCGATCGACGAGACCGTCAGGATCGATCCCGACCCCTGTGCGCGCAGGATCGGCAGCGCCGCGTGCAGCGTGTAGAAGACGCCGTTCAGGTCCGTGTCGAGGACGCGCTGCCAGTAGCCGATCTCGACCTCGTGGACCGGCTCGAAGCGCGCGGCCACGCCCGCGTTCGCGACGACGACGTCGAGGGCGCCGAGCGCCTGTGCGGCGCCCTTCACCATCGCGTCGACTGCGGTGGCATCGCGAACGTCGGCCGCGAAGGCGAAGCCGCGCCGCCCGCGCGCCTCGATCTCGGCGACCGTCGCGAGCGCCGCCTCGCGATCGCGTCGGTAGCCGATCGCCACGTCGGCGCCGGCGTCGGCGAAGGCCAACGCGATCCCGCGTCCGATGCCACGGGAGCCTCCCGTCACGAAGGCGCGTCTTCCGTCGAGGCGGGCGAGGGCGGTCGGCATCGGGTCCTCCGGTCGTGGGCGCCGGAGAATAGCCGCTCGCGCTACGCGAAGCCGAGCTCGCGGTCCTGTCGGTCCGGGTCGTCGTTCTCGAAGCGCAGGATGTCGAGCTTCTCGAACGCGTCGCGGACGCGTGGCGTCAGCAGCCCGAGACGCTTCAGGTTCGGCACTACACGCTGAAAGAGCATGCTGCGAAACATCTTTCCGACCGGTGAGGAGAGGACGATCTCCTTCACTTCGTCCTGGTTCCAGCCGAAGGCTCGTGCGAGCTCACTGCCGATGAGCCGGTTCCGCATCAGCTCGGCCGCGTAGATGATGAAGTCTTCTCGGTCGGCGAGCTCTCCCGCCGGCATGTCGCGGTAGTAGTCCTGCAAGGACAGGACGCCGAACGCCACGTGGCGCGACTCGTCGCGCATCACGTAGAGGAGCAGATCCTTCAACAGGGGCTCCTGACAGAGCTGGTACAGGTTGCCGAACGCGGCCATCGCGAGGCCCTCGATCATCACCTGCATGCCGAGGTACTTGAAGTCCCAGCGCGAGTCCTTCAGCGTCGCGTCGAGCAGCTCGCGGAGCTGCGGGTTGATCGGCCACTCCCACTCCAGCTTCTCGTGGAGGTAGCGGCTGAAGACCTCGACGTGACGGGCCTCGTCCATGGTCTGCGTGCCGGCGTAGTACTTGGCGTCGATCCACGGAACGCCGCCCACGAGCTGTGACGCCACGATGAGCGCGCCCTGTTCGCCGTGGAGGAACTGCGAGAGCTGGAGCGAGATCTGCGCGTGCTGGAAGTGCGAACGCTCCTTCGCGTTCAGCTTCTCGAACGGCGCGTAGCCGGCGAGCGGATTGATCGTCGACGGGACGATCTCGCTCTCGGGCTCGACGTGCGTGTTCCAGGCGAGCTGCGTCGTGCCGTTCCACTGGTCGCGCTTTGCCTTCTCGTAGAGGTCGCGAAGGCCTTCCTTCACCGTTCCGTAGTTCCAGACGTAGCTCGTGTCGAAGGACGTGAGAATCGTGTCGAGCTCGTGATCGAGCCGATCGAGCTGATTGAGGGCCGGCGTGGACATGGGAAGGCCTCCCGTGGGGCCGCGGAGAGCCCCGTTGATCCGAGATCGAGCCTAACTCGCGGTAAGGAGCCGTCACGCGCGCCCCCGGGGCGGGTGCTCACTCGTATCGGAGGGCCGCGATCGGGTCGAGCCGGGCTGCGCGCCGCGCAGGATAGAAGCCGAAGAAGATCCCGACGGCGCCGGAGAAGAGCACCGATCCCACGGCGGCCAGGGGCGAGAGAAGAGTCGGCCAGCCCGCGAGCTTGGCGATGAGCAGCGAGACGCCGGCGCCGAGGATCGCACCGGCGATTCCACCCGCAACCGAGAGGGCAACCGCCTCGATCAGGAACTGGAGCAGGATGTGCTGCTCGCGTGCACCGACGGCCATGCGGA
>JADLGR010000293.1 GCA_020849175.1 Deltaproteobacteria bacterium
GCGCCGAGCACGTTGCCGACGTCTCGCTGCGCTCTCGAGACGAGGACGTTCGCGTAGACCGACCCGAGCTGGAGCGCGATGGCGGTACCGAGGAGCAGGGCTCCCCATTTCCCGTCGTTCGAGGTCCAGTACGGAACCGTGAGGCGCCAGAGCTCTTTCGCGAGTGCACGACCCTCGATACGAGGCTTTGCGGCAGGCGGCATTCGGGATCCCCCCGCGCGCATGATGCGCGCGGACGGGCCCGCGGCCAAGGGACTCGCCTGGCGGCGAGGGCGCGGCCCGTTGCAGCAAGCTCTCTGATACCCTCGAACGCACCCCATGGAGCTCGATCACGTCCTCATCCGGGGAGCGCGCGAGCACAACCTGCGCTCCGTCGACGTCCGCATCCCCAAGAAGAAGCTGGTGGTGCTCACGGGAGTATCGGGTTCGGGCAAGTCGTCGCTCGCGTTCGACACGCTCTACGCCGAGGGGCAGCGACGCTATGTCGAGTCCCTCTCGGCCTACGCGCGGCAGTTCCTCGGACAGATGGAGAAGCCGCGCTACGACACGATCCGCGGCCTCTCGCCGACGATCTCGATCGAGCAGAAGACGACGGGAACGAACCCGCGCTCGACCGTCGGCACGATCACGGAGATCGCAGACTACCTGCGCGTGCTCTATGCGCGGATCGGCGTGCAGTACTGCCACCGCTGCGGCGAGGCCGTTCGCGGACAGAGCGCCGAGCAGATCGCGCGCGAGCTGGCCGCCCTGCCGGACGGCGCGCGGCTCTGGCTCCTCGCTCCGCTGCTGGTGAACCGCAAGGGAGAGCATCGCGAGCTGCTCGCCGAGGCACGCCGGCAGGGCTTCGTTCGCCTGCGCGTCGACGGCGAGATCCGCGAGAGCGAGGACCTGATCGCGCTCGACAAACGGCGCAAGCACACGGTCGACGCGGTCGTCGACCGTCTCGTCGTGAAGTCCGGTCTGGCGGGACGCCTCACCGGGTCGGTCGAGAGCGCGCTGCGGACCGGCAGCGGCAGCCTGATCGCGGTCACCGAGGGCGCACAGGGCCAGGAGCGCATCTACTCCGAGAAGCTCGCCTGCGCCTCGTGCGGCCTCTCGTTCCCGGAGTTGACGCCGCAGGGCTTCTCGTTCAACAGCCCGCAGGGGATGTGCCACGACTGCAACGGACTCGGCTCGCGGGTCGAGATCGACCCCGACCTCGTCGTTCCCGACCCCTCGCTCACGCTCGACGAAGGAGCCGTGAAGCCGTGGGGCGGCGGCCTCTCGACGAAGTCGAGCTGGTCCGCGCTGCGCACCCAGGTGCTTCGACAGCTCGGCGTACCCTTCGACGTCCCGTGGCGAAGGCTCCCGAGGCGCGTGCAGGACCAGATCCTGCGCGGCGCGGGCGAGCGCGAGTTCAAGGTGCGGTGGAAGGGAAAGGGCGGCGGAAGCGCAACTTTCACCATGACGTGGGAGGGAGCCCTCCCGCGCCTCATGCGCCGCTTCAAGGAAACCAGCTCCGAGCGCGCAAAGAAGTGGTACGCGCAGTTCCTCGGCGACACGCGCTGTACGACGTGCGCCGGAACGAGGCTCCGCCCGGAGAGCGCGGCGGTTCGCGTCGGCGGCAAGACCCTCGTCGAGCTCTCGTCCCTCACGATCGACGGCGCACGGCGGTTCTTCTCGCAGATCGCGCTCGAGGGAGCGGCGCGCGAGATCGCTGCGGAGCTGCAGAAGGAGATCCGGAGCCGCCTCGACTTCCTGGCCGCGGTCGGCCTCTCGTATCTCTCGCTCGATCGCGCAGGACCGACGCTCTCGGGAGGCGAGTCGCAGCGCATTCGCCTCGCGAGTCAGGTCGGCTCCGAGCTGACGGGCGTCATCTACATTCTCGACGAGCCGTCGATCGGCCTGCACCAGCGCGACAACCGGCGCCTGCTCGCGACGCTCGAGCACCTGCGCGACATCGGAAACACCGTGGTCGTGGTCGAGCACGACGAGGAGACGATCCGTAGCGCCGATCACGTCATCGACTTCGGACCGGGCGCGGGGGTGGCTGGCGGCGCGATCGTTCACACCGGAACTCCCGCATCCCTCGAACGCTGCAAGGCGTCGCTCACCGGCGCCTACCTCGCGGGGCGCCGCTCGATCTCCGTTCCCGCCGAGCGCCGCCGCGCGGCGGGCAGCATCCGGATCGAGGGGGCACGCGAGAACAATCTCGCCGGCGTGAACGTCGAGATCCCCGTCGGCGTCCTGGTGGCGGTGACGGGCGTTTCAGGCGCGGGCAAGTCGACGCTGGTGAACGACGTCCTCCACCCCGCCCTCGCGCGCAGATACCACGGCGCGACGCGCCGGATTGGCCTGCACACGGCGATCTCGGGCGCCGAGCAGCTCGACAAGGTGATCGCGATCGACCAGCGCCCCATCGGTCGCACCCCGCGCAGCAACCCTGTCACGTACGTCAAAGTCTTCGACGAGATTCGCGGCTTCTTCGCGCAGCTCCCCGAATCGCGCGTCCACGGCTACGGGCCGGGACGCTTCTCGTTCAACGTGAAGGGCGGTCGCTGCGAGTCGTGTCAGGGCGACGGCGTTCGACAGATCGAGATGCACTTCCTGCCCGATGTGTTCGTGAAGTGTGAGCAGTGTCAGGGCCGGCGCTTCAACGAGGCAACGCTGCAGGTGCGCTTCAAGGGACGCTCGATCGCAGACGTGCTCGACCTCACGGTGCACGAGGCCGCCGAGCTGTTCTCGGCGTTCCCGAAGATCCGCAGCGCCCTCGCGCTGCTGATCGACGTCGGCCTCGACTACCTCCACCTCGGCCAGCCCTCGCCGACGCTCTCGGGGGGTGAGGCGCAGCGCATCAAGCTCTCGCGAGAGCTGTCACGGCGTGCGACGGGCCGAACCCTCTACATCCTCGACGAGCCCACGACCGGCCTGCACTTCGACGACGTGAGGAAGCTGCTCTCGGTGCTCTCGCGACTCGTCGACGCCGGCAACAGCGTTCTCGTGATCGAGCACAATCTCGACGTCATCAAGACCGCAGACTGGGTGATCGATCTCGGTCCCGAGGGAGGGCCGGATGGCGGACACGTCGTTGCCGCCGGAACGCCCGAACAGGTGGCGAAGGTCGCCGCTTCCCACACGGGCCGCCATCTGGCGCCGCTGCTCGGCGCCGCGAGGTGCCGCACATGAGCGAGCCGCTGACCGTCTACTTCTCGTTTCGCAGCCCGTACAGCTGGCTCGCGTTGCATCGCCTGGACCGGCTCGGCGATCGTCTGGGCGCCGAGCTTCGACTGGTGCCCGTCCATCCGCTTCCCGACTCGGGACTTCGCGACCCCGCCGCGAACCACGCGCGCCTGCGGCATCTGATCGAGGACGTCGGCCGCATGGCGCAGGCGTACGGCCTCCGGCTCGAGCTCCCCGCATCGGTCGACGTGCGCTGGGAGCTCTCGCACGCGGCGTTCACCTACGCGCAGGAGCAGGAGCGCGGCCTCGCCTTCGCGGTCGCCGCATCGAACGCGCGCTTCGCGCGCGGCCGCGATCTCGGCGATCCGGGTGTGCTCGGAGAGGTCGCCGCCATCGTGGGCCTCGATCCCGCGAGCGTCGTCGACGCGGCCGAAGATCCCGCGCGGCACGCGCAGGTCGAGGCCGGAATCGCCGCCGCCGTGCACGCCGGCGTCTTCGGAGTCCCCTTCTTCGTCTACGAGAACCACCACTTCTGGGGCAACGACCGGCTCGAATGGGTCCTACGCGAGATCGACCGCTCGCACGGTCGCCCCGTCCCCGACCTGGCCGGCGCCGCCTGCCTCGCCCCCGCCTGGCTCCCCGACTGAGCGCAGAGCGTCACCGCCGGGGCTGACGCCACTCGCCGAGATCCTGCCGTGGCTCGCGAACGTTCCTGGCCGCCGGGTCGCCGATCCGCGCGGTCGTCACAGCGCTCCGTCGACGAGTGTGATCGTGCGTCCCAGCTTCTCGGCCAGCGCGTGGCTGTGCGTCACGACCACGAGCGCAGTACCGCGCGTGCGATTCATCTGGAGCAGCAGGTCCGCGATGCGGTCGCCGGTGCGTGGATCGAGGTTTCCCGTCGGCTCGTCGGCCAGCACGAGCGGTGGATCGAGGACGAGGGCGCGCGCCACCGCGACGCGCTGGCGCTCACCGCCGGAGAGCTTCCCCACGCGGTGACGCAGCCGCTCGCCGAGGCCGACCTCGTGAAGCATTCGGGTCGAGCGCTCGCGCATCTCGGCGAAGGAGAGCCCGCGCAGCAGGCCCGGCATCATCACGTTCTCCACCGCGTCGAACTCCGGCAGCAGGTGATGGAACTGGAAGACGAAGCCGAGCGACTCGTTGCGGAACCGTGCGAGTGATTCGGCGTCGCGTGCGAAGAGATCCTCACCGCGGAAGCGAATCGTCCCCGAGGTCGGACGGTCGAGCGTTCCGAGAATGTGCAGCAGCGTCGACTTTCCGACCCCCGACTCACCGAGGATCGCGACGCGCTCGCCCTCCGCTATCGAGAGCGTGACACCGCGCAGAACCTCGATCTCGCCGACCTCGCTATGAAAGGTCTTCGAGACGCCCTCGGCACGGAGCAGCTCGTCAGCCATTGCGCCCTCCGGCGTCCGGCGAAGGGTGTGCGGCTTCACTCATACCGGAGGCCTTCGGCGGGATCGAGCCGCGCCCCCTGACGGCTCGGCAGCAGCGTCGCGCCGAGCGAGAGCACCATCGCAATGCCGGCGACGATCACGATCTGGACCGGGTCGATCCGCCACGGCAGCGACGAGAACTGGTAGACGCTCGCAGGCAGCGTGTCGATGCCGGTGATCGCCTCGATCTGCTGCTGGATCCAGGAGAGCTGCGTCGTGACGACGATGCCCATCGCGACGCCGGCCGCGGTTCCGACCAGTCCGATCAGCGTGCCCTCGATCGCGAAGATGCGTTCGATCGCTGCGTCGTGCGCGCCCATCGCCTTCAAGATCGCGATGTCGCTCGACTTCTCCATGATCATCATGATGAGGGTCGCGACGATCACGAATGCAGCCACGACCATCACCATCGTGAGCAGGACGAACATCATGATGCGCTCGGTCTTGAGCGCCTGGAAGAACGACGGAAAGTATTCCTTCCAGTCGCGCGTGTAGTACGGGAAGCCGAGCTCGGCCGCGACGGCGCTCGCGACGCGCTGCGAGCGGTAGAAGTCACCGACGCGAACCTCGATGCCGTCTGCGACGTCCCCTGCGCGCTTGAAGTCCTGTGCCGCGGCAAGGCTCGTATAGGTGAAGGCTTCGTCCCACTGGTAGAAGCTCGAACGGAAGATCCCGGCGACGCGGAAGCGCGCGAGGCGGGGGCCGGGACCGAGCGGCGTCGGCGCCCCGCCGAAGGGCGAGACGAGCAGCAGCGGATCGCCGACGGCGAGGCCGTACGACGCCGCGAGCTCGTGGCCGACGAGGATCCCCGGCAGCGCCTGCGGCTCGTCGTCGCCCGCTTTCGTCTCGCGCTCGATCGGACGGGGCGCGAGATCGTCGAGCGAGCCCTCGACGATGTCCTTCGGAAGCCGCGTGACGCCGCCGACCGTCGCAGGGTCGATGCCGCGAAGCCGCACGGCGACGATGCGTCCCCCCGAGCCGCGCACCATCCCTTCCGTATCGACGTAAGGCGTCGCTCCTCGAACGTCCGGTGTCTTCGACACGATGTCGAGAACGCGCGCGTAGTCACCGATCGGCCCGACGCCATTGTGAACGGTGAAGTGCGCGCGGTTGCCGATGATCTCGTCGCGCCACGTGCGCTCGAAGCCGTTCATCACCGAGAGCACCGTGATGATGAGCCATACGCCCACCGCGACGCCGCCCACGCAGATCAGTGTGATGACCGAGATGAAGGTCTGCCGGCGCTTCGCGACGAGGTAGCGCGCGGCGATGAACCACTCGGCGCCGGAGCGCAGGTCTGCGAGCCCGGCGGCGGCGAGGGGTAGCAGGCCGAGCAAGACGACCGCCACGAAGAGCGCGAGGACGAGAGCGCCGGCGCTGGCCAGCGCCGGCTGCGGCACCGGGACGACGAGAGCGAGCGCAGCGCCCGGGACCAGAGCGAGGCCGAGCACGCGCAGGAGCCGCTCCGGGTCGCCCGGCAGCGAGGCCTTCGCCGCGCGGCGACGGCGCCACGCCAGCAGCGCCGCAGCCAGGACGGTGACGGCGAGCGGCGCCGCGGCGAACACGAGGCGGTCGGATGCGCCGACGAGCACCGCATAGCCGAGCCCGAGCACGGCGACGCTCGCGCTGCCGAGACGCTCCGGGCCGACGCCGCGCAGGAGCGCTCGCGTCGCGGGCAGCAGCACGGCGAGCGCAGCCGCAGCGACCGCCGTCGCACGCAGCCAGAGCGCGAAAGGGGTCATGCCGTCGCCGACGGCCTCGGTCCCCAGCAGCTCTGCGGCGAGCGCGCCGGCGAGAGGCGCTGCGCACACACCCGCGACCACGATGCTCCGCGGTCTGCGAACGACGCGCGCGAAGCGCTCGAGCACCACGACCGACGACCCGAGGAACAGGAGCGTCAGCGCGTTGATGCCGAGAGCGAGCGCGACGATCAGAGTGAGCGCGAGCGTTCCGCCGGCCGCCGAGAGAGCGTCCCAGAAAGGGATCACGCGGGCGGCTCCGGACGAAGATGCGGGAAGAGCTCGACCTCGCGCAGCGTCGGCGCGTCGGCGAGCAGCATGACGAGGCGGCCCACTCCGACCCCCAGGCCTCCCGTCGGCGGAAGGCCGTGCTCGATCGCGCGCAGGTAGTCCTCGTCCATCGGATGCGCCTCCTCGTCGCCCTCCGCGGCCGCGCGCCCCTGCTCGACGAAGCGCGCGCGCTGGTCGTCGGGATCGTTCAGCTCGCTGAAGGCATTGCCCAGCTCCATCCCGGCGACGAAGAGCTCGAAGCGTTCGACGAGCCGCGGATCGGACGCCTTGCGCTTGGCGAGCGGCGAGAGCTCGACGGGATAGTCGGTCACGAAGGTCGGCTGGACGAGCGAAGGCTCGACCTTCTCGCTGAACAGGTCGTCGACGAGACGACCCCACGTGGGTGCATCGCCCGGATCGAGGCCCACCGCTCGAACCGCGGCGCGCAGGGTCTCGAGGTCGGGCGCCGCGAGGATGTCGACGCCGCACGCCTCGCGCAGCGCGTCTTGGATCGTCACGCGCGGATACGGACCGCCGAGCTCGATCTCGCGCCCCTGCACCTCGATCCGGGTCTGTCCGAGAACGCTGCGTGCGACGTCTTCGAACATGGCCTCGACCAGCTCCATCATGCCGTTGTAGTCGGTGAAGGCCTGATAGCACTCGAGCATCGTGAACTCGGGATTGTGCTTGCGCGAGAGGCCCTCGTTTCGGAAGTCGCGACCGATCTCGTAGACGCGGTCGAGGCCGCCCACCACGAGACGCTTCAGATACAGCTCATCCGAGATTCGCAGATACAAGCGCTGATCGAAGACGTTGAGGTGCGTGACGAAAGGCCGCGCCGCGGCGCCGCCGTAGAGCGGCTGCAACACCGGCGTCTCGACCTCGAGAAAGCCGCGCCCGTCGAGAAAGCTCCGCAGCGCGCGAACCGTATGACTGCGAATCAGCGCCGTACGGCGCGCCGCTTCGTTCACGAGCAGGTCGAGGTAGCGCTGGCGCGACCGAGCCTCGACGTCCTGCAGCCCGTGCCACTTCTCGGGCAGCGGCCGCAGGCTCTTCGCGAGCATCGTGAGTCCGGTCGCCGCGAGCGTCAGCTCGCCCGTCTTCGTCCGCCAGAGCGTTCCCTCGACGCGCACGGCGTCGCCGACGTCGACCTGGTCGAGCAGCGCGAGTACGGCCGGCGGCGCCTCGCCTTTGCGCGCGCTCGCCTGGAGCTTCCGTCCGTCCTCGACGAGATCGAAGAAGCGAAGCTTTCCGAAGCTGCGCATCGACATCACGCGCCCGGCCACGGCGGCGGGCTCGACGCGCGCCTCGAGATCCTCCGCGCCAGCGTCGCCGATGCGATCACGCAGGGCCGCGATGCGCTCCACGGGCTCGACGCGCGCCGGATACGGATCGATCCCGCTCGCGCGCAGCGCGGCGAGCCTCGCGCGGCGGGCCTCTCGTTCGGCCTCGCTCACGCACCCTCCTTCCCGGGGTCGGCGCGCCAGAGAAGGGTCGCACGGATGAAGCGGTCGATGTCGCCGAGCAGGACGCCCTCGGCGTTGCCCGCCTCGCAACCGGTCCGGTGGTCCTTCACGCGCTGGCTCGGGTGCAGCGTGTACGAACGGATCTGGCTGCCGAAGTTGACGTCGCGCTTCTCACCGCGCAGCGCGGCGAGCTTCGCCTCCTGCTCCTCGCGCGCACGCTCGTAGAGCCGGGCACGCAGTACCTTCATCGCCGCCGCTCGATTCTTGTGCTGCGAGCGCTCGTTCTGGCACTGCACGACGATGCCGGTCGGAAGGTGCGTCAGGCGAACGGCCGAATCGGTTTTGTTGACGTGTTGCCCGCCGGCGCCGCCGGCCCGGTAGGTGTCGACGCGAAGGTCGGCCTCGTCGATCTCGACCTCGATCGAGTCGTCGATCTCCGGAACGACCGAGACGCTCGCGAACGCCGTGTGGCGGCGGTGCTGCGAATCGAACGGCGAGATGCGGACGAGGCGGTGTACGCCCTCCTCGGCCTTGAGATGACCGAATGCGTAGTCGCCCGAGATCATCACCGTCGCGCCGCGCAGACCGGCCTCGTCACCCTCCTGCACGTCGAGCACCTCGACCCGCATGGCGTGCGCCTCGGCCCAGCGCAGATACATGCGGAGCAGCATCTCGGCCCAGTCGCAGGCGTCGGTGCCACCGGCGCCTGCGTTGATCGAGACGATCGCATTGCTGGCGTCGTGCTCGCCGCCGAGAAGCCGGCGAAGCTCGGCGCCCTCGAGATCGCGCTCGACCGCATCGAGTCGCCCCGCGGCCTCGGCGAGCGTGCCGGCGTCCGCGGCCTCCCGGGCGAGCTCGAGCAGCACCTCGGCATCCTCGAGCCCCTGTTCGACGCGGGCGAAGAACGCGACCTCGCGTTCGACACCCCGCTTCTCGCGCAGGAGCCTCTCTGCCGCCTCGCGGTCGCTCCACAGGTCCGGCCGCGCCGCCTCCTCGTCGAGCGTCGCAAGCCGCTGCGTCAGGCCGGCGACGTCAAAGCCGCCTCCGCAGCTCGTCGCTTCGCTCGCGAACGTGCCGCAGACGCTCTGCGAGCTCTCCCGCCTCCATGGCGGAGGTGGCGCCCTCGACGTTCTCGGTCATTCGAAGTCCCTCTCCCCTCGCGGCCAGCAAACGCCCAAGATGGCAAAGACGGCGAGCGACGCCCAGCAGGCGCCGGCGAATACGTCGCCATGGCGCACGTAGAAGGTGGCCTCGTGCCCCGGACTGCGCAGCGGCACGTCTCCCACCAGCAGCGTCCGCTCGAAGATCGCAGTCTGCTCCCGCACGCGCCCGAGATCGTCGATCAGGGCGGTGATGCCGGTATTGGCGGCTCGTGCGGTCCACAGGCGCGTCTCGGCGGAGCGCAGCGCGGTGATGGCGAGGAACTGGTACGGAGCGCCGCTCCGGCCGTACCAGGCGTCATTCGTGATCGCGACCAGGATCTCGGCGCCGTCGCCGGCGAATCGCCGGACGAGGTCGGGGAAGAGCAGCTCGTAGCAGATCGGGATTCCGGCCCGCACGGTGCGCTCGGCCTCGCCCCGGCGGACGGCCTCGGCCGGCGCCGCCGGCCCGCCGGCGTCGGGATCGAAGGGCAGCGAACACGCGCGGGGCCCCTGCCCCTCCGTCACGTCGTCGCGCGCGATGCCGGTGGCGACGGCGCGGATATAGCGGCCCAGCACCTCGCGCAGCGGGAGATACTCGCCAAACGGCACGAGGTGGGCCTTGTCGTAGCGATCGAGGCGCACACCCGTGCCGTCGTACACGTACGCGCTGTCGAAGAAGCGATAGTCGTCCTGCCACGGCTCGACGCCAACGGCGCCGACGACGAGCACGACGCCGAGCTCGCGCGCGAGCTGCGACAGGCGCGGTCCGAATCCGGGCTCCGTCTCGACGGAGCCCGGCACCGCCGTCTCGGGCCAGACCACCAGCCGCGCGCCTTCAGCGACCGCGCGACGCGAGAGGTCCTCGTAGACGCGCATCGTCTCTTCTGCGAAGGCCGGGCTCCACTTGATGCCCTGGTCGATGTTGCCCTGCAGCAGGCCAAGGCGGAGCGAGCCTCCCGCCGGACGATCCGCGAGCGCGTTCGACAGCGTGCCACCGGCCATCGCAAGCGCCGTGACCACCAGCGCCCCCATGGCCCTCGCCCGTCGGGTCGGGCTCCCGCGAACGATCCCCGGCACGAGCAGCGCGAGGCCGGCGCCTCCGAGCGCGGTCACGAACGAAAGGCCGACGACGCCCGTATAGGGTGCGAGGCCGAGCAGCGCGGGGCTCTCGTGCTGCGCGTAGCCGATCACGCCCCACGGAAATCCCGAGAGCACGAAGTGCCGGCCGTGATCGAGCGCCGCCCAGAGCGCAGCGAAGACGAAGGGCCCGCCGCGGCCGCGCCGCACGAGCCATGCCCAGGCTGCCCCCTGCCCCGTGGTGAACGCCGCCATGTAGAGCGCGAGCCCGGTCGGCGCGAGAATCCCGACGGCGGCAGGCGCCCGGCCGTAGATCGCCGTCACGACGTAGATCCAGTGCAGGATCGCGGCGTGCGCAAGCCAGCCCGCAACGAAGCCCGCCCATGCGGCGCGGCGCGGCGCGAGACCGCCGAGGGCGACCGCCAGCGAGGCCGGCGCGAGCCACGCGAAGATCCAGCCGAGATCGAAGACGTGTCCGGCCACGACCTGCGGGAAGGCGAGGAACGAGCAGGCGACGAACGCCGCGACGCCGAGCCAGTTGCGCGCAGTCACGTCGAAGTCGCCCGCCACAAGCGCCGCTCCTCGGCGCGCATGCGGCGCGCCTGCGCGGCACGAACGTGGTCGTGGCCGAGCAGGTGCAGCACGCCGTGGATCAGCAGGCGTGCAGCCTCGTCGTCGAGGCTGCGGCGTGCGCGGCGCGCCTGTCGCGCTGCGACGTCGACCCCGATCACGACCTCCCCGAGAAGAGGGCCCCGAAGCGCGCTGAATTCGCCCTCGAGCAGCGAGAACGAGAGCACGTCGGTCGGACGCGGCTTGCCGCGATAGGCGGCGTTGAGCGCGGCGATCTCTCCGTCGTCCGAGAGCGTCACCGAGAGCTCCGCGCCTCGCTGATCGAGCGCACGCAGCACGCGCGCTGCGCGCCGGCGCAGCAGCCGGCGGTCGATCCGGGGAGCGCCGCGCGGTCGCCGCGCGCCGCCGAGCCGCACCGTCACTGCGGGTCGAGGTCGCGCGGGGGCGCCGAGCCCTCCGCCTCGCGGCGCGTGGCGTCACGGTCGTACGCCCGTAGGATCTCCGACACCAGCGGGTGTCGCACGACGTCCGCCTCGGTGAAGCGCATGAACCCGATGCCTTCGACGCCCTCTAGAACGCGGAGCACTTCGACGAGACCGCTGGTCTTCCCGGGCGGCAGATCGATCTGCGTCACGTCGCCCGTGACGACCGCCTTGCTGCTGAATCCGAGCCGTGTGAGAAACATCTTCATCTGCTCACTCGTCGTGTTCTGCGCCTCGTCGAGGATCACGAACGAGTCGTTCAGCGTGCGGCCGCGCATGAAGGCGAGCGGCGCCACCTCGATCGTTCCGCGCTCGATCAGGCGCGCGGCCTTGTCGAAGTCCATCATGTCGTGCAGCGCGTCGTAGAGCGGCCGCAGGTACGGGTTCACCTTCTCGGCCATCGATCCGGGCAGGAACCCGAGCTTCTCGCCGGCCTCGACCGCAGGCCGGGTGAGGATCACGCGCGAGACCTCGTGCCGGTTGAGTGCGGCCACGGCCATCGCCATCGCCAGATACGTCTTCCCCGTTCCCGCCGGACCGACCGCGAGCACCAGGTCGCAGGCGCGCATCTGGTCGATGTAGTGGCGCTGCGAGAGGTTCTTCGCGGCGATGCGCCGGCGGGCCCCGACCGCCGAGAGAACGTCCTCGTAGACGTCGGCGAGCGTCGTGTCTGGCGAACGCGTCAGCGTGCGGACCGCGTCGCGGACCTCGCGCGCCTGCACTGGATTGCCGGCCCGCGCCTGCGCGTAGAACTCTTCGAGCACCTTGCGTGCGATCGCCACCTCGGATGCGGGGCCGATCAGGCGCACCTCGTTGCCGCGTGCACGGACCGAGATCCCGAGCTCCTGCTCGAGGGTCCGCAGGGTGCGATCGCCCTCGCCGTAGAGGTCGGCGGCAGTCTGGTTGTCGTCGAAGATCAGCGTCTGGCGGGTCGAGGCCTGGTCGCTCGGCAGAGTCTTCCCTCGCGGGAGGGCGGCCGGGGGGCCGCACGGATGGAAACGGTCGAAGCACGCGCCTTCAGCGCTCGGGCGAGAGCAGCACGACTCCGTCCGCGCTCCGGCGATAATAGTACGGGGCGGTCGTCTCGGACGTCAACGCCGTGGGATCGAGCAGGCCGGCCTCGACGAGCGAATCCAGCCGATCGGGCCACACCCCGCGCGCGGCACGAAAGGCGTCGAGCGCGTTGTGGAGACGGCGCTCCTCGAACGCACGGTGCGCGGAGACGAGCTCGTCTCCGGAGACTCGGGCGACGGAGGCGGCGGGCGCTGAGCGCAGATGCAGCGCGAGCGCAATGATCGCGAGCCCGGCGAGCACGACCGCAGCGGCGAGCACGGCGCGGTGCGAAAGGTCGCTCGGACCACGTGCGATCTTCGGCGCGACTTCCCTGCGCCGAACCGGCTCGATCACGCCACCGGCGAGAAGGTCTGCGACGATGCGCGAGGCCTCGAAGGTGCCGAGGTGCGAGAGATCGATCACGCGCCGAAGCGTGAGCCTGCCGTCGACGAGCAGGTAGATGCGCTCGGCCGTCACCAGACGCCGGCTCGCCTCCCCGCTCGCCGACTCTGCATACACGCTGAAGTTTCGCTTGCGTCGCAGCACGACGTCCTCGGACGGCAGATTGCGGGCGAGTGTCCGCCACTCGTCCACCATGCGCAGCCCGTCCATCAGGATCTGCTCGGCGCCCAGCAGCGCGGCCGGGTCGCGATCGTGGACGACCGGTCGGGCCGTGAAGTGGAACGATCCCTGGCTCTGGCGCAGCAGGTCGAAGATCGTCTCGCGAGTCAGCAGCTCGTCTGCGGCGTCGACCTCCTGCTTCGAAGCCAGCCCGCGCGCGACGAGGTGCTGGCCGAGCCGCTCGAGGGTCGCTGCGCATTCCGAGAGTGCGCTGGCGAGGGTCTCCGGCTGCAGCAGCCCGCGCCGCACCAGCAGCTCGCCGAGCGCCGCCTCGGGCTGATCGGCAACCGGCGCGGCCGAGACGACGCTGCCCGCGTCGAAGCAGAGCTGGATCCGTCCGCCTTCGTTCGAGATCTCGAGCACGCCCGTCTTGCGCTGCTGGCCGATGAGCTGGAAGACCTCGCCGATGCCGAAGTCTGCGAGGTTGCCGCGAAGCGCGACGCTCACGACATCTCCCTGCGGCACCCGCGGAGCGCGAGGGCGACGCTGACGCCGAACGTGCCGACGCACAGCGCTTCGGCGAGGGCCAGCACGAGCGCTGCCGCGCCGCCGGCCACGAGCGGATCCACGGGCCCGGCGGCAAGGCCCGGAACGAGCGCCAACGCTGCTGCAAAGGCGATCGCGCCGACGAGCCCGAGGCCGGGCCGGCGCGCGAGCAATCCGGCCATGCCGGGCAGCGCGAGCGAGGCGACGAGGCGCGCGCGCGCCAGCAGGGCGGCGCGCCGCTCGAGTTCGCCGAGCCGCCGCGCGCGCCGCTCGGGATCGGCCGTCTCCGGGCGCTCCAGCAGCCGATGACAGGCGACGCACAGGTCGCGCGCGGGACCGGCGGCGTCGCAGCGCGGACACAGCCGCCGGCCGCAGCCTCGGCACGCGGTCGAGCGACGCAGGCGGCCGACCCCGCCCCGCACTGCGGCGGCAATCAGCAGCAGCGCTGCCGACGTCGCCACGGTGTTCGAGCCGAGAGCTCCCGGTGCGAGCGGACGCACCAGCTCCGACACGAGGGCGGACGTCACGCCGTGCTGCGCGGCGCGCACCCGCAGCCATTCGGGGGGTAGCGGCTGATCGAGCGTGAAGCCTCCCGAGAGCTTCTCCTGGACATGAGCGAGATCGAAGGCGAACTTCGGGTCCTCCCGCTGCAAGCGGCGCAGCATGTCGTCCTGTGCGTGCGGACGAATCGCTTGTCCGTACGCATACGAGAGGTCATAGAGCGCAGCCGGCGACGGCGACATCTCCACGGCGAGCTCGTGGAGCGCGACCGCGCGGTCGACGTCTCCGAGTGCGATCCAGACGTTGCCCGCGTTGGTCGCGAGCGTCGCATCGCCCCCACTCGTCGCGAGGATGTTCTCGTAACGCTGCGCGGCCTCCGAGAGGCGGCCCGCACGCCGCGCGTCGAGTGCGAGGCCTCGCTCGGCGAGCGCGTCTACCACCGCGGCGTGTGCGAGACGCTCGCGATCGGCGCCCGATGGCAGGCCTCGCTCGACGCGCGCGTAGGCCGCGGCGACGGCGTCGGAGTCGAGTGCCGCGAGCGCGTGCGCTGCAGCGCGCGATCCGATCTGGACCGCGAGCACGAGCACGAGCAGCGCCGTCCATCCGGCGCGGCGCTCGGACGGGCTGCCGTACGCGAGTCCGATCACGAACAGCGCGAACGCGGTCCCTGCGAGACCCTGTCCCAGAATGGCAGGCGCCAACACGAGAAGCCCGAGAACGCCGGCGCGTGCGAAGAGCGGGAGTGCCGGAGAGAGGCGATCCCCGAGATCGTGCGCCACGGCGCGCGCGTGTCGAAGCGCGAGCCCAACGAGAAATGCGAGCGCGCCGAAGAAGGCGGCGTTGCGTGCGGCGAGCAGGACGTTCGCTTCGAGCCATGGCCTCGCTTCGGGATGGACGACGAGGCCACGTAGTGCGCGGCCGGCCGCGAGGACGGCGCCGGCCACGTCGCGCTCGGAGACCAGCGCGCGGGCGAGGGCCGCTTGCGCGAGCGGAAGGTCCGGCGCGACGGCGACTGCCGCCCGCGCGCGATCCGCTTCATCGCGTGCCACGCCTCGTACCGCCAGCCCGCGGGCCGCCGCGTCGAAGCCGGCCAGACCGGTCTGCAACGCTGCAAGCCGCGCGCGCTCGGCACGCTCGAGCAGGGTCCCGCCCGCGTCCCATGCCGCGAGGGCGCTGGGCGCGGGGTCGGCGACCCGGGCGGCTGCGCCGACCGAGGGCGGGGCGGCTGGCTCGGCGCCAGCGAGCGCAGGAACGGACAGCAGCGCTGCCAGCGCCAGTTCGAAGCGCCAGCGGCCCCGGCGAGCTGCGGCACCGAGCCCCGTGCGCATCCGTCCCTCCAGACACGTGTCCGCAGGTCGTATCGGTGCAAGAGCGCTCCGGCTGAACTTCCCCGCAGCGGCCCGGCCCTTCGCCCGCCTTGGGCGCGTTTACAGCCCGCCCGGCCCCGCGTATGCTCCGGCCTCCCAGCTTCGGAGGAGATGCTCGGTGGCCAATCACAAGTCCGCGGAGAAGCGTGCCCGCCAGAACGAGCGCCGCCGCGAGCGCAACCGTCAGGCGCGAAGCCGCATCCGCACGCTCGAGAAGGACTTCCGGGCGGCCGTCGAGGGCGGAAAGCTCGAAGAGGGGCGCGTGCAGCTCCGCGAAGTCGAGGGTGCGCTGCGCCGTGCCGCGGCGACGGGCCTCATCCCCAAGCGCCGCGCGAGCCGCCGGGTCTCGCGTATGGCGAAGCGGCTCCACGCGACCACCGGCGCGAAGTAGCGACCGGGGCCGGCGGGCTCCGCGGCGGGCCTAGCCGCGCGGGGTGATCGCGACCTCGTGGTGGGGACTCGCCGGGTCCGTCCACAGCGAGAGCACCTCGCGAGCGGCGTCCCAGTGAGAGGACCACGTACCGGCCGGGTCGCTCACCCAGACGTCGAAGCCGGTCGGGAAGTGCCGGCGCGCAGGTACGTAGATCTCGGTCGGCCCCGCGACGCCGGGCTTCTCGTCGAAGACGAGACGCAGCACGCGCGTTTCCGCATCGTAATCGACGAGCCGCGGACGCCCTGCGATGCGCTGCGGATAGGCGCGCACCAGCACGTTCACGGGATCCTTCTCGTTGCCGTTCTCGTCGATCGGGCTCCACCCGCCGAGGCCGTATTCCCAGTAGGCCCAGCCGCTCGTCATGCGATCCGCCATTCGGGCAACATCGCCGAGGTAGCGCTGCCAGTTCTGGATGCTGGTCGGCCCACCCCACTCGCCGATCAGCAGCGGCGCACGCTGCTCATCGATCTCGAGCTTTCGAGCCTCGGCCCACAGATCGAGGCTCGGATCGGTGTCGGGGTTGTAGCTCGACGTCGCCTCGGCCCAGGCCGAGTAGTAGTGCGGGAAGTAGGCGAGGCGGTCCTCACCCTCACGCGGGTCGTCGATTCGACCGATCCTCGACGGATAGCCGAGATTCGGACCCCACGCGCGCGGCTCGTAGAAGATCCAGCCATCGGCGTCGACGGCACGGATCGCGGCGATGCAGCGCTCGAGGAATGCCTTGTACGGCCCTGCGTCGAAACGCTCGACATCACCCACCATCGCGCCGCTCAAGATGCTCCCCGCATACGGTTCGTTCATGAGGTCGTACCCGAGGACGGTCGGATGGTCACGGAACCGAGCGGCCACGGCGCTCCACGCCGCGCAGTAGTGATCCTGGAGATCGGGATTTCCGTCGTGATCCCAGAACTCGTCGAAGGCGTGCGTCACCGCGGGCTCGAGGTACCCGAACGCCCAGGTGATCGGGCTCCAGCGGAAGGGGAGTCCGTCCGTCTGGAACGACCACGCCGGATGACCGTTGCCCCCGATCGAGCGCCCGTCGCTGTCGACGGCGCCGTAGAGATCCTGGTGCATGTCGATCACGACGAAGATGCCGGCCGCGGCAAACCAGTCGAGGCGCGTCGCGATGCGATCGAGATAGGCTTCGTCGATCACGCCCTTCGTGGGCTCGAGTCCGTCCCACGAGACGAGGTAGCGGGCAAAGTTGAAGCCCCAGTCGCGCGACATGCGTTCGATGTCGTCCTGCGCGACCCACGGCACCCGGTCCGGGTCGTACTTCGCGGTGTTCGAGACGTTGAGGCCGTGGAGGATGAGCGCGCGACCCTGCGCGTCGGTCAGGTAGCGGGGGTCTTCCGGAGGCGCCCAGCACGCAGCGACGACCGACAACCCCGCACAGCCGATGAGGTTTCGCAGCAGCATCTGCATCGTCCCGCAGCTCCTCGGGCCGACCTTCGCGGCCCTGCGAAGCCCGGGAGCGGGCATCGCGGCGAAGCAGGATACCACCGGTCGATCCCGAGCGGCGCACGTTCTCGCAGGTCGAGAACCCGGCGTCCACGAGGGAGCAGGATGGGCCTCCGCGTGCGTCAGGCCGCGAGCGCGAGCACCAGCCGCTCGATCGTGATCTCGGGGCTCGCACCGCCCTGCCCCTTCAACGCGAGATCTGCGTCGTGGATCGCGCGCAGCGCAGCGAGCAGCCGCGCCGGTGCGTAGCGCCGCGACTGCCGCTCGAGCTTTCGCTGCACGAAGGGCGGAGCCGCGACGCTTCCGCCGGCTCGGATCCGCAGCAGCTTCCGAAAGTGGGATGCGAGCGTTCCGAGCAGCACGGGAGCCGGCGCGCCGCTGCGCAGCAGACGCCCGAGCAGCGGCAACGCATCCCGCGCGCGCCCTTCTCCGATCGCGTCCGTCAGATCCCAGATCGGCTGCTCTGCCAGCGCGATGACCGTCGCTTCGACGTGCGCCCGCGTGACGCGCGTCGAGGGCACGGCCAGCAGCGCCGCCTTCGAGAGCTCCTGCCGCAGCACGAGGAGCTCGGGGCCAACACGCTCGGCGATGAGCTCCGCGACGCCCGCCTCGAGCGAGAGCCCCTGCCGCGCGGCCTCCGCGGTGACGAACGCCGCGAGCGCGGCCGCCCCGGACGGCGCCTCGCACTCGACGAGCGCCGCGTGCTCCGAGAACGCCTTCACCCAGCGCGCGCGCCGATCGACCTTCGACGCCGTGACGACCAGCACGACGCTCTCGGGCAGCTCACCGACGATCTCGGCCAGCGCGTCCGCGAGCGCCTTCGCCGCGCCGCGTCCTCCCTCCGGCTCGCGAAGCACGACGAGACGGTGCGTGCCGAGGACGGGCAGCATGCCGACCGCGTCGCGCAGCATCGCCGGCGCACAGCTCGCCCCGTCGAGGCGATCGAGATTGAACTCCGGGGGTGCGCTGCCGAGCACCACGCTCCGGAGCGCGGCGAGCGCATCGTCGCGCAGCAGCGCCTCCGGCCCTGCGAGCAGGTAGGCACGACGCAGCCGGCCCTTCGCGAGCTCGGCGTGCAGCGCCTCCGGCTTCATGGCATGAGCCGCTCGAAGAGCGCGTCGTGCACGCGTCCCGCGATCACGCTCGCGACGCGCCGGAGTGCTTCGTTGCGGTTCGTGAGCGCGGCTTCGGCGTCGGCGCTCGCGACGTAGATCTCGGTCTCGGTCATCGCTCCCGGGTCGATCGGAACCAGCGTGCCGTCTCGCCGTCGCACGTCGAGCTGGATCTGGACCGTCACCTGGTACTCGAGCGCCAGCACCGTCGACGAGAAGCTGCGCGCTCCCGAGTAGATCGGAAGAATGCGCCCCCCGATCGTGAGGTCTGCGAGCGCTGGATCGCTGACCACCTGAAGGGCTCCACGACGCTGGAACTCGTCGAGGAGAGCCTCGGTGACGGTCGCCCCGTAGCCCGCGGCGAGCGAATCGTTTCGCAGCGTGTGGATCGAGACTCTGCGTACGTCGCCGAGGGCACCTCGATAGCTCACGAGGCGGTAGCCGCAGCCCGCGAGAGCGCCGAGCGCGGCGACGAGCAAAATGGCGACCGCGGCGCTGCGAAGGGGCCCCTGCACGGCGGGCAGGGATACCACACGCGGGCGGCGGCGTCAGCGAGCGCCGCGGTCGCCCCGCGTGGCACCGTCGACCTGCATCGCCCCCACCGAGGACGTCAGCGTGCGGCGCGGCTCCTCGCCACGCGCAGCAGCTCCTCGGTCACGAAGTCGCGCTCGGCGCACAGGTGCTCGGGCACGCGCTCCCGGAAGAGTCTGCGCGCCTCGGCGACCTCGCTCGCAAGAGTCTCGAGCACGTCGCCCTCGCGTGCCGCGCGTTCGAAGCGGTCGGCGTTGTAGAGGACGATGTCCGAGACGACGATTCGCGCGAGACGCTCGGCGCGCGCGATCTCCGGATCAGAGTCGACGCTCTTCTGCGTAGGAAGAAGCGGAGTGGGAGGCGCCTGCCAGATCACCGGCTCCGGCGGCGTTCGCACCGGCTCCGGCGGGACTGCCGGGGAGGCGAGCGCATGCTCGTCGCGTGCGAGGCCGAGCCCCTCGGGCAGCGCGTCCGGCAGATCACCGTGCTCGACCGTCGCGTCCGGACCGAGCCCTGCGGCACGCAGGACCGTGAGACCCGCGAGCGTCTCGGCACTGCCCGTGACGACCACGCGTGTCGTCCGAAGGCTCTCGTTGCGCTTGACCACCTCGCACAGCTCCGCTGCCGTGAGTCGCGGGAGCGCGGCGTCGATCAGGATCCGCGACGGCAGCGAGCGCTGCAGCGCGAGCAGGGCCTCGACGCCATCGACGACGAGCAGGGGGTGCAGGCCGAGCTGGCCGATCGCAGCCGCACTCACCTTGCCCCGCGCAGGGTCCGGATCCGCAACGAGAACCAGTCGCTCCCGTTCGGGCAGGCGCGGCGGCGGCGTCAGCTCGGCCTCGACGGCAGGATCGTCGCGGCGCCTGGGTGCCTGCGTCCGCGGCGGATAGACGCGGAACACCGCCTGACATCCGCTGCAGCGAAGCCGCACGCCCTCGTCGCGGAGCCGCTCCGCGCCGATGCGGAAGCGAGTGCTGCAACGCGGACATGCGGCGATCATGCGCGACCTCTTTGCCGGCCTGCGCCGGCATGTATGCGTCCCTTCCGCGGCCGGCGCCAGCCGGACGCCCGAGCCGGGAAGCCCCGCTGGCTGATCGGCGCCCGCCAGACCGCTCTTGAGGGGCCGGCGCGCCGGTCAGCGCAGGGCCGGCGGCCGTAGATCGCCGCCCGGCGCGGAGCTCTCGCGTGGAGCGAAGTCGCGCGGGGCGAAGGTCGCGGTCGGATCTTCCGCCGAGATGCGAATACGGACCGGCCCGTCCTCGAGCTGCGCGGCCATCGCGTCGAGCCCTGCGAGGGCCTTGCTCGCCGAGCCCTGCGGCACGACGAGCCGAACGCGCAGCGAGGCGCCGGCCTCCGCGAGGGCAGTCGCGCATCCCCGCAGCACCGCCGCCGCGGTCGGCGTCACGGCAAGCGCGTCCGTCCAGTGCCCCGGGAGCGAGAGCGCGAGCGTCTGCGCATGCAGCGCAAGCGCTCGGTGAACGGCATCCCGCGTCGCTGCCTTGGCCTCCAGGGCACCGAATCCCGCGCTCGTGCCGAGGCCGAGCAGCAGCAGGCGAGGAGCGCGCAGTCTACCCCCGGTGTAGACGAGAGCCGCCTCCGCCGCCCGCCCACGAAGGTGCGCTCCCGCCACGAGCCGCGAGAGCAGGCCGCACAGCCGCCAGTCTGCACGGCCCGCCTCGCCGCGCAAAGGCCGATCGCTCTCGAAGAACGTGGCCACGGCGAGATCCGCCGGAGCGCGCTCGAGCTGCCCGGCATCGATCACGACCGAGAGGGATGCGGTCATGCGCCCTCCGGGCGAACGGCGTGCGCGACGGCGTCGAGGACGCCGTTCACGAATGCCGGAGAGCGCTCACCGCCGAAGCGGCGCGCGAGCTCGACAGCCTCGTCGATCACGACCGGCGCAGGCGTGACGCTGTGGAGCAGCTCGAAGACCGCGAGACGAAGCACGTTGCGATCGACCGTCGCCATGCGTGCGAGCCGCCAGTTTCGCGCGTGCGCTGCGAGGACGCCGTCGAGCTCGGTCCGGTGCTCCGTCACGCCCGCGATCAGCTCCTTCGCGAAGGCCCTCGCCCCCTCCGGCAGCTCGAAGTTCTCCGACGCACTCTCGAACGCTTCGGCGGCCGCGCGTGCAGGATCCGATCCGTCACGATGCGCGAGGTCGAGGGCGTAGAGCACCTGCAGGGCCGCCTCACGCGAGCGGTGCCGCGAGGCTCGCGGGGTGCGGCTCATACGGCGCCCGGGGGCCCGGCACCGAGCGACGCGCGAAGGCGCGCCATCTCGACCGCCGCCAGCGCGACTTCCTGCCCCTTGTTTCCCTCGGAGCCACCGGCGCGTGCGAGCGCCTGCTCCATGTCGTCCGTCGTGAGGACGCCGAACACCACAGGAACTCCCGTGTCGCGCGCCGCCTCGCGAACACCGTCGGTGGCCGCACGGCAGACATGGTCGAAGTGTGGCGTCCCACCGCGAATCACCGCGCCGAGCGTCACGATGGCATCGTAGCGCCCGCTCGCCGCGAGCGCGCGGGCAGCGAACGGGATCTCGAACGCTCCCGGCACCCACGCGACGTGGATCTCGTCGGAGGCCGCTCCCCGTGTCTCGAGCTCGCGGAGGCAGCCATCGAGCAAGGCGGAAGAGATCGGATGATTGAACCGCGACACGACGATGCCGAAGCGAAGCCCCAACGCCGAGCGTCCGGCCCCGTACGTCTTCACCGCCCGTCCCTCCCTCGCACCCGCCCGTGCACGTAGACGTCCTCGCCGACCCGCCGAACCGAGAGCCCCGATGGGGTCACGGCCTCGACGAGGCGGCGGATCCCGAGCGCGCCGAGCGCTGGTCGGGCATCACCACCGAGGAGCTTAGCCGACACGAACCAGTGTAGCTCGTCGACGATCCCGGCACGCAGCCATGCGGCGGCCAGCTCGCCTCCCCCTTCGAGGAGCACGTCGGTGAGCCCGGCGC
>JADLGR010000294.1 GCA_020849175.1 Deltaproteobacteria bacterium
ATGATCTCGATGTCCTCGAGCGAGCGACCGGCCGCGTGCGCGCCTTCGGCGACGGCGGGGAGCACGACCTCGCGCACGTACTGCGGCGTGCAGACAGGATGCGCGAAGACGCCGTCGCAGGCCTCGCCGGCGAGGCGTGACATGTAGGGATTGAGGGCGGCGATGTGGATCGGGACGTGCGGCGCGGAGATCGGCTCGGGACGGAAGACCGGCGGGAGCAGCGCGAAGCGGTAGTGCTGGCCCTCGTACCAGCGCGGCGCTTCGGGGTGCTGGAAGGTCTCGAAGATCGCGCGCAGGCAGGCGACGTACTCGCGAAGCCGCGGGCCGGGGGCGCCGATCCAGGGTACGCCATAGCGCCGTTCGCTGTGGCCCTTGACCTGCGTACCGAGCCCGAGTGCGAAGCGGCCGTTCGAAAAGCGCTGCAGGTCCCACGCCATCTGCGCAACGACCATCGGCGCGCGCGGAAAGGCGATCGCGACCCCGGTCTCGAGACGAACGCGCTGCGTGTGCTCGGCCGCGATCAGGAGCGGGAAGAAGGGGTCGTGCCCTGCCGTCTCGGAGGCAAGGATCGCGTCGAAGCCGAGGGCCTCGATGCGTTGCGCGCATGCAGCGAGGCCGGCGAGGCCGAGCTCGGTGGCCTCACTCGCGAAGCGGTAGCTCTCGATGAGCGCAATTCCGACACGCACCGTATCGTATGGTACGCTGATTGCCGCGCGCCCGCGAGGTGGGCGGGAGACGTCGTGTTCGAGCACCTGCTCTCGCCGGGTCGGATCGGTCCGGTGGCCCTCCGCAACCGGATCGTCATGTCAGCGATGGGGACGAACCTCGCGGAGGAGGACGGCTGCGCAGGCGAGCGCATCCAGCGCTACTACGAGGAGCGCGCACGCGGCGGCGTTGGCCTCGTGATCGTCGGCGTCGCGGCCGTCGCGCACCCGGCCGGCACGTGCATCCCGCGGCAGATCGGAATCTCCGACGAACGATTCGTTCCGGGTCTTGCTGCGCTGGCCTCGCGGGTGCACGCGCACGGCGCGAAGGCTGCGATCCAGCTCCAGCACGCGGGCAAGGTCGCAACGCAGGACATCGCGAGCGGCCGGCCGCTGTGGGTGCCGTCGATCGCGCCGGGAAAGCTCGGCGACTTGATGAACGACCTGGCGCCAGAGGAGGCGGCGGCGATCACGGCGCCGTTCTCGCGACCCGGTGCGAAGGTGGCCTTCCACGAGATGACCTTCGAGGACGTCGCGACGCTCGCGGACTGGTTCGCCGCAGCCGCCGACCGCGCGCGGCGTGCGCGCTTCGATGCGATCGAGATCCACGGCGCGCACGGCTACCTCCTCTCGTCGTTCCTCTCTCCGGCATCGAACACGCGCAGCGACGCGTACGGCGGCGGCCACGAGGGCCGTTCGCGTGCGCTGTGCGAGGTCATTCGTGCGGTGAAGGCGCGCGTCGGAGGCGATCTCGCCGTCTGGGTGCGCCTCGACGCGAAGGAGTTCCGCGTCGAGAACGGGATCACACCCGAGGACGCGCAGCGAACCGCCGAGCTCGCCGAGGCGGCCGGCGCCGACGCCATCCACGTCACCGCCTACGCAGACCCGACGAGCGGCGTCGCCTTCACCGATGCGCCGCTCGTCGATCGCCCGTGCGGCTACGTCGCGCTCGCCGCAGGGATCAAGCGCCGTGTTCGCATTCCGGTGATCGTCGTGGGAAGGATCGAGCCGGCCGAGGCCGACTCGCTCGTCGCCGAGGGCCGGGCGGACTTCGTCGCGATGGCGCGGCCGCTTCTCGCCGATCCTGCTCTTGCGAGTAAGCTCGCAGCAGGCCGGCCCGAGAGCGTCCGCCCGTGCATCTACTGCTACCGCTGCGTGGGCCAGATCTTCTTGAACGAGTCGGTCGTGTGCGCCGTGAATCCCGCCACTGGCCGCGAGGCCGAGTCCGAGCTCACTCCCGCGGCGCACCCGCGGCACGTCCTGGTCGTGGGAGGAGGCCCCGCCGGCATGGAGGCCGCACGAATCGCTGCGCTCCGTGGTCACCGCGTGACCCTGTGCGAGAGGCACGATCGCCTTGGCGGCACGCTCCTGTTCTCGGAGCTGGTCTACCCGCCGAACGGCCGGCTGGTGCGACACCTCGCGGGACAGGTGCGGGACGCCGGTGTCGACGTGCGGGTGCGGACGCGGGTGACGCTCGCTCTCGCGCGCGAGATCGCACCGGACGTGATCGTCGTCGCGACCGGCGCACGGCGCGAGACGCCAGAGATTCCCGGAGCCGTCCGCCGCAACGTGCTGTCGGGTGACGATCTGCGCGCGCTTCTCACCGGCAGCGACGCGCAAGCGGCGAGCGAGAAGCTCTCGTTCGCGCAGCGGGCCGTTCTCGGGGCAGGGAGACTCGTCGGTGCGACGGGCGACATGACACTCGCGCGCGAGCTCACGCGGCGCTGGATGCCGCTCGGTCGCCGCGTCGCCATCGTGGGCGGAGGCCTCGTGGGGGTCGAGCTGGCGGAGTTCCTGGCCGAGCGCGGACGCGGGGTCGTGGTGCTGGAAGAGGGGCCGACACTCGCGCCGGAGATGGCGCTCCCGAGGCGCTGGCGCGCTCTCTTCGAGGCGCGCGAACGGGGCGTCCAGTTTGTGACGAGGGCGCGAGTCACTCGCATCGACGAGGACGGTATCGTCTATGACGACGCGAGCGGCGCATCGCAGCGAATCCGTGTCGACCAGGTGATCCTTGCGACCGGGACCCGCGGCGACGCGTCGGTCGCGGACGAGCTGCGCGGTCTCGGCGCCGAGATCCACCGAATCGGAGACTGCGAGCGGGTCGGCTACGTCGAGGGAGCGCTGCGCTCGGCGGCGCGGGTCGCGAGCAGCCTGTAGCGGCGGATTGCGCCGCGGCGAAACGCCGCACCGGGCCGCGCGGCACCACGCCGCCTCTTCGCGGTATCTTGGAGCGAATGACACCGGATCCGGGCCAGGCACACGGCGCTGCACCGGTCTCGGGGGCGCATGCGGAGATCTGGCTGCCGTGGATCGTCCGCCTTCGGTGGGTGGCCGCGGCTGGACAGGTGTGCGCGATCGTCGTGGCGCGAGCGGCCCTTGGGCTCGACATTCCGGTGGGCTGGCTGCTCCTCGTCGCAGCCGCGACGGGGGTGAGCAACGGTGCTCTCGTTGCGCTGCTGCCGCGACTCTCGAAGGCGCCGGTTCCGACGGTCACCAGCGTTCTCGCCCTCGACGTCGTCCTGCTCACCGCGCTCCTCGCGCTCTCTGGAGGGCCCGCGAATCCCTTCAGCGTGCTGTATCTGGTCCACGTGGCGCTCGCCGCTGTCGTGCTCGGCGTTCGCTCCGCGCTCGGGATCGCAACGCTCTCGGCGATCGGCTACGCCTCGCTCTTCGTACTGCCGGGCGTCTCGGGGCTCGAGCACGCGCTGCACGGACCCGGAGCGATGACGCTGCATCTGGCCGGGATGTGGATCGCGACCGCCGCGGCAGCGGGCATCATCGGTCTGTTCGTGGCGCAGATCGTCGCCGCGCTCCGGCGCCGTGAGGCTCAGGTCCGCGCCCTCGAGCGCACGGCGGCGCGAGCCGAGAAGCTCGTCTCGCTCTCGACGCTCGCGGCCGGGGCTGCGCACGAGCTCGCGACGCCCCTCGGCACCATCGCGGTCGCCGCCGGAGAGCTGACGAGGCGGCTGTCTTCGGGTGAGCCGGGGCCGGCCGCGAAAGACGATGCGCGTCTCATCCTCGAAGAGGTTGCGCGCTGCCGCGAGATCCTGTCGAGGATGCAGGCCGGCGGCGGCGGCACGGTGGGAGAGGGCCCGGAGCCCATCGACGTGATCGATCTGCTGAGCGGTGTTCGCGAAGAGCTGCGGCCCTTCGAGCGCGATCGACTCCGCATCGAGCGGTGTCCGGAGACGCTGGCGCTGAGAGCTCCCCGGCGGGCGATCGTACAGTCGCTCGTGAGCCTGGTTCGGAATGCCCTCCTTGCGACACCGGCGCCGGGAAGTGTCGTCCTGCGCGCCGGGCGAAGCGCTGAACGTGTCCGATTCGAGGTGGTCGACGAAGGAGCCGGAATGACGCACGACGTGCTCGAGCGGGCAGGCGAACCGTTCTTTACGACCCGCGCACCCGGAGAAGGGATGGGTCTTGGCATCTTTCTGGCGCGCGCGGTGGCCGAGCAGCTCGGCGGCGCGGTCAGGCTCGAGTCGCAGCCGGGACGCGGCACACGGGCGCTGTTCGAGGTGGACGTCGATGCGGTGGGAGGCGTGGGAGAGTGAGTGCGACCGATGCGCCGACCGCCCGGAGTGTCCTCCTCGTCGACGACGACGAGCGCTTCCGCAGCCGCCTCGCGCTCGCCTTCCGCGAGCGCGGCTACGACGTTCGCGAGGCCGCGAGCGCCGAAGAGGCGCTCGATCTCGCGCGTGCGGAGAGCCCCGAGTACGCCGTCGTCGATCTTCGCATGCCCGGCCACGGCGGCCTCGAGGCGGTACGCAGACTCAAGCAGATCGACCTCTCGACCAACGTCGTCGTGCTCACCGGCTACGGAAGCATCGCCACGGCGCTCGAGGCCGTTCGACTCGGCGCGACGCACTACCTGACGAAGCCGGCCGAGATCGACGAGCTGCTCGCGGCCTTCGAGCGATCGACGCTCTCGCCGCTCGAAGACCCTCCGGCGCCGGACGCCGTCCTCTCGCTCGCAAGGGCGGAGTGGGAGCACATCAGCCGCGTGCTGACCGAGTGCGGCGGAAACATCTCGCAGGCGGCTCGGCTCCTCGGCTTGCATCGCCGGTCGCTGCAACGCAAGCTCGCCAAGTTCCCCGTCGTTCGATAGCGGAGCGGCCCGGCGGCGCGCTCCGCGCTGCGCCGCTCAGAACGTCAGCGTGAGCGCGACGTTGTAGGAGCGGCCCATCCCGGGGACCGTCACGCCCCAGGGTATCGTCGCGGTCGACATCGATGCGCCCTGACCGAGGTAGGCTCCGCCGAGCGGCAGGTCGTAGAAGCGATCGAGCACGTTCTCGACGCTCACGTCGATGCGCGCGTACTTCCACGCGTAGCTGGCGCGCAGGTGCAGGAGCGAATAGGGATCCGTCGGAACCTCGTTGCGCACTTGCGAGACCCGAGTCTTCGCAGCCGCGACCTGGAACTCGGCCGTCAGCGTCCACGCGCCCAGGCGATGCACCAGCCCCGCTGTCCCGCTCGGCGGCATGATGTGATAGAGGTCATCGCCGGTATCCCGGTTGACGCCTCGCACGCAGGCGAAAACGGCGGTCGCAGTCAGGCTGCCGAGACCCTCGAAGTCCCACAGGAGTGCGTGTGCCGACACGTCGACGCCGTAGAGGCGGGCGGACTGGTTGGCGTACTGGAGGATCACGAAGCCCGTCTGACGCGTGACGTTCAGCTTGCTGCACTGCCCGAAGTCGCATCGCCGCGCATCGATGAAGTCGTCGACGTCCGTCACGTAGCCGGTCGCTTCGAGCCGCCAGTCGTCTCCTTCGTCATCGTGGAGATCGATCGTCACGGCCGCCGTGTGAGCAACCTCGGCTCGCAGGTCGACGTTGCCGACGTAGCCGTTGCCGTCGCCGGCGAAGTTGTTCATCAGCGCCGCCATCGCATTGGTCGACCACGGATACCGCTCGTAGAGGCTCGGAGACCGAGTCTGCCGCGCGTAACCCGCCTGGAGTGCGAGCCGGTCGAGAGGCGCCCAGCGAACGAGCGCCGCCCAGTCGAGGTTGAAGTCGCGCTGCCGGTGGTCGAGGGCGTTGAACGCAGCGGCGTCCTTCGACCAGGTCGCGAGCCTGTCGTTGTAGCCCTCGACCTTCCCCGCGTTCGATACGACCGTCTCGCCGCGAACGCCGGCCGTCGTGCGCCACTGCGGATTCCACTGCGCCTCCCACTCGCCGAAGATCCCGAGGCGGTCCCGGACGCCGTCCCGGATGTTCCAGAACGTGTTGGGAGCCATCGAGCCCTTCTTGCCGACGGGCGGCCACCAGTCGTCGAGGTCGTAGGTCTGATAGAGACTTCCGACGCGTAGAAGGTCGCGTTCGGAGAGTCGAAGGTCGCCTTCGAGTGATCCGCCCCGGGTCCGCGCCTTCGCCTCCATCGGCATGCCGTAACCGTAGAAGAAACGGTCCGGGCCCATGTCCATTGCGTGACGCGTGTTGTGTCCGTACAGGTCGGCGCGCAGGTCACCCCACCCGTACTGCCCCGCGTAGCGCAGTCCGAGCTGCTGGCTCTCGTTCGCCGTCATGTCCATGCGCTGGTTCGGAAACCCCTCGAATCCGACCTGCTGCAGGCTGGCGGTCAGCGCGAGGCGGTGGTCCGCGTAGCGCCCGGCGACGCGAACGCTGCGGCTGTGGAGATTGTCGTAGTTGCTCGAGCCGACGACATTGCCAGCGAGGTACTCGCCGCCGGGAAGGAGCGAGCCGACGCCGCCGGCTTTGAAGGGCTTCGCGGCGGTGTAGTTCTCGGCCTGTGCGTTCGACTCCTGATACGAGACGTGCAGATTCTCGGAGGCGAGGGTGCCAGCCATGTCGTAGCCAACCGCGTTTGCGTTGCTGCGGAAGTACGCACCACCTCGAGCCGTTGCGAGCATCTCAGCGGCCGACTCGGCGAACGCGGGTGCGGCGGGCTCGACCTCGATCGCCCCGCCGATGCTGTCCCCGCCGGCACTGACGGGGGTGATTCCGCGGTACACGGTGACGCTGCCGACCTTCGACGGCGGGATCGTCGCGAGCGCGGGGTTCATGTGGTTGGGGCACGCGGCCATCGGCTCGGCGCCGTCGACCTCGACGTTCACGCGCTCGTCCGCGAGTCCGTGAATCGCGGGAAGGCTGGAGCCGCCGCCCGCGCCGTAGAGGCTCACGCCGGCGACGCCGCCGAGAAGACGCGCGGTATCGGTCGCCGTCGCGCGCTGCGCGGAGAGGTCGCGATCGCCGAGCGTCACGGCACCCGCAGAAGACTCGCTGGCGCGCGGCGCGACGACCAGCACGGAGCCGAGTGTCGGCAGCGCGTCGTCGCCGACACTCGGGAGCGAAGCATCCGCGGACGCGTCGCTGGCGCGCGAAACGCCGTCGAAGGTTTCGCTCGCCTCGCGAGAGGCCTCCGCGCGCTCTGGATCAGCCTCCTGCGACAGCGCGCGAAGAGGAATCGCCACCAGCGCTGCTACGACGAGCATCGTCGCCAGACGCACGCTAGGCGTTCCCACGCCTCCGGCGGGAGACGAGTCCGAGCGCCCCCGCACCTGCCGCGAGCAGGACGGCGGATGCGGGCTCCGGAACGACCGGCGTGATGGTCTGCGAGACGGGGTAACCGCTCATCGTTCCGACGAAGCCGTACCCGGCGACGGAGGTTCCGGTCATACAGACGGCGCCCATCATGCCGCCATCGGTGCAGTCTGCGTACGCCAGCCTGTCGATCTGCGCCTGCGTCAGTGGCGAGGCCGGGTTGGTGAGGTTGACGAAGATCCGCGCGTAGGCGTTGCCCGGATTCTCGTCCGGAAAGTCGTAGTGGAGGCCGCTTCCCTCGTCGGAGCCCGGCGTCCAGCCGTCGCCTCCGAAGAGGGTCGTGAGCGTGCTCGTGCTCGCGTTTCGGAACGTGGTCACGAGCAGGCCGCCGAGGCCGGGGTCGTAGACGGCCGAGAGCTGGTGGTCGAGACTCACTCGGCTCGCGTTGCCTGTCATCGCCTCGGTCAAGAAGCCGTGCAGATTCGACACCGCCTGCGTGTCGGTGTCGAACTCGAACGACCCGATGAAGATCGTGTCGTACGGCTGCGTGTCGGGCTCGTAGAACGTTTCGACGACGTCGTAGACGATGACGCTCGCCCGGGCGGCGGGCGCAAGGAGCAGTGAGAGCGCGCCCAGAAGTAGGAGTCTTTTCACGGGTTCCTTTTCCTCGTGTCGGCGGAGCGAGACGCTAGAGGCGACCGATGCACCCCGACATGCGGCGCATCGTCGCGCGTCGATTCGCCGCAGCCCCCGCTACGGCGTCTCTTGCCTCCTTTGTGGGACGTCCGAGCGCGTTGTGGCGCGGGTCTTCAGGAGGCTTGTTGTCGCGTTTCTTGCGCGGATTCCCGGCTCGCCCGTCGCCCTGCGAGAGGCAGCAGAGCGACGAGGGCCTCGATGCCGAGAAGGCCGCAGGAGGGGGTCGGGCGGAGGATCGTCAGACTCGCGGTCTGCGGCGCCGTGCAGCCCTCGGGGTTCGACACCGAGATGGAGAGCACCTGTTCGGGGGTTCCGCCGGTCACGAGCGCGTGCCACTCGCCATTCGCGAGATAGACCGGCGCCTCGTGGCCGTCGACCCGCACGCGAAGGTCAGGCCCGAAGCCACTCCCGACGATACGGACCCAGGCGCCGCTCACGACGCCGGGTGGGACGACGCCGCCGAGCGAGATCGCAGCCGTACCGCACGACGGATCACACGGGTCTCCGACGCCGTCGCCGTCACCATCGGTCTGCGCGGCGTTGGCTGCTGTCGGACAGTTGTCGCCGGCGTCGGGCACCCCGTCGCCATCGGAGTCTGCAATCGTCACCACGAGGGACGCTTCACCCGCGGCGCCGATCGCGTCGGTCGCCGTGAGCGTCACGTCGTAGATCCCCGGCGCCGCGTAGGCGTGGACTGGCTGGGCGTCCGCCGAGGTCTCTCCATCCCCGAAGTCCCAGAGCCACGAGAGCGCCGTGCTCTCGGGGTCCGTCGAGCCCTCGCTCGTGAACGACGCCACGAGGCTCTGCGCACCGTCTCCAAGCGTGAAGCCGGCGACGGCCTCGGGGGGGAGGTTCTCGAAGAGAGCCGTCAGCGTGATCGGGTCGTCGCCGACGAGCAGCTCACGGAATGCGTCGGTCGGCCCGTCCGCCCACTGCGCGAAGGTTCGTCCCTGCTGGACGAGGTCGACACTCACGGTCTGCCGCGACCCGATCACCGGATGGATGATGGCCGGCATCGACAGCTCGAGACCTTCGTCCTCGTAGGAGACGCGCATGCCCACGGGATCGGAGGCGATGGTCACGGCTCCCTTCCGCGGGAAGAGATCGACGCAGCGCACGTCGGTGAGCGTTCCTCCTACCGTGGCGGTGAGGCACAGCTCGAAACGCACCTCGTCGCCGTGCTCCTCGACGATGAAGCTACCGCCTGCACCGCTTCCAAGCGTGTCGTAGTGGACGTGTTCGTTGTGATGGCTGCGAAGCTCCCACGAGAGCTGCGACGGATCGATGGGGAGCCCCGCCTCGGTGGCGAAGCCCGAGTAGGCGATCACGTCACCGATCTGGTACTGCGCGTCGTCGGCCGGGGCCGTGAGGGTGGCGAGCGGCGGGCTGTGACCGACCGTGATCACGACCTGGGCGGTACTGCTCGCGAAGGGAGACGTCGTCTCGGCCAGCGTGAGCACCGCGGTGTAGACGCCGGCCGTCGCGTAGGTGTGCGTCGGATGCGCAGCCGTAGAGGTCGTCGCGTCACCGAAGTCCCAGCTCGTCGAGAGGGGCTGCGCGTCGGGATCGAAGCTTCCGAGGCTCGAGAACGTGACCGCCAGCGGCGTCGTTCCCGCGGTCGGCGTCGCCGCGGCGACGGCTGTCGGCGGGGTATTGCCTCCCGCGGTGTAACGAACGCGGCGCACTTCACTGCCAGTATTGCCGTAGACCACGAGGTACAGGTTCGTGTCAGGTCCGATCACGGCCTGGACCATGCCCATGCCGGACTCGCGCGCGAAGTTCTGCACCGTCGCCTGTCCGAGCGCGTCGAACGTCAGGGCGCGAATCCAGCGTCGGTTGTAGTCGAGGATGAAGAGCGCGTTCTGGAACGGAGCGGGATAGGTCGTTCCGGTGTAGAACGCGCCTGCGTTGGCCGAAGCACCGCCCGAGGCGCCGTAGCCGTCGCTCCCGTGGTTGTAGGCGAAGACGGGCGCACGTACGGCACCGAGTCCCTGCGCGTAGAGCGCGCTGCACGCTGCGCTCGTGGTCGCGTTGGTTCGGTAGCTCGACTGCTGGCGGCTGGTGGTGCTGCCACCTTCGTTCCCACCGCCCGAGACGACGCCGCCCTCGTAGCACGGCCAGCCGAAGTTCGCGCCCTTGCCGGTGTCGATCTCCTCCCACGTGTTCCATCCGACGTCACCGATGAAGGGCTCGTTCGTGACCGCGTTCAGCGTGAAGCGGAAGGGGTTGCGAAGTCCGAAGGCCCAGACACGCGAGCGGTTCGATCCGGGCGCTCCCGGCTGGTAGTACGGGTTGTCCGCAAGCCCCTCGCCGCTCAGTGGATCGATGCGAAGCAGCTTTCCCGCGAGGCTGTCGAGGTTCTGGGCACGCAGCGCGCGAGGGTCGACGCCGGTGTAGTTCGAGCCGTCTCCGCTGCCGACGAAGAGCGAGCCGTCGGTCCCGAAGAGAACCGTGCCGATGGTGTGCGAGTTCTCGTCCGCGGGAATGCAGTCCTCGATCGGAGCCCCCGACATCGTGAGGCCCGTCATGCACGACGCCTTCGTCGTGTCGCGGCCGTCGTTCTCGTTGCCGATGTTCGAACGGACGCTGTTCTTGCCCAGGAGGACGACGTGCCCCGGGCCGCCGGGGACGCTCTCGGGCAGCTCGCTCCCGGCGACGGCGACGTCATGGTCCTGCGCGGCATCGGCCGTCACTCGGACGAGACGGCTCACGCGTCCGCCGCCGCCGTTGTCGGCCGTTCCCGGCGGATCGTACGTGAACAGAAGGTAGACGTAGGGCTGCGCCGGGAACTCAGGGTGGAGCGTGATGCCGAGAAGTCCGCGATCGTGGTGGTCGCCTACCTGTGCGGAGAGGTCGACGAACGGGGTGGCGCGAAGGGTGCCGTCGCGAAAGACGCGAACGACGCCGCTCTTGAGTGCGATGAAGAGGCGGGAGTCGCGGCTGAATGCGATCCCGGTCGCGAAGGGAAGGCCTCCTGCGACCAGATCCGCCGTGAAGCCGGACGCAGCGAACGTGAGGACCGCCTGCGCGCGTTCAGCCGGCAGCGCCAGCAGGGTCGCGAACAGCGCCGCGGCGAGCGTTCGGCGCACGAAGCGTCGTGCCGGCGTCGACTCCACCTTCGCCTCGGAA
>JADLGR010000295.1 GCA_020849175.1 Deltaproteobacteria bacterium
CCCACGACTCGGCCATCTCACCGGTGCTGAGGCTCTGCGCGAAGACGCGAAGGGCCGGCTCCGAGCCGGGCTCTCCGCCCGCGATCGGGGTCCCGTCCTCCTCGAACACACGGCCTTCGATCGCGCCGTAGCCCCGGATCACGACGTCGAGGCGAAGCGTCTGGCCGTCGAACTGCGGCCGGATCGAGAGCCTTCCGACCTCGCCGGTCTCTGGATCCTCGGCGTCGAGCTTGAAGTGATTCGTGGCTCCAGCGCCGCGCTGATTCAGCCAGACGTCGGGCGAGCAGACCTCCCAGCTCGCGTATCCGCTCTGCAGCGCGAAGTCGATCGAGAAGCGGCCAGCGGCGTCGGCCTGGAACGTCGAGACCGCGAAGTCCTGCGGAAAACACTCGAAGAGCGTGTTCTGGAACAGCGGCTGGACGTAGCGAAGGTTCGCGAAGGCGATCGGCTCGCCCGAGGCCCGGAGCACGCGCCCGACCACTCTGGCACCGATCCCGCGCTCGGGGTCGGCTGCGACCGGGCGCTCGCTTCGCGCCATCGGCTGATCGCGCAGGTCCTTCACGCCCTCGGCCGCAAGGGCTCGCGACACGAAGGGGCCGAAGGGCTTCTCGAAGACGACGAAGGCGAGGCGGCGGTCGGGCTGGAGCGCGGCGCTCACCGGTGCGTTGTCGGGCGCCGCGTAGGCGGCGAGTCGCTCGGCCGATTCGCGGTCGACCTCCTCACTGAAGAGGACGCCGACCATGCGGCCGATCGGATCGCCCATCTCGAAGCTCGGCGTCGTGGTGGGTCGCGCTCCTTTGGCCCACTGCTCGACGCCAAGAAGTGTCGGCGGCGCGTCGGTGATGGCCTCTCTCGCGAGCGGAGCGAGCCGCGTCTCCACGACGCCGTCGGCATCGCGGTCCACCTCGAGCGTCGCGTCACCGCCGTCCGGCAGGACGAGACGCCCGGCGGCGCCGGTAGCGAGCGAGACCCGCGGGAACGTGAGGAGCCGCGGGCCGTCCTCGCCCGGAACGAGCGCCACCAGGTCGAGATCACTCCCGCCCGATGCCGCCGCAAAGGCCAGCGTGTAGGTCGCGTCTCCTTCGGGAGACGCGACCAGCAGCACCTCGTCCTGCAGCTCCGGAGAAGCGCGGAGCAGCAGACGAGCGGCGGTCGCGATCTCCCGCGCGGCCGGCGCAGCGGGATCGAGCCCGCCGAGCCGCTCGCCCGCCGCGCTCTGCAGCTCGAGCGCCACCGGAGCACCGTGGGCACTCGCCCCGATGGCAAGCAGCGCCGGTCGCGAGGCAAAGCGCTCGGCAAGACCGCGCACCACCGCCGCCGCCGGCTCGCCGCCTGTGGTCTCGCCGAGCACCGCACCAGCGACCGCATCGAAGTGGCTGCCCGCACCCGTCGTCCGGCGAAGCGCGTCGAAGGCTGCCATGTCGCGCAGGAACGCTTCGCGCTCGGCCTCGTCGGGGAAGAGCGTCTCGGCCCGCGCCCGGTCGTTTCCGTACCAGTCGAGGAGGACGTCTTCGACGGCGTGGTCCGGGCTCTCGCCGAAGCGCACGTGGAGCCCGCTCTGGGCGAGCTTCACCGCGCGGTCGAAGACGTGGGCGCGGCCGACGCGGGCAACGCTTTCGGGAAGTGCGCGCGCCGGCGCTGTGGCGACGCTGTACGCCATCCCGAGCATGCGAACCGCCGCAGCGACGAAGTCCGGATCACCAGGCAAGAACTCGGTGGTCTGGGGCAGCACCAGCGTGTCGGGCGAGAGGGGAATGTCCCGGTCTCCGACTCCGGTCGTGAGGACGAAGCTCCCGTTGATGCCTTCCTCGGCGAGGAAGACGGTTCCCGTCACTTCGCCGGTGGTGCGGGCGACGAGCCGGAACTCGAACGTCTCCGCCTCGCCGGGAAGAAGCTGGTCGAGCGTCCGCAGCCCCGTCTCGCCCTCGGCGAGCCGCGCTCCCGAGAGCGACCGGCTCGCCAGCTCGAGCCGGAACAGGTTTGCCGGAGTGCTCGACGTGTTGGTCACGGTGGCGAAGATCGGGTAGGCCTCGCCCTCGCGGACGACGCGCGGATGCGCGAGGACGATCGAGAAGGTCGGGTTGCGAACCTGCACGACGCCTGCGGCGATGCCCGAGAGCTCGACCCTGCGGCCGAGTGCGGGAACGAACATCTCGCCTCGCAGGTCGAAGTCGATCCGGTGCGTTCCCTCGCGAAGTCCCTCGACGAGAAACTCCGCCGCGTTGGTTCCCTGCGGTGTGATCGCGTCGGAGCCGGCGCCGTCGAGGAGCGGAAGCTCGGTCTGCACGCCGCCCTGCGTCGTCTCCGCGATGCGCAGCGGGTCATCGCCGGTGTCTCCGATCTCGTCCTCACCGGCGGGCAGCGAGATCGCCGCCCGCGCCGCCTCGACGGTGAGGCCCGAGCCTTCGGGTGCGAGATTCGTCGTCTGGAGCAGAACGCTGAAGAACTGGTTGAGGAAGGCGATGTTGCCCGGGATCACGATCACGCCGTGGATCGGCGGGATCTTCGGCCCGTCCTCCTCGTCGAGCTCGGGTGGCGGCCGGATCGAGAAGCCCGTGAGCGAGAGATTCGGGATGTTGATCCGGCGAAGCTGCGCAGGATCCGCGCCCAGGGTGACGAGCTGCGGCGTCTCGACGCTCGCGAGCGCCTGCGAAGACGTGGGCACCAATACCGGGAGATCGATCGTCACCTGCTCGCTGCCGAGGGTGAGCCCCACCGCGAAGTTCATCGCGGTGAAGTTGTCCTCGTCGATCACGATCCCGCGCTCCTTGATCTCGTCGAGCGTGAGCGGGCGGGTCGTCACGGAGCTGACGAGGAGCTGGTCGATGACGTCGATCCGGATCGGAGACCGCGTCGGATCCCGCTCGAAGAGCACGACTCCGTCCGGCCCCTCGAGACGCACGCGCGAGATGAAGTGCTCTCCGGCGACGCGCAGCAGCGGCAGCTCGACGAGCTGGTTCGGCGGCGCCGCGATCTCGACCACAGCATCGCCGAACGTCGGCCCCCGCAGCTCGGCCTTGACCAGTGCGCCCGCAGGCGACGATCGCACCGCGGGATCGAGCGGCGAGCCGAGGAAGGTCTCGAGGCCCGTCGGCACGTCCCTCACCGCCGTCATCATCTCCTGCAAGCCGCCCACGTCGGGCCGCGTGTCGAGGTCGACCGCGAGGCCGAGAACGCGGATCTCGCTTCGCCCGAGCGACGCCGGCCCTTCCGAGGCGAGGCTCGGGATCGTCAGAAGCAGGAGAGCGAGAGCTGCCGCGAGGACCTGCATCACCAGGCCTCGTGGCGGAAGGGAGTCTCGCTGACGATCCCGTCTTCGAGTCCGACGAGCGGAGTCGCGATCACCCGCAGCACGTAGGAGCCCTGCGGAAGATCCGGGAAGCGGCAGATCGGAACCGGCGTCCCGGTATTCGCGACTCCGGTTCGCTCCGGCAGGCCCGTCTTCGTCCCCG
>JADLGR010000296.1 GCA_020849175.1 Deltaproteobacteria bacterium
CCGACAAGCAGGGGGTCAAGGCTAACTGCCCGAGAAGCCGCTGCTTTCTCTGGCCGTGTAGCCAGATTGTAGCCACCAGCGACCGCGGGCGGACGCCGCCGCTACGCCCCGAGGATCGCGTCCAGCTTCGACGCCGCCTCGGCCCCGAGGCCCTTCAGCACGTGCGAGTAGGTGTCGAGCGTGAGCGCGATCGTCGAATGGCCGAGGCGCTCCTGCACGATCTTCGGATGCACGCCCTGGGCGAGGAGCAGCGTGGCGGCCGAATGCCGAAGGTCGTGGAAGCGCGTGGTCTGCGGCAGCCCTGCGCGAGCGAGGAGCGGCTTGAAGCTGCGGCGCTGGACGTTCGACTTTCGCAGCGGCTTGCCATCCGTGTCGGTGAACACCAGCCGGTCGGGATGCGGCGCGGCGCCGAGCGCCGCACGATGCGCCGTGAGGGCCGCGACGGCGAAGCTCGGTAGATCTACGCGCCGGCGGCTCTTCGCGGTCTTCGGTTCCGCAAAGACCATCTGCCCCGTGCGGTTTTCTTCGGTGAGCGTTCGGCGCACTTGCAGTGCACGCTCGCCGAGATCCACGTCTCCCCAGCGCAGCCCGAAGATCTCGCCCTGCCGCAGCCCCGTGGCCACGGCCACCACGTAGAGGGCCTCGAGGCGGTCGCCCTTGGCCGCTTCGAGGAGCTTCCGGCACTCGTCGACTTCTAGGGACCGGATCTCCGGCTTCGGCGCCCTCGGGCGATCCACGGCCGCCACGGGGTTGCGCCGCATGATCTCAAGGCGCACTGCCTGCTTGAGCGCCACGCTGAGCACCGAGCGCACCATCTGCCGGAGCCGCGGCGAGACGCCGCCGCGCTCGAGGCTGCCGAGCAGCCCCTGCACGTGCGCCGGCGCGAGCTTCGAGAGCGCCACTCCGCCGAGGTGAGGCTTGATGTGGACGCGAATCAGGCTCTCGTAGATGCCTAGCGTCGTGGGCCGGACCCGCGTGCGAGCGGAGTCATGAAGCCAGCGGTCTAGATACTCGCCGAGGCGCAGCTTCGAGGGCTCCGTTAGCGTGCCGTCCATTCGCTCCGTGCGGAGGGCGCCGAGCTTCTCGACGGCCTCGGCCTGCGAGCCGGCGTAGACCACGCGCCGCCGGCGGCGGCCCGCATCGTCTCGCCCGAGCGTCACGCTCGCAACCCATACGCCGTCGTCCCGCTTGTAGATCGAGCCCTCTCCCGAGCCCCTCTTCCTCGCCACCGAAGCCTCCCCGGGACGCTTGCCCCTGCGATTCGATACCCCTATTATCCGCTATCGATATTCGCAGTCAAGGGAGGATTCATGCCCGACCCGAGAAAGAGGCGCCGCCGCGCGGGCCGCCCGCCCCTGCCGCCCAAGGAGCGCCACGACGCCACGCTCCTGATTCGCCTGCGCCCCGAGGAGCTGGGACGCCTGCGCGCCCTCGCCGAGAGCGCCGAGCAGGGGGTGGGCCAGTACGCCCGGGACGTGCTCCGCCGGCACCTGCGGCGAGCCGTGCGCGCGTAGGAAGCGCCCGCTGTAGGTACACTCTCGACACCCCGGAGCTAGGGCGACGGCCCGAAGAGCGCGATGCTCGCGCGCCTGCTCCGGGGCTCCACTCGAGCACCGCGAGAGCACGCGGCATGCCGAATCGGCCTCCGGAAGGCCCGAAACACGGCCTCGACGCGCTGCGCGCTCGCGCGAGCGTTGGGTTTCTCGCGCCTGTTGACCTCGGAGACGCCCGAGCGCGCCTGGATGCGGCGCTCAAAGGCATCGAGAGTCGAGCGCCGCGAAATCACAAGAGAACGCGCAAGGAGATGCGCCGCTTCCTCGGCGACAAGCTCCCGCCGTGGAAGCGGAAGGCGTCCCCGTGGTGCCGGCGCGCCTGGCGCGCGCTCGGGCGCAGGGTGCCGGCGGATACGCACGCCCGCATCGAGTGGGAGGCGGACTTGTTTGCGCTGCTCTGGACGGCGCAATGCGCCTACGACACGGACCAATCCGGGCGTGCCGCCGTGCGCGCTGCCCGCAAGGCGGCGAGCCGATGGAAGCTCCGGCGGCTTGCGCCTCGCCTTCGCGCGCGGGAGCGTGCGACGCCGGAGGCCGAGCGCCCGGCCTTCTACGCCGAGCACGTCCTGTCCTATCGCGTCGTCGGGCGCGAGGATGGCCCGGAGCTGGCGGGCTGGGTCACGGCCGGGGACGTGCTGCTTCCGCGGCGAGGCCCCCTGCGGCGGCCCTTCGAGGATTCGGCCGCCGAGCTGCTGATGGGCTACTTCGCGGACACGCTCCGCCTGCCGGAGCGCGCAGCCGCCACGCTGACGGTCGACTTGCTGCGCTGGATGCTCGGGCGCCGCGAATCCGAGGCCGCGCTGCGCCGGGCCCGGCAGCGGCACGAGCCCAGGAAACCGTAGCCCGCACGCCTCGTGCGCCGCTTCCGCGCGCGCGCGCGCGCCACCGTGCCGTCGTGGGCGCGCGCCGCCGCCCGCAGCCGGCCCGGGACCGCCGCGGCCGGTCACCTGCGGCGCTCGGGAGGGGAGGGAGGTGCCGACACTACTCGGTGACGCGATCGACGACGGGGGTCTCGTATCTCTGTCCGAGGCGCGGCGGCTGCTCGGCGCGGCGAGCCGCACGGCGCTCTATGGGTGGATGCGGGACGGCGAGCTGCCCTACGTGGTGCTCGGGCGGCGGCGCGCGATTCCGCGTGCGGCGCTGCGCGCATTCGTCGCGGCTCGCCTCGTCGGCGCGGGCCCCGCGCCCGCACGGGGCGCGTGATGGCGGGCGGGGTGCCCGGCCGGGGTGGTGCCCGACCGGGCGGCGTGACTCGGGGCTACGACGCGGCTCCGCACGCTGGCACCCGGGACCGTAGCGCGCGCCGACGGCGCACGCCGCCGTGTCGCGCCTGCGCGCGATGGCGGCGCGTCGCCGAGCTGCGCGCGCAGGCGCTCGCGCTGCTCGCGGACGAGGTGCGCGCGCTGCGCGCGAGGAGCGCGCGATGACACGCGCGCGTGTCGATCCGACGGCGGAGCTGGAGCTCGTCGGCGCGTGTCTCGCCGACCCGCGCGAGGCCGCGCGCGTGCTGGAGGTCGTCGCGCCGCACGACTTCGCGGACGCGCGGCTCGGCCGCGTGCTGCTCGCGCTCGAGGGGCGCGAGGACGTGACGCTCGCGGAGCTGTTCGAGGCGCTCGAGCGCGCGCACCCCGCGCAGGGCTGGCCGGATCTCATCCGGGATCTCGTTGACCGCGACGCGCCGCCGCTGGCCGCGCTGCGGCTCGCCGGCGTGGTGCGCCGGCAGGCCCTAGCGCGCGAGCGTGCATCGCTCCTCGCGCGGCTCGCCGACGGCGCCGACGCGGCGGCTCTCGCGCGCATCGGCGAGATCGACGCTGCGCTCG
>JADLGR010000297.1 GCA_020849175.1 Deltaproteobacteria bacterium
CTGGCACACAACCTGAGCCGGCTGCTGGCCGCGCGAAGGCTTTCGCGCGTCTACTGCCAGGTCACCGAATCCGGGACTCTACGGCCCCTCCAGCCGTCCGAAACTCAATTCTTGGCAACCCTGTGAGCACTGTATACTCGTGCACCGAGGTGCACATGGTCGCCTCCGATGTCTGTCGCGCATCTGCAGCTCGTATGCAATGGAGGTGGACCTCTTGCGGGCTCTTTTCGAGCATCTCGTGAACTTCGCCAATTGGATAGCCGAGATCAGCCCGTACGAGAGCATGTCAAACATGGGCATGCAGGCGACGACCAGCGAGTCTTGCGATGTCCGCTAGATCCATGCTCGGCTCGCTCTCTCTGCTGGTCGGGTCGCTCGGCCTCATGCTCGTTGCGGCCGAGTTCGCAGTCCGCACCCTCGCACCCCAGCCCGTCGATTTCCGCGCCGCCGTCGTGATCGAGCCGGGAGACGAGCTCTCTCCACAGGCGAGGCTGCGCCGCGCAGGCGCTACCTCTGAAGAGATCGATCGTACGCTCGCGGCGTCCGGCCGGGGCCCTCACCTGCCCTTTGAGCACCTGCGGGTGACAGGCGTCGATGTGCGCATCAATTCCCGTGGGTGGCGCGACGTCGAGGCGGAGCCGGCCCGTGCACCGGGGAACTTCCGGGCCCTGGTGCTCGGCGACTCCGTGGTGTTTGGCTACGGCGTGGAGCTGACGCAAACATTCCACAAGCGCGCACAGGTTCTGTTGTCCGCATCGGCCCATGGCCGCGACGTGGAGGTGTTGGGTTTCAGCCGGCTTGGGCAGACGCTCTACGAGACTGAGGCGATTCTCCCGTTGCTGCTCGACTTCTACAAGCCGGACGCGGTCGTGATCGCCCTGAACCTGAACGACGTGCTCGAGCGGCCACCGCCCGGCCAGGATCTTCCCCTCTCGCCGTGGTTGCGCGCGATACGACGGCTCCGCTTCACTGCGGACGGCGTCTTCTACGCCCACAGCCATCTCTATTTCCTGGTGCGAGACCGCGCGAAGCGCCTGCTCTTCCAGCTCGGCTACAGCCCCGGTGAGATGATTCGGCTCGCCGCACTCCATCCAGACGACCCCGCGAGCCGGCGCGCCTTCGACGAGACGCTCGCGTCGCTGGCACACATCGTCGAGGCATCCAGAGCGAGGAGGGTCCTGCCAGTCGCACTGTGGTTGCCTGTCGATCCTCAGCTTGGGCCCGAGCACGCCTCCCTCTGGAGAGACCGCTACCGACTGGATTTCAGCGATAGCTTCGCGGAGGGGCGTCCTCAGGACCTGTTCCAGCGTTGGGCGCTGGAGCACCATGTGCCAAGTGTGGAGCCGCTGCCGGACTTGCGCGAAGCTGCTCGCCGCGGCGAGGGACCCTTCTTCTTCCGCGAGGCGGGCAGTGCATCGGACTGGAACCATCCCAACGCGGCCGGGCACGAGAGGATCGGTCGAATGCTGGCTCAGCGGCTGCAGGAGGCGTTCCCGGAGCTCCGCTGACCTCGGCTCGGCGACAGAGCAGGGTCGGTCTCTAGGCCAGGTAGCGCTCGTTGTACCCTGCACGCCGTCGTCCCGACGCTCTTCACGCGGCTCGCGCTCCTCTTGCCCGGTCGATCCGAAAGCGCACGGCCTCGCCCTTCGCTATCTCCGTCGCCGCCATGCGCAGGCTCGCCTCCGACACGCTCATCTACGGGCTCGGCAGCGTGGCCAATCAGGCCGTCGCCTTCCTTCTCCTGCCGCTCTACACGCGGTACCTGACTCCGGCGGACTACGGCACGCTCGCGCTGATCGGTGCGGCGGGCAGCGTCCTCGGCCTCGTGGCCGCTCTCGGGATTCATTCCGGCCTGACGCGCGTCTACTTCCTCTACGACACCCCCGAAGACCGCGACGCCGTCGTGACCACTGGGCTCGCGTTCGGCATCGTCACCTCCACGCTCACGGCGCTCTCGCTGCTCGTGTTCTCGGACGTGCTCGCACCGCTGCTGCTCGATGTGCCGGACAGCATCCGCTACGTCCGCCTCGCCATCGTCCTCTACTCGCTCACCGCGCTCGGCATGATCGGTCTCTCGATCCTGCAGATCCACCAACGCGCCCGAGCGTACATCACGTGCACCCTCGCCGGCCTCCTCACGTCGATCTCTCTCACCATCTACATGGTCGCAGTCGCGGGTCGCGGCGTCATCGGCGTGCTCGAAGGCCAGCTCGCCGGCATGATCGTCCAGCTCGTCCTCTCGCTCCTGCTCTCCCTGCCGCGACTCTCGCCGCGCATCGGCCAGCGGTCGTTGCGCGAGATGCTGGCGTTCTGCGTGCCCCTGCTCCCGACGAACCTCGCCGCATGGGTTCTCGGCCTCGCCGATCGCTACGCCCTCAAGGAGTACGGCTCGTTCGCGAACGTCGGCCTCTACTCGCTCGGCTATCGCTTCGGATCGATCTTCGAGACGCTGTTCATGCGGCCGTTCAGCCTCGCCTGGCCCCCGTACGTCTTCTCGATCCTCGACCAGCCGGGCCATCGCGAGATCTGCGCCCGCGTTCTCGAGTACTACACGGTTCTCGGCGGGACGCTGGTGCTCGCCGTCGGCCTGCTCGGCGACGAGGTGATCCGCGTGATCGCGACTGCGTCGTTCTTCGAGGCCGGCAAGGTGATCTACTGGATCGGACTCGGCTTCCTGCTGCGCGGGTCGACGTTCATCACCGTGACGGGAATCCACGTGCGTCAGAAGACGCACTACTCGTCGTACGCGTACGGCGTGGGAATGGTGATCAACCTTGCCCTGCTGCTCCTTCTCGTGCCGCGCTTCGGCATGATGGGGGCGGCCTTCGCCGTCGTCATCACGTACGCGACGGTCTCGCTCGCGCTCTGGGCGATCGCACAGCGGATCTACCCGATGCCCTACCGCCTCGGGAGGGTTGGCGCGCTGCTCGGGATGCTCACGGGCCTGTACCTGCTCGGCATCTTCCTTGCGCCCGAGCCGGTATGGCTGCGCGTGCCGTTCAAGCTCGGATGTCTCGCGGCGTTCCCGGGCCTTCTGCTCGTGGGGCGCTTCTTCACGCCGGATGAGCTCGCGAAGGCACGCGCCCTCGCCCTGCAGTGGCTCCCCGGCCGACGGCCCGCGTGAGCCGTCCGTAGCGTATTGCCGCTTCACCGCTCCAGGGTGGGCGGCGCCGGCGGCGGCAGCGGCTTCTCGATGCGCAGACCGCAGGTCTGGTCGATCGGGATCACCCGCGGCCCGTATGCTTCGATCTCGCGTCGTGCCTGATCGAGCGTCACCTGCGGTGTCGACGCGCGCTCGTAGTCGAGCAGGACGAGCCTCGCACCCATCATCACCGCGCGGATCAGCGCCGCCTCGTCGACCGCGGGCGTCGACTTGTCGTCGAACGACGATCCGAGCCAGGCGCGCAGCGCAATCGTCACCGAATACGGGACACGGGCCGCGCGCAGGTCGACCGCCAGCGCGTACCAACCCTGCACGTACTCCGAGTACCCGTAGCCTGTCGGGGGTGCGGACCAGAACGTGTCGGCGCGCGCGTCGAGAGCCGCGACGTCGGGCACCGTCGTGCTCTGGATCCAGTGCGGGCCGAACAGATACTGGTGTAGCTTGTGGTTGAGATCGACGGAGTCGTAGCCGCCGACCAGCAGCGCATTGCGCGCCTCCTGCACGCGCCATGCGCGGTACGCAGGGCTTCGCAGGTCCGCCATCGCCGAGGTCGGGTAGTAGACGCCCGTGCCGTCCGGTCGCGCGAGATAGTAGACGGCGCTCTGGTGGCTGCCGGTTCCGCCCTTCGCATCGACGAAGTCGCGCAGTCGCCGGCCGGCGTCACGCCCTTCGAGACCTGCGTACGAGTCGGTCCATCGACAGGCGCGCGCGAGGCACGGCGCCGAGCGGTCGCTGCTGAAGAAGCCGGTCACCTCCGGGAACGTGCGTGCGGTCCGCAGCAAGTGGACCGGACTGAACTGCGGCTGCGCGGCGAGCGTGAAGGGAACGAGCTCGAAGCGGTGCATGTGAACGATCTCGAGCGGAGCGCCGCCCGCACTCGCCCGTGCCGTGCGCAGGCGCTGCACGTAGGCGGCGTTCGTCGCGTGGCTGGGCGTGGGAGCACAGGTCCGGGCTGGCGCAGCGACGACGGGGCTCGCCACGTCCGTAAAGTCCCCGACCAGCACGGCGTCGGCGCCCGCTCCGATCTCGGTGTCCGAGAAGCTGTTCGCGCAGGTCGCCTTGTCCCGGAAGTACTGGTCGGGACGCACGGCGACGCTCGAGCACCAGTCGTACTCGCGCGCGGCGGCCGGCGTCGTGACCAGCACCAGGAACAGAGCCAGCAAACGCGCCTTCGACCACTGTCGCATCGGGTGTTCCATGGGGGTCTCCTGCGAAACGTGGAGAAGGCACCATCCGGGATGACGTCCCTCGCCGCGCTCTCATCGTTCGGCCGAACCGGCTCGAACGTGATGCCGGTCACCGGCCCGCGGGCGTGAGTCCGAGCGCTGCGCGGATCTGCACGAAGAGCCCGGGAGCGAGCAGCGCGCAGGCGAGGATCGGTAAATCGACGGGAATGCGCAGGCGATAGACCGCCGACGTGAGCGTGATGCTGACGAGACAGTCGTACGCGATCGCGCCGAGCGAGAGCGAGACGACGACGAGTCCGGGCCAGAGAGGCGTCGACTCGAGATCACTGCCCTGCCCGCGGCGAATCGCGCCGCCGGCGAGCAAGACGATCGGTCCGGCGAGCAGCAAGATGCCGCCGAAGAAGGACACGAGAACGAGCGCGCGGACGCCGTTGAAGGCGGCCTTCACCGCGCCCGAGCCGAATCCGGACTGGTCCGTGACACCTGGCGCCCAGAACCAGATCGCAGACCGGAGCACCTCGTCGACGTAGTCCATCGGCGCCGCGCGGATCAGCGCGAGGTTGAGCTCGACCAGGTAGCGCGAGAGCTCCTGCTCGTTCATCCCGGTCTTCGCTTGCAGCTCGGGGACTGCCCGGAAGATGTAGGCGAGGCCGAGATGTCCGGTCGCCGGATCGAGGAGGGCCCCGTCGCGGTGCCGGATCAGGATCTCGCGGACGTCGGCATACCGCTCCGGGAGCCGCTCGAGCACGCGAACGGTCTTGTGGCTGAGGCGCGTTCCCAGCATGGGAGAGACGCCGGCGAAGTCGAAGCGGATCGCGTTGCGAACGACGACACCGCCCAGAACCGTCACCGCTGCGAGGGAGATGACCGTCACGCCGATCACGGTGCGGCGCCGGAACGCGGATTTCGGCCGCGAGAGCACCGCTGCGAGCGCAGCGACGATCGAGAGCGCGACCCACAGGAGCTCGTCGACCGAGTGCACCAGGGGCGCCGCTGCGAGCGCACCGGCCGCGAGCACGAGCCACGATGCACGCCCTCCCAGCAGCCACGACGAGAAGCCCACGAGACCAGCGACGACGCAGATCTGCGCGAGCGACTCGCTGAGAACGAAGTCGGCGTGCTCGACGAAGGGCGGCAGCATGGCGACGCCGACGAAGAGAGCGACCAGCGCTCGCCGCGTGTCGATGCGGCGCAGCAGGCCCGCCAGCAGCGCGACGGCGGCCGCGTGGAGGGCGAGCTGCGTGACGAGCAGAGCAAGACCGGGCTCGGGAACCGACCCCGTGAGCAGCAGCAAAACGGGGTATCCGGGCGGGCGATTCGGGAGGCGATCGTGGGGGGAGTCTCTCAACACCGCAGCGACGTCGAGGTAGCCCTGCGAGTCTCCTTCCATCTGGGGTCGGCCGTCCCACGCGAAGGCGTAGATGACCACGAGCGCCGTGAGAACACCCGCCAGCACGAGCGTCTCCCGCCACGAGAGGGTGCGCTCCATCTCAGTCCATGAGCCCGCGGAAGCGGTACACGGCGATTCCGATCCACTCGCGCAGGACGCGCGTCGTGTACGCGAGCGAGCTGGCTCGCGGAACGAGATCGATCACAGACCACGCCGAGCCGCCGGAAGCCTCCGGGATCTCGACCACGTGGAAGTCCGTCGGGTACGGAACGACGTCGAACCCTTGATGCCGGAACAGTCCCACCGCGCGCGGCATGTGGAGGGCGGAGGTCACGAGCAGGATGCGACGAACGCCTCGCGACCCGAGGATGCGCTTTGCCTCGACCGCATTCTCGTACGTGTTGCGAGAGGAGGTCTCGAGCAGCATCGCCGTCTCCGGAACGCCGAGCTCGCGCAGCAGCGCGGCGATGTCCGGCGCCTCCGGACCGAGCGTTTCGAACAGATCGAGCCTTCCACCCGCGACGTAGAGAAGCGGCGCCTTGCCACTCCGATAGAGCGCGAGCGCGCCGAGCAGGCGATTGGCGTCCTGGTCGAGCTCGATTCGGAGCCGCGGCGGCCGGATCGGAAGCGTGAAGCCTCCAAGGAGCACGATCGCGTCGGCCGCCGGCGGCTCGGCCGGCGCGGGATGCTGCCATTCGAGCGACCGGCCAAGATCGCGGGCGATCGGCCCGCAGCTCGCGACGAGCAGCAGGCACAGCGCGGCGGCCGTCAGTACGCGTCTTGACCCGGCTCGCAGCGGCGCGAGGATCGCAAGGACGAGACATGCGCATACGACGCTGAGGGGATAGAGGACGACGGGGAGCACGCTCGAGAGAGCCAGGAAGAATCGCTCGTCCACCGGGCGTCGATCCTATCCCGCTCCGGCGCGGCCCGCCCCTTCCGGCCGCAGCCCGGTCAGATCTCCTGCTCGAGCCCGCACTCGCGGATCTTCTGGAGCAGCGTCTTGTAGCTGACGCCGAGCACGCGCGCGGCCTGCTTGCGGTTCCAGTGCGTACGGTGAAGGACCCGCTCGATGGCCTCGCGCTCGGCCTCGAGGGCGGCACGCTGGCCGACCTCGCGCAGCGGAAGGGCGCCCGCGGTCCGCTCGAGCTCGGTGAGGAGCGCCTCGAGGTCGCCTCTCGCCTCCTCGGGGCGCCGCTCGCCACGGGCCATCAGCTCTTCGAGGACGGGCTCCTCGCGGCCGAGGACGACGATGCGCTTCATCATGTTCTCGAGCTCGCGAACGTTTCCCGGGAAGGGATGCCGCTCGAGCTGACGCAGCATGCGCGTCGAGAGCACCGGGAGGGGCTTGCGGTACTTCGCACTGTAGCGCCGCAAGAAGCGGTCGATGAGCCCGGGGATCTCCTCGCGCCGCTCGCGCAGCGGCGGAATCTCGATGCTGACGACGTTGAGCCGGAAGAAGAGGTCCTCGCGGAAGCCGCCCTGCGCCACCATCTGCTCGAGCTTGCGGTTGGTGGCCGTCACGACGCGAACGTCGACGCGGATCTCCTGGTTGCTGCCGAGCCGGCAGAAGGACGCGTCCTGCAACACCTGCAGGAGCTTCGCCTGCAAGCCGGCGCTCATCTCGCCGATCTCGTCGAGGAAGATCGTTCCGGTGTGCGCGACCTCGAACTTTCCCGCCTTGCGCGCGACCGCTCCCGTGAACGCGCCGCGCTCGTAGCCGAAGAGCTCGCTCTCGAGCAGGTCCGACGGCAACGCCGCGCAGTTGACCTTGACGAACGGACGCTTCGCCCGCGTCGAGTGCTCGTGCACGGCCCGCGCGACCACCTCCTTGCCGACGCCGCTCTCACCGTGGATCAGCACCGTGACGTCCGTGTCCGCGATCTGCTCCAGCACGTGGAGGACCCGCTGCATGGACTCGCTCTCCCACGCGACGGCGCTCTCTTCGCCGGCCTCACGGACCAGTCGGTTGCGCTCCTCGTCGAGGTCCCGCTGATCGAGGACGCGGCGCAGCACGAGGTCGAGCTCTGCCTCGTCGAAGGGCTTGTTCACGTAGTCGGCGGCTCCAAGGCGCATGGCCTCGACGATCGTCGTGGTGCGCGCGACGACCGAGAGCATCACCACCGGGAGACCGGAGTAGATCTCGCGGATCCGCGCCAGCGTCTCGAGGCCGCTCATGCCCGGCATCATGACGTCGAGCAGCACGGCGTCGGGAGCCGCGCCGGCCTCGAGCAGCGCGAGGGCGCTCCGGCCGTCTTCCGCGGTGTCGACGAGATAGCCGCGCAGCTCGAGGACGCTCGCAACGTACGACCGAATGCTCTCGGCATCGTCGACGACGAGAACGCGGCGCTGCCTCGCCGGCGTCCGCGAGCCCGAGAGCGGGCGCGTCCTGTGCGACGAGACGTCGAGGACCCGGCGCCGGCTCCGAGCGGTGGTGCGTGCGCTCCCCACGGCTAGGCGGCCTCCGGGCCCGCGGGCGATGCCGCGGGAAGCGTGAAGCGGAAGACGCTGCCTCCGCCGGCGCGCGGAGCCACGGTGATCTTTCCGCCGTGCGCGGAAACGATGCGGCGCGCGATCGCGAGACCGAGCCCGACTCCGCCACGACGGCAGCCCTCGCCTGCCCGGACCCACGGCTCGAAGATGCGCTCGCGATCGGTCTCGGGGACTCCGGGGCCGGCGTCGGCCACCGCGACCTCGACGACTTCGCGGTCGCCTTCACGCAGCCGGCGTGCGCCGATCTCGATCGTCGATCCCGAAGGCGCGAACTTGATCGCGTTGCCGACGAGGTTCGTGAGCACCTGCTCGACGCGTGCCGGATCGAAGCGCGCGTACACGACAGCGGCCTCCGGGGCGATCCGGAGCGCGAGCTTTCGCTCGTCGAGAAGCGGCACGAGTGCGCTCGCAACGCTCTCGATCACCGTACCCACCGGCAGCTCGCTCACCTCGAGAACGGCGGTCTCAGTGAGGCTTCGCGCCGCCTCGAGCAGCTCACCAATGAACGCATCGAGCCGCTGACAGCTCTTCTGTGTCTCGGCAAGAAAGCGCTTCTGGTCGGCGTTGAGAGCACCGACCTTCTCGGAGAGCAGGAGCCTCGCGTAGCCGACGATCACGGTGACGGGAGTTCGCAGCTCGTGGCTCACGGCGGTGAGCAGCTCCTCGCGGTCGGCGAGCTCGCGTCGCACGCGCTCGCGAAGCGTCGCGATCTCGCGATTGGCTGCGTGCAGGTCGCGCCCCGCGCGGAGCAGCTCCGACTCGAGAAGGCGCTGGCGCGTCACGTCGGCGAGCAGCCACACCTCGTCGGCACCACCGTCCTCGCCGCCGCAGATTCGGCGGACGGTCACCCGCGCGGGGGGGCCTTCCTCGCGCCGTACGAGGCACTCGGCGCCATACCCGTCCGTGGCGTCGAGGATGCCGTCGTCGGCGTCCTCGAACAGCGCCGCGAAGGGTAGGCCGAGCAGGCTTGCGCTGTCCTCGTGGCCCGCCAGCTCCGCCAGCCGGGCGCTGGCCCAGACGATGCGGCCCGCTCTCGTTCCCACGAGCGCATCGGACAGGGCGTCGCCGACGCGGCGAAGCGCAGATTCCGCGGAAATCCCGCGTACCTCTTGCGCAAACCGCTGCATGGCTGCCCCTCCGAAGCGCGGCGGCTGCTCACTCGCGGTCTTGGGCGCGTGGTATCGTGCGCCTGCCCCCTGCGCGGCCAACCGACCCCCTTCTCATCGCCTGCTGTCGTGAGTGTCTTTACCGACCCGCTGCGTCCCTGGAGGCCGACTTGAGCGAGAGCCGAGACGCACGGCACCGTGCCGGGGTACGAATGGCCGAGCTCGCGAAGGCCATCGACCGTGCAAACCGCCTCTACTACCAGGAGGACCGGCCCGAGATACCGGACGCCGAGTACGACCGGCTGCTCCGCGAGCTTCAGGACCTGGAGGTCAGGTATCCGGATCTAAGGGCTGCCGACTCGCCGACCCGCCGGGTCGGGGCCCCGCCCGCCGCGGGATTCGGCACCCTCACCCGCCGCGTGCCGATGCTCTCGCTCGAGAACGCCATGGACGAGCGGGAGATGTACGCCTTCGACGAGCGTGTGCGCCGGATCCTCGGCAGCCCCTCGCCCGTGGCGTACGCGGGTGAGCCCAAGCTCGACGGCGCTGGGGTCGAGCTGGTCTACGTGGATGGCGCTCTCGACGTGGGCACCACCCGCGGGGACGGACGAACGGGGGAGGACGTCACGGCGAATCTCCGGCACGTCTGGAACATCCCGCTGGTACTCGGCGGTGATGAAACCGGCTGCCCCGGGCGCGTGTCGGTCCGCGGCGAGGTCGTTCTGCCACTCGTCGCCTTTCGGCGCCTCAACGAGATGCGCGTCGTGCGCGGAGACGAGCCGTTCGCGAACCCGCGCAACGCGGCGGCCGGCGCGCTCCGTCAGCTCCACGACATCGACCGCCGGCGCCTCGGCGCGCTCGAGTTCCGCGCCTACGCAATCGCCGAAGGGCTACCGGCTTCGGTCCGCACGCAGATGGAGGTGCTGGGCCAGCTCATCGCATGGGGCTTCACCGTGAGCCCCGAGTGCGCGGCGTGTCACGACGTCGACGCGGCGATCGCGTATCACACGAAGCTCCTCGCGCATCGCGACCGCCTGCCGATCGAGGTCGACGGGACCGTCTTCAAGGTCGATCGCCTCGACCTTCAGGCCGAGGTCGGCGAGCTGCCGCGCTCTCCGCGCTGGGCCATCGCGTTCAAGTTTCCGCCGCAGCAGGAGCGCACGCAGGTCGAAGCGATCGACGTGCAGGTGGGCCGAACGGGGGCCCTCACGCCCGTGGCGAGGCTGCGTCCGGTCACGGTCGGCGGCGTCACCGTGTCGAGCGCCTCGCTCCACAACCAGGACGAGGTCGATCGCAAGGACGTTCGCGAGGGTGACACCGTCGTGGTTCAGCGCGCCGGAGACGTGATCCCGCAGATCGTCGAGGTGGTGAAGGCAGACCGGCCTGCGCACGCGCGGCCCTTCCAGCTTCCGAGACACTGCCCGGTCTGCGGCGCCGCGACGGTTCGCCTGGAGGGCGAGGCCGTGACGCGATGTCCGAATCTCGACTGCCCCGCGCAGCTCAAGAACAACGTGCTGCACTTCGCGAGCCGCGAAGCGCTCGACATCGACGGCCTTGGCGAGAAGATCGTCGATCAGCTCGTCGACCGAGGCCTCGTAAAGCGGCCCTCCGACGTCTTCGCCCTCGATGCCCGGACCCTGTCGGACCTCGAGCGAATGGGCGAGAAGTCGGCCGCGAACCTCGCCGAGGCGATCGGTGGCGCGCGCGAGACGTCGCTCGCACGCGTCCTGATCGCGCTCGGCATTCGCCATGTCGGCGCAGGCGTGGCGCAGCTCCTCGCCGGCCACTTCGGTGACCTGCCCGCGCTCGTCGATGCGACGCGCGAGGAGCTCGAGGCGGCGCCCGGCGTCGGACCCACCATCGCCGAGAGCGTCGAACGATTCTTCTCCGACCGGCACAACCGCGCGGAGGTCGAGCGCCTGCAAAGCCTCGGCGTTCGCTGGCCGAAGCAGGCGCGCGGGCGAGCGCGAACGGGCCCGCTCGCAGGCAAGGCCCTCGTGCTGACGGGAGGCCTCGCGGCCATGACGCGCGAGGACGCGAAGGAGCGCATCGTGGCCGCCGGTGGCCGCGTCGCCTCGTCGGTCTCGAAGAAGACCGACTTCGTCGTTGCGGGAGAGGATCCGGGAAGCAAGCTCCAGCGGGCGCAGGAGCTCGGCGTTCGCGTGATCGACGAGGCGGAGCTCGTTCGCCTGCTGGAGAGCTGACGCGAATGCCGTGGCGCCGCCTGGGACGCATCGCAGCCGCGAGCATCGTCGCGTTGGTGCTGATCGGTGGCGCGGTCGCGTGGCGCGAGACGGCGACACCCGCCCGGATCGCGTGGGAGCCGGCGGCGCTGCAGGGCCTCCCGGCCGAGCGCGCGCGCGATCTCGTGCTGCAGCAGGAGGAGCCCGGCGTCGTTTGGGCTTCGCAGGGCTATTCGATCTACCGCAGCCGAGACGGCGCTGCGTTCGAGAAGGTCTTTACCGTCGTCCCCCGATTCGGCGAAGCGTGGGCCGGCTTCTCGCGGACGCTTCGCTCCCGCTTCGGCTATCAAGAGCTCGTCGAGGTCGTTCCCGTACGTCAGGATCTGCTCGTCGCGTTCGCAGGGGGCGACGTCTATCGCGTCGATCTCGCCCACGGCACACAGGAGCGAACGCATCGGCTCCGCTACTTCGGACGCGGCGAGGGACGCGGTCTCATGCCGCACGGCGTGACGCGCGACGCACGCGGCACGCTCTACTACGGGGAGTACGTGACGGCGCCGGGCCGAGAGTCGCGGCCGATCGGCATCTGGCGCAGCGAGGACGAGGGCCGCACGTGGACGCTCGTCTTCGAGTTCCCGCCCGGCGCCGTGCGACACGTCCATGCGGTGCAGTGGGATCCCGTGCAGGGGGGCGTGTGGGTGGGAACGGGCGACGGAGACTCCGAGTCGCGCGTCGGGTTCTCGCTCGACCAGGCGCGTAGCTTCCGCTGGGTCGGCGAGGGGAGCCAGGAGCTGCGCGTGTGCAGCTTCCTGTTCCTGCCCGCCGCGGTTCTCTGGGGGATGGACGCCGATCGGTCTCCCAATCACGCGCTGCGGTGGCTGCGCGACGCGCAGCGCGTCGAGGCGATCCCAGGCTCGAACCTTCCCGGCCCCACCTACTACGCGCAGCGCGTGCGTCCGAGCGGCGGCATCCTCGGCCTGGCGGAGCTCGACGCCGCGCTCTTCTGGCTACCCGCAGAAGGCGTCCCGACGAAGCTGGTACAGTGGACGATGCCGACTCCGCGCCGCCCCGGCCCGCACCCGGCGGTCCGCCTGGCCCGCGGAGAGCCTTCGAGTCCATCGTTCGTCGATGTGAATCCGCTGCGAACAGCGCAGGACGAGGCCGCGATCTACCGAATTCCCACCGAGCGAGTGCTGGAGCACGTAGGGGCGGCAAGGGATTGAGGACCGAATTGGTTTGATTTGACTGGATGCCTGTGCGAGGCTTACCGGTCACCCTCCGTGCCCGCATCGCCGATGCGGCGGGCAAGGGAGGGCCACCCTCGCGGCCCGGGGAGCGGCCCATGAACACGCGCGTGATGCTCGAGACGACGTGGCGCCGCCGCCACTGGCTCTTCGCGCGTCTTCGCCTCGGCCAGCTCTGGAACTACGCCGTCGGCGCCGTGTTCTTCGCGTTCAAGCGCGAGCGCGTGGCGAGCCTGCCCGGCGTCGTCAAGATCGACATCAGCCCGATCTGCAACCTCGCCTGCACGGTCTGCGTCCATGCCGACCCGAACGGGAACCCTGCGCTCGAACGCCAACGCTTCGCGCCCGGCCACCGCATGAGCGTCGAGCAGTTCCGCAGGATCATCGACCAGATCAAAGGCCGCACGGCGACCGTCTCGCTCTACACCTGGGGCGATCCGATGACGCATCCCGATCTCGACGAGATGTGCCGCATCGCGAGCGACGCCGGTCTGCAGGTCCACGCCAGTACGAACTTCAGCTTCGGATTCAAGGAGGAGCGCCTGCGCAGCATCGTGACCAGTGGACTCACGCACCTCACGGTCTGCGTCGATGGCCTCAGCCAGGAGAAGTACGGCAGGACACGCGTCGGCGGGCGCATCGACCGCGTGATCCACAACCTGCGCCGCGTCGCCGAGATCCGCCGCGAGCTCGGTCGCGAGTTTCCGAAGATCGAGATCCAGTACATCAAGTACCAGCACAACCTCGACGAGGTCGAGCCGGCGCGAAGGCTCGCCGAGGAGATCGGCGCCGAGCAGTTCGCAGACTTCTGGGGAGCACTCCACAACTACGCCGACCGAGAGCCCGAGAACTATGCGACGATCGCCCCGCGGCCAAATCGCGCCCTTCCCCAGTGCTACTGGCCTCACTTCTCGATGGTGATCAAGTACAACGGCGACGTGATTCCGTGCTGCGAGCATCGCATGGCGGCGCAGCACATGGAGGGGGGCGACGCCCGCGTCTTCGGCAACGTCTTCGAGTCGAGCGTCGCCGAGGTCTGGAACGGCGAGGAGTACCGCAAGGCGCGCCGCATCGTCTCGAATCCGGAGGTCGTTCTCGCGCAGCCCGAGCTCCGCAAGCACTTCTGCGACGGCTGCTTCGTGATCTTCGACACCGAGATCGCGAAGACCGCACGCTGGGCGAACCAGCACCGCTGGGAAGACGTCTTCGAGATGGATGCCCGCGGCCGTCCTCGTCGCAAGGCGAAGGAAGCGACGGGCCTGCCGGCGTGACGGGGTTCGGAATCGGCGCCTGCCTCGTGCTGGCGGCCTCCGAGCCGATCGTCTGTCGGGCGAGGCTCGAGCGCTCGACCGTCGATCCTGATGGCGGATCCGTGACGAGATCCGCAAGGGCATCCGAGCGCCGAGGGCCAGCACGCAGCCGCAGAGCTGCTCGAACACGAGATGAAGGGGCTGGCTGCGCGTGATCTTCTCCAGTCCTCGTTTCCTGCTGTTCCTCGCCGTGATGCTCCTGCTCCTGGCGCCCCGCTGGCGCCTCCAGGTCAAGCTCCACGTCCTCCTCGTCGGCTCGTGCTTCTTCTACGCGGCCTGGGACTACCGCTACCTCGCGCTGCTGCTCTTCGTGAGCGTGGCGAACTACGTCTGTGGCGCGCGCATCGCCGACGCCTCGGACGAACGCGGACGCAAGCTCTGGCTCTGGGCCAGCGTCGCGGTCAGTCTCGGCACCCTCGCCTACTTCAAGTACACGGGCTTCTTCCTCGACACCCTCCGGCCCGCGCTCGCGCTCGCTGGCGTTCCGGTTCCCGAGCTCGACATCCTCCTGCCAGCCGGCGTCAGCTTCTACACTTTCAAGACGATGAGCTACACGATCGACGTCTATCGGCGTGAGCTCGAAGCGTGTCGCTCGATCACGGACTACGCGACGTTCGTCACGTTCTTCCCCGAGCTGATCGCGGGCCCAATCGTTCGCGCTTCGATCTTCTTGCCGCAGATGGGCCGCGTCATCGGACCCACCGCGGAGCGCCTGCGCATCGGCGCGAGCATCTTCCTGCTCGGCCTCACCAAGAAGCTCCTCATCGCCGACCCGATGGCCAGCGTGGCCGACCCCATCTTCGCCTCGCCCGAGACCTACGCGACGCCGACGATCTGGATGGGCGTGCTCGCCTACACGCTCCAGATCTACTGCGACTTCTCGGGCTACTCGGACATGGCGATCGGAGTCGCCAAGATGATCGGCTACGACCTGCCCGAGAACTTTCGCATGCCGTATCTCGCCCGCGACGTCGCCGAGTTCTGGCGGCGCTGGCACATCACGCTCAGCACCTGGCTGCGCGATTATCTCTACATCCCGCTCGGAGGGAACCGGCACGGTCCGGCGCGAACGTATCTGAACCTCATGGCGACCATGCTCCTCGGCGGCCTTTGGCACGGCTCGAGCTGGAACTTCGTCCTCTGGGGTGCGCTGCACGGCATCGGGCTGGCGGTGCACCGCTGGCTGAGAGATCGCAACGGTGGCTACCCGCTCCTTCCGCACGTCGTTGCAGTTCCGACGACGTTCGTGTTCGTGATGCTGTGCTGGGTACCGTTCCGCGCACCGGACTTCCGGACCACGGCGATCATGCTGGAGAGAATGTTCGTGCCGGGCGCCGAAGGAGTGCTCTGGATCCCCACGCTTCTCCTTCGTGGGGTGCTCCTGATCGCGGCAGGCCACGCGCTGGGATCGCTTCTCGAGGCGGCTGCGGAACGCGGATGGCGCGAAGGCCTCGCGGCGCGCCTCCTTCGCCCCTTCGGCGGCACACTGCGACACGACGCGATCGCGGGCTGGTACGTCGATCTCGATCCGGGCCGCGTGGGCGGCGCCTTCGTCCTCGTGCTCTGCGTGCTGCTGATCTTCTTCTACGCGCCCACGGGAACCAGTCCCTTCATCTACTTCCGCTTCTGACGCCGTCGCGTCGCCTCGGGCGCGTCTTCTCGAGGTTCGGCGTAGATCCCCAGCGGCGGTCCGCGTGCTGCAGGCCGTGCGGCCCGGCGGGGACTGGATCAGCTCCCGAGCTGCCTTGCGCGGGTGATGCGAAGCGTCGTCGCGGGCCACGGGTCGGCCTCGGCGACCAGCACGCTGCGGTCGATGCGCCGGCCAAACTCGGGGAAGTAGGGCGCCTGCTCGGCGCGCAGCGCGGGGCCGCCCTCGAGTTCGACGCGCAGCCAGCCGCCGCTGGGAAGGCGAAGCCGCGCGCGGGATCCATCGAGCCGCGCCGTGATGCCCGGCGCGAGCGGGAGCGCGAGGCGCGCGGGGCGGGCACGCCCTTCGAGGCGGTCGCAGACCACCACCGCGGCATCGTCCACCTCCCACACGCGGTGGTGTCGGGTATCGGGTGTTGCCCAGCCGGAGCAGCGCGCCGCCGCGCGTGCTCCCGGAACGACGTCGTCGAGTGCGACGACGGGTCTGCCGCCGATCCGGTGTGCGGCCCACAGCTCCCCCTGCTCATGGCCGTCCACTTCGAGCGTCGCGTGCGAGCGCGTCGCGCGAGAGAGATCCCGGAGCGGACCGGGAACGTATTCGAACACTCCCGTGTCGGTGACGACGCGTTCGCCGTCCACCGAGAGCTCGAACGCGAGGGCATCACAGTGCGCGTGGCCGGGCTGGTGGGCGGGCATCGGCCCAGCGACCGACGCCAGCAGCACGAAGGGCCCGCGCTCGAGCCGGACGTAGCCGCCGTGGTCGAGAACGCCCGGTCGCTCCGGAGCACGAGGCGTGATGCCAAGGCGCGCTGCGTAGTCGGCGAGCACCACCGGCGGCTGTGCGATGTCGAAGGCCGAGTCGGCGAAGAGCGCGATCTCGCCGTCGGGGTGCGTCAAGACCGCGAGCGCGCCGAGCATGCGCGCGGCGGCTTCAGCGAGCGCCTCGCCAAGCGCGTCGGGCACGCGCCCCGGCTTCGCGGCCACCAGGTTAACGCCGTCGAGGAGCGTCTCCAGCAGGCACGCGTGGTACATCGGGCTTCGCTCGTGATGCAGGCCGTCCGGCAGGATCTGCTCGGCGAGCTCGGCGCGCAGTCGTCCCTCGTACGCGAGCCAGCCGGCTGCGCGACCACCGTCGAGAGCAACACCGCAGAGAGTCACCGAGAGAAGGTTCGAGAGGTAGTGATTCGCGAGCAGGTGCGTCTCGAGATGCTTCGTGAGGAACGTGACCTGCGCGCCGAGTGAGGCGAGAATCCGGGCGCGCGTCGCGTCGTCCGCGTCGAGCGCCCCGGGCGTCAGCAGGAGCGCGAGCCAGGCGAGCGTGCGAAGGCTCGTCGGGTGCGGGCTCCAGCCGACGCCGCGCGGATGTCGCGTGATCCAGTCGAGGACGAGCGCACGGCGCGCTGCAGGAACGAGCGAGCTCCGGCGCGCCCATCCGAACGAGTGCAGGTCGTACGCCCAGAGCGGCCCTTCGCCGGCGAAGTCCCAGTCGACGCGCTCGGCGAACGCGACCTCGCGGTTGCGGAGCCGAAAGCGCCGCGCACCGTCGCTGAAGGCGTGCGGCGGTCCCGGCAGCAGCGCGGTGGCGGGGCCGTCGAGGGCGAGCGCCGGTGCGGGCCCTGTGCTGCGTGCGGGAGCGGCTCCGCCGTGAAGGCGCAGGCGGATCTGTCCCGCCACCTGCTGCGCGCGCAGGTGGCGGACGGTTCGGATCCAGCGCCCGACGGATGCGCGTGTCACGAGCCGCCGCGCGCCCGGAGCGCACGCGCGTAGGCCTCACGCTTGCGCATCCGTCCCGTTCCCGCGAGCTCGGCGGCAACGTCTCGCGCCGAGCGGCCCTCGGCGACGCGCTCGGAAATGAGGCGATCGAGCGCCGCGTCGTCCTGCGATGCATCATCTCTGGCATCAGCCCCTGAGGCGCCGGCGACGACGAGCGTCACCTCGCCGCGCGGCGGCGCGGCGGCGAAGCGCTGTGCCAGCACGGAGAGTGGGCCACGGACGATCTCTTCGTGGAGCTTGGTGAGCTCGCGCGCGACGCAGACCGATCGATCACCGAGCGATGCGCGCAGTGCAGCGAGCGTTGCCGCGACGCGGCCGGGCGCCTCGAACAACACGAGCGGCTCGGGAGCCGTGCGGAAGCGGCACAGCAGGGCGGCGCGTGCGGACGCCCGGCGCGGCAGGAAGCCGAGCATCGTGAAGGCCGATGCTGGTAAGCCCGAGACCGAGAGCGCAGCGAGGACGGCCGAGGGCCCGGGCACCGGGACGACGGCGTGGCCCGCGGCTGCGGCAGCCGCGACCAACCGCTCGCCGGGGTCGGAGACGAGCGGCGTTCCCGCGTCGGAGACGAGCGCGACGCTCGCGCCCCCGGTGAGCTTCGAGAGCACCTCGGCCGTTCGCGCGGCCTCGTTGTGCGCGTGCAGCGAGACGGGACGTGCGGGGATCGCGTGCCGCTCGAGCAGGATCCGCGTCCGGCGCGTGTCCTCCGCCAGCACGCAATCCGCCTCGCGTAGGACGCGCAATGCGCGCAGCGTCACGTCCTCGAGATTTCCGATCGGCGTCGCGACGACGTAGAGCGTGCCCACACGACCTCCCGGGCCTAGACTGTAGCGACACCTTGCCGCGTCCCGCGGAGCTCGTCGTGACGAAGTCGGGTTCAGATGAGCGGCGCGCCTTCGGCGCCGAGGGCGAGGTGCGCGCGGCCGCGCATCTGGAGAGGGCCGGTTGGCGCGTGCTGGCGCGCAACGTGCGAGCCGGCGGCGTCGAGATCGACATCATCGCCGAGCGAGGTGGAACGCTCGCGTTCGTCGAGGTGAAGAGCAGGCGGGCGCGGTGGTGTGGCATGCCCGAAGAGGCGGTCGACGCCCGCAAGCGCGCCCGCCTCGTGCGCGGCGCCGCCGCGTGGCTCGCCGGCGCCCGGCCCGCAGCGCGGCACGTGCGCTTCGACGTCATCTGCTGCGAGGTCGATCGATTCGGGCGGTGGACGCTTCGCCACCTGGAGAGCGCCTTCGATGCCAGCGACTGACCGTCCGCCAGTTGCAGGCCCGCGAGGGGAATCAGCTCTCGGTGGGTTCCGGCTGCGCGGCCAGATCGGCGGAAGCCTCGGCCGCCGTGCCGGCCTCGCTCGCCTCGGGCGCCACGAGGCCCGAGAGATCGCGGAGCTTCGAGCGAAGGCGCGCCTTCTTGCCGCGCAGGTCGCGTAGGAAGTAGAGGCGCGCGCGGCGCACGTGACCGCGGCTCTTGATCTCGACCTTCTCGACGGTCGGAGATTCGACCGGGAAGATGCGCTCGACGCCTACACCATAGGAGATCTTGCGAACGGTGAACGTTGCGGACGCCCCACCGCGACGGCGTCGGATCACGACGCCCTCGAACATCTGGATCCGCTCCTTCTCGCCTTCCTTCACCTTGACGTGCACCTTCACGGTGTCGCCGGAGCGAAACGGGGGAAGGTCCCGGCGCAGCGCGCCCTGCTCGATCGCGTCCATCGTCCTCATCGCTCGTCCCCTTCCCTTCCCGCCCGCCGGAGCAGATCCGGTCGGCGGCGTCGCGTCGTCTCTCGAGCCTGCTCGGCCCGCCAGCGGGCCACCGCCGCATGGTTGCCCGAGAGCAGGACCTCGGGCACGGCCCGGCCGCGGAAGACCGCGGGCCGAGTGTACTGCGGCCCTTCGAGCAGGCCCTGCTCGAAGGAGTCCGACCCGGCCGACTCCGGGTTGCCGAGCACTCCGGGCAGCAGGCGCGCCACGGCTTCGATCACCGCCATGGCCGGCACCTCTCCGCCGGAGAGCACGTAATCGCCGATCGAGATCTCCTCGTCCACTGCGAGGTCGATCACCCGCTGATCGACCCCTTCGTAACGTCCACACACCAGAACGAGATGCTGCTGACCTGCCATCTGCACGACCCGCGCCTGATCGAGCGTCTCGCCTTGCGGCGAGAGGAGCAGCACCCGCGCCGTTCGCTGCGCGCCCTTCGGGCCTGCCAGTGCTTCGATCGCCTCTACCAGCGGCTCGGGCTTCATCACCATACCGGGACCGCCACCGTACGGAGCATCATCCACCGTTCGGTGTCGGTCGGTCGTGAAGCCGCGCAGGTCGTGCGTCGAGACCTCGAGCGCTCCAGATTCGCGTCCAATGCCGACGATCGAGGTTCGGAGAAAGGCGCCAAAGAGCTCCGGGAAGATCGTCACCACGTCGATCCGGAGCATCGCCATCCTCAGGCGGGATCGAGCAGACCGGGGATCTCCTCGACCACGAGCCTTCGTCCCGCCACGTCGATCTCGTACAAGAACGCGCCGGCTGCCGGCAGGAGCACCCGCCGCCCATCGGCCATCTCGATCACCAGGACGTCGTGCGCCCCGGTCTCCCAGATCTCCTTCACGCTACCGACGCTGCGGCCATCGCGGGTCTCCACCCGGCAGCCAATCAGCTCGTACCAGTAATGTTCACCCGGCGGGAGGGCGGGCAGGTCCGCAGGATCACCGAGAACCCAGCAGCCCGAGAGACGCTCGGCCGCGTCGCGGTCCGCAACGCCTGCCAGCGCGACCCGCACTTCGCCGGGTCGTCCCGGCAGGTGGCCGCACACCTCGTAGGATCGTGCGGCCACGCCATCCGGACTGCGTGCGAGCCGCAGCTCGCGCGCTTCGATCAGATTCTCCGGCCCGTCTCCGAGCCACTTGACCCGCACCATGCCCCGAAGCCCGTGGGCGCCGAGGACACGGCCGAGTACGACCGGCCCTCCTAGTCGATGATCTCGAGCCGCCAGGATGCCCCCGAACGGGAAGCAGCCAGCACGGCGCGCATCGCCTTCGCTACGCGTCCCTGACGGCCGATCACGCGGCCGCGATCTCCTTCCGCCGTCTCGAGCTCGATGACCGATTCGCCGGCGAGCTCTCGGACCGTCACGGCCGACGGGTCGGAGACGAGCGCCTTCGCCATGAACTCGACCAGCTCCGCTGCGGCTCCACGCTCCGCCACGCTCACGCCGCGCTGCTCTTCGCGGCCGCGCGCGCCTGTCCGAGCAGGGCGCGCACCGTCTCCGAGAGCTGTGCGCCCTTCGCCACCCATGCGTCGACCTGCGCAACGTCGAGCTTCACGCTCGGCGGTGTGGTCTTGGGGTCGTACGTCCCGAGGAACTCGAGCGCACGCCCGTCGCGCTTGTCGCGCTCGTCGATCGCGACGACGCGGTAGAACGGGCGCTTCGTCGCGCCCGCGCGCGTGAGACGAATCTTCACCATGGAATGGAGGCTCCTTCGAGGCGTAAGCGGCGGCCGAATCTAGGGAACCGCCGCAAGAGGGTCAACGGGGCGGGAGCCCCTTGCGGGCCTTCTCCTTCGCCTCCGAGCAGACCGGGCAGGCGTAGAGCTCGCGGCTCGCGGGCCCGAGGCGGTCGTAGCCCCGGTCGAGGGCCACCCGCCGAACGCTCGCCGAGCGCTGGCCGCAGAAGTCGCAGACGAGACCGCTGCCCGGGGTCGAGGCCGATTCGGGGGGCTGGCTCATGGCGCGTCGAGCATAGCCGGCCCCGCGCGTCGTTACCTCCGCCGGCGAGCGGGCAGCGCGCCGGGAGGGCGCCGCTGACGGAAGTGCACGATCCCGCCCGCGCGGACGAACGTCATGCCCGCCGGCAGGGCCTGCCGCGCGTGCCGCGCCGGCCGAGAACCGAACAAGGCGGACCCGATCTTGCGCCGTTTGGCCGCTGCTGCTGCAATGGACGGGTGCACGCCAGCGAGACGCGCGACGTCCACGAGGCGCTCAACGCGGCCCAGCGTGCAGCGGTGTTCCACGCCGGAGACGAGCCGCTTCTCATCATCGCCGGCGCCGGCACGGGCAAGACCACGACCCTCGCGCACCGGCTCGCCCGACTGATCACGAGCGGCGCCGACCCGCAGCGCATCCTCCTGCTCACCTTCAGCCGCCGCGCCGCGCAGGAGATGACCCGGCGCGCAGTCGCCGTCGTCGCTCGCGCCGCGCGCGCCGCCGATCTGCGGTGGGCCGGCACGTTCCACGCCATCGGCGCGCGCCTTCTCCGGCTCCACGGGCCCGCTCTCGGACTCGACCCTGGCTTCACGGTGCTCGATCGCGGCGACGCCGCAGACCTGCTCGACGTGGTGCGCGCCGACCGTGGCCTTGGCAAGGGCGATCGCCGCTTCCCGCGCAAGGACACGTGCCTCGCCCTCTACTCGCGAGCCGTGAACTCGCGCACGGCTCTCGAAGCCGTCCTCGACGAGGCGTATCCGTGGTGCCGCGAGCACGCCGCAGCGCTGCGGGGCCTGTTCGCCGCGTACGTCGACGAGAAGCTTCGCCGCCACGTGCTCGACTACGACGATCTGCTCCTGTGGTGGTGGCACGCCATGGCGGCTCCCGAAGTGGCCGCCGCCATCCGCGACCGCTTCGATCACGTGCTGGTCGACGAGTATCAGGACACCAATTCGCTGCAGGCCGAGATCGTCGTGGCGCTCGCGCCCGACGGCCGCGGCGTCACCGCGGTGGGTGACGACGCGCAGGCCATCTACTCGTTCCGCGCCGCCACCGTGCGCAACATCCTCGACTTCCCGACGCGCTTCACGACGCCGGCCCGACTGGTCGCGCTCGAAGAGAACTACCGATCGACGCCGGCGATCCTCGCCGCAGCCGATGCCGTGATCGCCCGCGCTGCGGAGCGGCATGCGAAGCGGCTCCGCGCGACGCGCGGCGCCGGCCCGCGGCCCACGCTCGCGCTCGTCGAGGACGAGACGAGCGAGGTCGACTACGTGATCGAGCAGGTCCTCGGCCACCGGGAGGCCGGACTCGCGCTTCGTGATCAGGCCGTCCTCGTTCGTGCTGCGCATCACGCAGACCTGCTCGAGCTCGAGCTCGCGCGCCGCCGCATCCCGTACGTCAAGTACGGCGGGCTCAAGTTCCTCGAAGCCGCGCACGTGAAGGATCTGCTCGCGATCTTGCGCTGGACAGAGAACCCCTGCGACGTCGTCGCGGGGTTTCGGGTGAGCCAGCTCGTTTCGGGCGTCGGGCCTGCGTTCGCACGGCGCGCGGTCGATGCGGTCGTCGCAGCAGCGCCGCCTTCGCTCGCCGCGCTCGGCGCACTCGCGCCGCCCCGCGGCGGCGACGAGCGCTGGCGGGCGCTGTGCGAGCTCCTGATCGATCTCGCCGATCCCGCCGCGCCGTGGCCGGGACAGATCGGGCGCGTTCGCGCGTTCTACGACCCGATCCTCACCGAGCGCTACGACGCCGCCGCGCTGCGCGCGGGCGACCTCGAGCAGATCGAGGCGCTGGCGGCAAAGTGCGATGGACGCGGAGCCTTCCTCGACGACCTGACACTCGATCCCCCGTCGGCCACCGGCGACCTCGCCGGCCCGCCCCTGCTCGACGAAGACTGGCTGGTGCTCTCGACCATTCACTCGGCCAAGGGACAGGAGTGGCGTGCGGTGTTCGTCCTCGACGTGATCGATGGCCGCATCCCGTCCGACATGGCGGTCGCGACGCCTGCGCAGGTCGACGAGGAGCGCAGGCTGCTCTACGTCGCAATGACGCGGGCGCGCGATCATCTCCATCTCGTGCAGCCGCTGCGCATGCACGTCGAGCAGCAGCACCGCCTCGGAGATCGCCACGTCTACGCGCCGCGCTCGCGATTCCTGCCCGAAGACGTGCTCCCGCTCTTCGACCGCGTGGTGCGCACGCGGCGCACGAGTGCCGCTGCTGACGCGCCGGCGACGGACACGGCCGTCGTCGACGTGGCCGCGCGCCTGCGCGCCATGTGGTGAAGCGAAGCGCATCGGCGGCGGCGATCGAAAGCGGACGTGATGTGCCATCCCGCACGGCCCGCGAGGACGCAGCGCGATGCGCGGCAGCAATCGGAGGGGCGTTCATGCACCCGCACCATCGTAAGGCAATCGAGCGCGTGACGGCGTCGCTCGCCGCGGACGGCGAGGTGCAGGCGCTCCTTCTCGGCGGCTCGGTCGCGCATGGCTTCGAGCGCCCCGACTCGGACGTCGATCTCATGATCGTCGTCTCCGACGCCGATTGGGAGGCGCGCCGTCGCGACGGGCGGATGCAGTTCGCGACCGCCGACGCCTGCGACTGGCCGAACGGCTACGTCGAGGGCAAGTACGTCTCGCCGGGCCTTCTCTCGCGCGTCGCCGAGCGCGGCTCCGAGCCCGCACGCTTCGCGTTCGAGGACGCTCGCGTGCTCTTCTCGCGGATGGACGGCCTCGAGGGCCTGCTGCGCGGGATCGTCCGCTATCCCGTCGAGAGCAAGACCGAGCGGATCCGCCGCTTCCACGCGCAATTCGAGGCGTGGCACTGGTACGCGCACGAAGCGCTCCGGCTCGGCGACGACTACCTGCGCGGCCTCGCGGTCGCGCGAACCGTGCTCTTCGGCAGCCGCATGATCCTCGCGCACAACGAGCGGCTCTACCCCTACCCCAAGTGGCTGCTTCGTGTTCTCGAGGCCGTCCCCGACCGGCCGCCCGACCTGATGGACCGCATCGCCGCGGTCCACGCCGATCCGTCGCAGGCGAGCCTTCTCGGCCTGTGGGCGGCGGTGAAGAACTTCCGCGAGTGGGAAGGCGCCGAGACGCCCTGGTCCGTGCAGTTCATGCACGACAGCGAGCTCAACTGGCTCGCGTCCGAGCCGCCCGTCGACGACCTGTAGCGCGCGGTGCCCGGCGGCGGCGGCGCCTCGTCTCGACGCCGCTCCGATGCAGAAGCTCGCCGAGGCCCTGCGTCGCACGCGACGGGGTCGCGTGTCCGTACGCCTCGATCTCGTTCACCAGGCCCCGAGGGCCGGGGCGACGACGAGCACCGTCGCTCCCGGGGTCCGGGCTCTGCCGTGGCAGGATTTCCTGAATGCGATGTGAGCCGTCACGGATCGGCGTGAGCTGCGAGCCCTCGACGTGCAGCGTGATCGTCACCGTCGCGTCCGCCGCCCCGCCCGGGTCGCCGACCGGTGTTCGCGCCGCATGCCGGTGGTCAACCTGGCCGGCATCTCGTCGTGCGGCTCCACGGGCACCGGCGGGGCGGATGCGGCAGCGGCAGGAAGTACGAGAAGTGCTGCGTTGCGCGGGACGACGAGGCGCATCACGTGCAGGCCCGGCCCGATCCAATTCACTCGCTCGACCAGCGGCTCGTCCAGCGGATGCGTCGCTGCGCGCTCGATCGCTTCGGACGCGCGCGGGCCCCGGCTCTCGGAGGACGAGCGCGTCTCGATCCCGGCGAGGCGTTCGACTTCGGAGTGATCCGGCGGGAGCCGGGCCTCGGCGCGTAGGCCGATCCGTGAACCGCCGTTGCCACTGGTCACGGCCCCGCGTGCCGGTAGCCTCTCGCGATGGCTCCCCGGTCGAAGGCGCGCCGCGCCACCTACCAGGACGTCCTCGACGCGCCGGCATGGCTCGTCGCCGAGATGGTCGAGGGGGAGCTGCGGACGAGCCCGCGCCCTTCCCCCCGTCACGCCTACGCCGAGACGCGTCTCGCGAGCCTGATCGACGGCCCCTTCGGGCGCGGCCTCGGCGGCCCCGGAGGCTGGATCGTGCTCGCCGAGCCCGAGCTGCATCTCGACAGGGACGAGGCCATCCTCGTGCCCGATCTTGCCGCCTGGCGATGCGAGCGGCTGCCGGCGCTTCCGGAGGAGGCATTCGTCAAGCTGCCGCCCGACTGGATCTGCGAGATCCTCTCGCCGGCGAGCGCCGCGTTCGACCGCGAGCGCAAGCTCCCGGTCTACGCACGCACCGGAGTAGCCCATGCGTGGCTCGTGGATCCGATCCTCCGCACGCTCGAGGTCCTCGCCGGCCGATCCGGCGGCTTCACGTCCGTGTCCGCTCACCGCGATGCGGCGCGCGTGCGCGCCGAGCCCTTCGCAGCCGTCGAGATCGATCTCGGCGAGCTCTGGGCACGCTGAGCGTCAACCACCCCGGGGTTGCCGGAGGCGCCACTCGTTGCGAGAGGATGGACCGATGGGAGCAAGAAGCAGGCTCTCGCAAGAGAGCGCGCAGTGCGGAGGATCGCGGAGCGCAGGGGCCAGCGCGGGGCCCTGTTGAAAGCGATCTGATCGATCGCCGGGACGATCGGCTGCTCGGCAGCGGCACTGCGCAAGGCGTCGGCTCATTTCGCACAGGCGGAGTGGTGGAGCGGCGCCATGAGGCTGGTCCGGTCCGCCGCGATCGTTCTCGAGCTGGCCGCCGGCGAGGCGCACGCGCAGCGCTATCTCGACAATCGCAGCAGCAACCCGTACGACCCGCGCCGGGGGCGGCTCCGCCGTGTCTGCCGGGGGGCCCTCCCGCGGTCGCTGGCCGTCAAGGTCGCTCGGTGTCGCTCCGACACGAGGACACAGGGGCCGAGGAGGCCCGCCCATGCGCCGCGCCCTCGCCTGCTGCCTTCTCGCCCTTGCGCTTCCCGCGGCGCCCGCGGTCCGCGCGCAGTCGGCCGACGACGAGGCGGCGCTCGGCGAGCTCGAGCGATTTCTCGACGACCCCGACGCGCGCCGCGAGAACGCGGCCGGGAGCCCCGACGCAGCCACCGTCGAGGACTGGCTGCACCGCTATCCGGCGTGGGCGCAGAAGGAGCTCGTTGCGATCGCCCTGGAGGTCATGCGCGAGTCGGGCGCCGGCGCGCAGAAGCACGTCGACTCGTACCGGCAGGGGGGCGCAGAGGCAGCCGGGGCCTCGTTCTCACCGGCCGTTCGCGCCCGGATCTCGGCGCTCGAGGCGCGGCTCGAACGAGACCCGTCCTTCAACTCGAGCCAGAACCTCTCGCGCATGCGCGAGGAGATTCCCGGCTTCCTCGCCCAGCCCGCGCGCTGAGCGGCGCGGC
>JADLGR010000298.1 GCA_020849175.1 Deltaproteobacteria bacterium
CAAAGCCTCCGCACGCGCTGTGCTCCTCGACGGTCACGACCGCGCCGCAGCGGCGGGCCAGCGCCACGATGCGGGAGGCGTCGAGGGGCTTCGCGAAGCGCGCGTTCACGACCGCAGCGGAGACACCTTCGGCGGCGAGCTCACCCGCCGCCTCGAGCGCGGCGTGGGCGAGCGTGCCGAGGGCGACGATCACGACCTGATCGCCGTCGCGGAGCAGCTCGGACTCGCCGATCAGGATGCCCTTCGTCTCCGGGTCGAGCGGCACGCCGAAGCCGCTCCCGCGCGGATACCGAACGGCCGCCGGCCCGGGGTACTCGACTGCGGTTCGCAGCATGTGCTGCAGCTCGTTCTCGTCCTTGGGCGCCATCACGACGAGGTTCGGGAGCGCCCGCAGATAGGCGACGTCGTAGAGGCCCTGGTGCGTGGCGCCGTCGGCGCCGACCAGTCCCGCTCGGTCGAGTGCGAAGGTCACGTCGAGGTTCTGGAGGCACACGTCGTGCACGACCTGGTCGTACGCGCGCTGCAGGAACGTCGAGTAGATCGCGGCGACGGGCTTCATACCCTCGGTCGCCAGCCCCGCCGCGAACGTGACGGCGTGCTGCTCTGCGATGCCGACGTCGTAGAAGCGGCCCGGGAACTCGCGCTGGAACAGGTCGAGCCCCGTTCCACCGGGCATCGCCGCGGTGATCGCGACGATCCGGGAATCTTCAGCGGCGAGTCGGATCAGCGTTCTGGCGAAGATCCCCGTGTACGAGGGCGGCCCCGGCTTGGCCGGCGCCATCTTTCCAGACGTCACTTCGAAGGCCGTGACACCGTGGTACGTCAGCGGATCCCGCTCCGCCGGCTCGTAGCCGTATCCCTTCGAGGTGAGGGCGTGGACCACGATCGGCCCCTCCCCCGCCTGCACCATGCGCTTCACGTTCTCGAAGGTCTCGAGCAGCACGTCGATGCGATGACCTTCGACGGGCCCGACGTAGCGCAGGTTGAGCGCTTCGAAGAACAGCCCCGGCGAGAAGAAGACCTTGAGCGACTCCTCGGCCTTGTGCGCCCAGTGCAGCATGTCGCCCGGCATGCTGCCGAGGAAGTCCTTCGCCCAGCCCTTCATGCGACGCGCGAGGGGTGCCGAGAGCTTGCGCGAGAGATACGACGACATCGCGCCCACGTTCGGCGAGATCGACATCTCGTTGTCGTTGAGCACGACGACGAGGTTCTTCTGGCGCAGCTCGCCCGCGTGGTTGAGCGCCTCGAAGGCCATCCCTGCCGTCATTCCGCCGTCGCCGATCAGCGCGATCGCGAGGCCCGGGCGTCCCTGGTGCTCGAGGGCGCGCGCCATGCCGAGCGCGGCCGAGATCGACGTTCCCGCGTGGCCAGCACCGAAGTGATCGTGCGCAGACTCGCTGCGACGCAGGAACTTGCCGATGCCGTCCTCGAGGCCGATGCGGTCGAACGCGCGCCGGCGTCCGGTGAGCATCTTGTGCGCGTAGCCCTGATGGCCGACGTCGAGCACGATGCGGTCGGTCGGCGTGTCGAAGACGTAGTGGAGGGCCGTCAGCAGCTCGACGGCGCCGAGGCTCGAGGCGAGATGCCCTCCCGTACGCGAGACGCGCTCGACGATCTCCTGCCGCAGCTCGGCGGCGACCTGCTTCACCTTCTCGCGCGGCACACGGCGAAGGTCGGCCGGCGAGTCGATTTGATCGAGCAGCCTCGGCTCGCTCATCGATCTCTCCGCACCGCGAAGTGCGCGAGGGCCCGAAGCGCTTCGCCCTTTCCTCCGAGATCCATGATCTGCGCGAGACCGTCGCAGAGCAGCACCTCGGCGCGCGCGCGCGCACCGGCTTCGCCGAGCACGCGTACCAGCGAGCACGCTCCATCCTCGTCCTTGTCGAGAACGTCGTCCGCGATCTGGAAAGCGACGCCGACCGCCTCGCCGAAACGTCGCAGACGCGCGAGGACGGGGTCGCTCGCGCCGGCCAGGCGCGCGCCGCCGACGACGGAGGCTGCGATCAGCGCCGCGGACTTGCGGCCGTGGATCGATTCGATTCGCGCTGCGTCCGCGGGCCGAGACGCTGCGTCGAGATCGTCCACCTGGCCACCCACGAGCGCACGCGCACCGGCCGCATCGGCGAGGTCGCGCAGTGCGCCGACGGCACACTGCGGTCCCGCGTCGTGCGCACCGCGCACCGCGAGCACCTCGAACGCGAGGGCCTGCAGGGCATCGCCCGCGAGCACCGCGACGGCCTCGCCGAAGACGACGTGGACGGTCGGCCGCCCGCGACGCTCGGCATCGTCGTCCATGCACGGCAGGTCGTCGTGAACCAGCGAGTAGGTGTGGACCAGCTCGACGGCCGCGGCCATCGCGAGGGCTCGCTCCGCCGGTGCGCCCACGGCTTCGGCGGCTGCGAAGGCGAACGCAGGCCGCAGGCGCTTGCCTCCCGGAAAGACGAGGTGCCGCATCGCCTGCGCGAGCGCGGCGGGAACCTGCGCCGGCCCGGGCAGAGCCTCCTCGAGGAAGGCGTCGACCCGCTCTGCCTGCTCCCGCAGGTAGGCCTGCACGTCCATGGTTCGGCTTCCTCTTGCGCCGCGGCTACGGAGCGCTTGCGGAGGTGACGGTCGG
>JADLGR010000299.1 GCA_020849175.1 Deltaproteobacteria bacterium
GAATCCGAAACACATCCAGCGGACGCACGAGTTCTACGAGAAGTACGGCGGCAAGACGATCTTCCTCGCGCGCTTCGTTCCGGTGGTCCGCACGTTCGCGCCCTTCGTCGCCGGCATCGGCCAGATGGGCTACCGGCACTTCGCGATCTGGAACGTGACCGGCGCCCTCGTCTGGGTCATCTCGCTCACGCTCGCCGGATACTTCTTCGGCCAGATCCCCATCATCAAGCAGAACTTCGAGAGCGTGATCCTCGCGATCATCGCGATGTCGCTGATGCCGATGGTCATCGAGTACCTGCGAATGAGGCGAAACGCGGCGAGGGCACGGGCCGGTCGGCCGGCTTGACCCGGCGTTCCGGCGCTCCGACACTCGTGACGAACTCACGAGGCGGAGCATGCCGATGACCGACGCGCCCGGGATCTTCGTCGCGCGAGGCGAGCATCCGCTCTTTCTCCTGCCCGGCCTGGCGAACCGCCACGGTCTCATCGCCGGCGCTACGGGCACCGGTAAGACCGTCACGCTCCAGGTCCTTGCCGAGGGCTTCTCGCGGCGTGGCGTTCCCGTCTTCCTCGCCGACGTGAAGGGCGACCTTGCGGGGCTCTCGCAGCCGGGGGACCCGAAGCCGAAGCTCGTCGAGCGCGCCCGCGAGCTCGGAATCGAGCTCACCCCCGCGGCGTCTCCCGTCGTGTTCTGGGATCTGTTCGGAGAGCAGGGACACCCGGTTCGAACGACGGTGTCGGAGATCGGACCGCTGCTCCTCTCACGCCTGCTCGATCTGAACGACGTGCAGGAGGGCGTCGTCAACGTCGCGTTCCGGCTCGCTGACGACGAGGGCCTGCTCCTTCTCGACCTGAAGGACTTGCGTGCCCTGCTCACGCACGTCGCCGAGAACGGGAAGCAGGTCGCGCTTCGCTACGGCGCGGTGAGCGCGGCGTCGGTCGGCGCGATCCAGCGCGCGCTGCTCGTGCTCGAGCAGCAGGGGGGCGAAGGATTCTTCGGCGAGCCGGCTCTCGATCTCGCCGATCTGATCCGGCAGGACGAGAGCGGTCGGGGCATCGTGAACGTGCTGGCCGCGGACCGCCTGATGCAGAGTCCACGGCTCTACGCGACGTTTCTGCTCTGGCTGCTCTCGGAGCTCTTCGAGCAGCTCCCGGAGATCGGAGACCCGGAGAAGCCGCGCCTCGTCTTCTTCTTCGACGAGGCGCACCTGCTCTTCGACGACGCACCCAAGGCGCTGCTCGAGAAGGTGGAGCAGGTGGTGCGGCTGATCCGATCCAAGGGTGTCGGCGTCTACTTCGTCACGCAGAATCCGCTCGACATCCCGGACGCTGTCCTTGGCCAGCTCGGCAACCGGGTCCAGCACGCGCTGCGTGCCTTCACGCCGCGCGACCAGAAGGCCGTTCGAACGGCGGCCGAGACGCTTCGTGCGAATCCGAGGCTCGACACGGCGGCAGCGATCACAGAGCTCGGCGTGGGCGAGGCGCTCGTGTCGCTCCTCGAAGCGGGCGGTGCGCCGGCCGTGGTCGAGCGCGCGAAGGTGCGGCCACCCGACTCGCGGCTCGGGGCAGTGACGCCCGCGGAGCGAACGGCGGTGCGATCGCGGAGCCCGATCGGAGGCGCCTACGACCGGCCCGTGGACCGCGAGAGCGCGTTCGAGCTTCTCGCTGCGCGTGCGAAGGCCGCAGCGCCGACCCCTCCGATGCCGGCGCCGCCCCGCGGAAGGGCCCGGGAGTCGGCCGGCGAGGCGATGCTGAAGAGCGTCGTCCGCAGCGCCGGGACGCAGATCGGCCGCCAGCTCGTCCGCGGCCTTCTCGGCTCACTCTTGCGGCGCTGAGGGCTCTCCTTGCGCGACCCCTGCGTCCCCGCGGGAGAGTCCATGGATCCGGCACAAGACACGGCGGCCGGCGGCCGAAGAGTCCCTTCGAATGCGAGACCCGGGCGTCCCCTACGCCGCTCTCCTGCTCATCCCGATGGCGCTGATCGCGAACGTCGGCGTCTACGCCTTTGCGCGGCGCTCGCTGCCGATCGCGCGCACGATGCTGTTCGTCGTGCTGGCTCAGCTCGTCTGGCTCCTCGGCTATCAGCTCGAGATGCTCGCTCCCGATCCTGCCACGCTGGTCGCGGACGTGAAGCTCGCGTTCGCCGGAATGATCGCGACCCCGACCGCGCTGCTCGTCCTCGCGCTGCAGGTGACCCATCGCAACGCGTGGACGACACCACGCAGGATCGCTCTGCTCGCCGCACCGTCCGCGCTGGTCTACGCCGTGATCGTCACGAACGACGCGCACTTCCTCTTCTGGACCGAGTATCACACGACCGAGACGTACCCGCTGGTCTTCCAGCCCGACCGCGGACCGCTCTTCTCCGTCTTTCTCGTCGTCGCCTACGGAACGCTGATCACCTCGCTCGGCATGCTCTGCGCGCACTACGCGCGCGTCTGGCGAACGCACCGCGGAGAAGCCATCGCCGTGCTCTCCGGCATCGCGCTCCCCATCGTGACGAGCATCTTCGACGTGGCGCGAACCGACCTCGTGACGAAGCTGTCGATCACGCCGGTCGCCTTCACGTTCACTTCGGTCGCGTTCGCCTGGGGCATGCTGCACCGTGGCCTGTGGAACCTCGGCCCTAGCGCACGGAGCCAGATCGTCGACCGAATGGCCGACGGCGTCCTCGTCGTCAATGCCGAGAACCGCGTCGTCGACGCAAACCCGGCGGCCCTTCGCCTGCTGGGGCACGCGGCTCTCCGCGTCTCCGGTCAGCCGGCAGCTCAGATCTTCGGTGCGCACGCCGATCTGCTCTCACTCGCCGACGCTCCGGCCGAGACGCATGCAGAGTTCGCGATCGACGAGAAGAGCTACGACGCTCACACCACTCCACTGCGCGACCAGCGGGGTGAGCGCGTCGGAACGATGTTCGTGCTCCACGACGTCACGGAAAACAAGCTCGTCGAAGCCGAGCTGCGGCTCGCAAAAGAGCGCGCCGAGGCCGCGACGCAGGCCAAGTCGCAGTTCCTCGCCAACATGAGTCACGAGCTCCGAACGCCGATGAACGGGGTGATCGGGATGGCCGGGCTCCTCGCCGAGACGAAGCTCGACCCCGAGCAGCGCGACCTCGTGCGAACGCTCGCCGGATCCGCGGACGCGCTTCTCAGGCTCCTCAACGACGTTCTCGACCTGTCGAAGATCGAGGCCGGGCGTCTCACGCTCGAAGAGACCGCGCTCGACGTCGCACAGGTGACGTCCGAGGTGGTGGCGATCCTCGAGCTGCAGGCGAAGCGCAAGGGCATCGTGTTGCAAGGGCGCGTGGCCGACGACGTCCCGCGGCACCTCGTCGGCGACCCCGTTCGAACGCGTCAGATCCTTCTCAACCTCGTGAGCAACGCCATCAAGTTCACCAGCGATGGCTCCGTCGTGGTCGATCTCGCGCGCGAGTCCGCGAGCGAGGGGGCCGCCGTCGTGCGGATCGAGGTCACGGACACGGGAATCGGAATCGCTCCCGAGGCGGCCGGACGGATCTTCGAGAAGTTCACGCAGGCCGACGACTCGACGACGCGCCGCTTCGGCGGAACGGGCCTCGGACTCACGATCACCCGCGAGCTCGCCGAGCTGATGGGAGGCAGCATCGAGGTCGAGAGCACACCCGGGCTGGGCTCGACGTTCCGCGTTCGGCTCCCGCTTCGGATCGACAAGCGCAAGACCCCGCGCGCCGAGGAGCCGCAGGACCAGCCGCTGATCGTCCGCGAGGGCATCCGGGTCCTGCTGGCAGAGGACAATGCGGTCAACCAGAAGATCGCGGTCCGCATGCTCGAGAAGGCCGGCTGCCAGGTCGACGTCGCGACGAACGGCCGCGAGGCGGTCGACATGCACGGCTGGCGCTCCTACGACCTCGTCCTCATGGACTGCGAGATGCCCGAGCTCGACGGCTTCGGTGCGACGAAGGCAATTCGCGAACGCGAGCAGCTCGCCGGGCGCCGCATTCCGATCGTCGCCCTCACGGCCAACGCCCTCAGCAGTGACCGACAGGTGTGCCTCGACGCCGGCATGGACGACTACCTGAGCAAGCCCGTCGAGAAGGCGACGCTGCTGCGGATGCTCTCGCGGTGGTGTCCGGCGAACGCCCCGGCGGCCTGAAGGCGCGAGCGGCCGGCTGGCCGCTCGCGGCGCAGGGCGTATGATGGCTGCGGGCGCGGCCGGAGCCGTCGCCTCGGCGCGAAGCCGGACCGCTCGGGCTGAACGAGACGAGAGGTGAACCATGCCGCTCACCACCCAGCAGCTCCTCCAGCGACAGGCCGTGCGGCGCGAGATCAGACGGAGGGCCGAGGGTCGGCCCGCACCGAAGCCGTGCATCGCGCTGTCACGCTTCCCTGGATCCAACGCCGGAACGCTCGGTCACGACGTCGCCGCGGCGCTCGGCTTCGGGTTCTACGGCATCGAGATCGTCGACCGCATGGCACGCGAGGTTGGGCTTCCGCGCGAGATCGCAGAAGCGTACGACGAGCACGTTCGAAACACGATCGATCGTTACGTGCTCGATGCGTTTCGCGAGGGCACCTTCCTCGAGAGCGACTACCTGCGCGCACTCGTTCACACGGTGCGGAGCATCGGCGAAGCCGGGAGCGCCGTGCTGCTCGGTCGCGGCGCCCCGTACATCCTGCGTCCCGAACGTACGCTGAGCGTGCTGGTCGTGGCGCCGCGTGAAGTGCGGGTCCAGCGGGTTGCAAAGGAGCGAAGCGTCGATCTGGCGGAGGCCGAGCGGCAGGTCGTTCGCGAAGACGACGAGCGAAGACAGTTCCTCATGCACCACTTCCGCGTCGACCCGGACGATCCGACGCGCTACGACCTCGCGGTCAACACGGGGAGCCTGTCGCGCGAGGCGGCGTGCGAAGTCGTACGGGCCGCGTACGCGGCGCGCTTCGGCCCCGAACGCAGCGATGATCAGCGCGCTGCGGTGTAGAGCGGCAAGCCCCGCGCCAGCGCGCCGAACGCGTTCGACCCATGCTTCGAACGCGCGCCCGGCTTCGAGTAGGTCGGGCGGAGCTGCGGTAGCGTGACGGAGACATGATCCCGGACGAGAGACCTTCGTTCGTCGGCGTCGCGATCCGCGACCTCGCCCGGCTGCGAACCGTCGCGGCGGCGGTTTCGCGGCACGGCTTCGGCGAGCTCTTGATGCGAACGCCGCTCGGGCCACGGCTGATCGGCGGCGATGCGCCACCGGGTGGCGACGCTTCGCTCGGGCAGGCCACGGCGGCCGTTCGCTTCGCGCACCTGCTCGGCTCGCTCGGCCCCACCTTCATCAAGCTCGGTCAGATCTTGTCGATGCGGCGGGATCTGCTGCCAGCCGAATGGATCGCGGCGCTCGAGACGCTGCAAGACCGTGCGCCCGTCCTGCCCTTCGAGACCGTCCGCGACGCCGTCGAGGCAGGGCTCGGCGCCACGCTCGAGGAGCTGTTCGCGAACTTCTCGCCCGATCCGTTCGCGACGGCGTCGATCGCGCAGACGCACCTCGCGACGACGCGTGGTGGCGAGCGCGTCGTGGTGAAGGTGCAGCGCCCGGGCATCGAAGCCACGATGCGCAGCGATCTCGACCTCCTGTTCCTCGTGGCGCAGGTCTTGGAGGCGAGCATCGACGAGATGCAGCTCACGGGGATCTCGGACGTCGTCGCCGAGTTCGAGAAGGGGCTGCTCCGAGAACTCGACTTCCGCGAGGAGCTCTCGAATCTGCTGGCGGCGCGAAAGCTCCTCGATCCCGAGCGTTCGGTCACGGTGCCGCGACCCCACCCAGAGCTCTCGTGCCGCACCGTCCTCAGCATGCAGCTCTTCGAAGGTGTCCCCATCCGCAAGCTCGCACCGAAGAGCCAGGCCGCAAAGCATGCCGTCGAAGAGATCGTCCACGCGGCGTGCAAGCAGGTCTTCATCGACGGACTGTTCCACGGCGATCCGCACGCGGGGAACATCCTCGCCGGTGCGTCCGGCACGCTGTGCATGATCGACCTCGGGCTCGTCGGACGTCTCTCGGAGTCGCAGCGCGAGGATCTGATCGCTCTGATCTTCGCGACGATGACCGGCGACTCCGCCTCGATCGCGCGCGTTCTGCTCCGGATGGGAACACCGACACAGCGCGTGAATCTCGCCGACCTGCGCACCGAGATCGACCGAATCCGGCAGAAGTACCTCGTCGTCGAGAGCCTCGATCAGGTCGATTCGGGCGGCTTCGCGCAGGAGTTCGCCGAAGCCGCACAGCGCTTCCGCATCAAGCTCGCGCCGGAGTATTCGATCCTCGTGAAGGCCACGACCACCGTCGAGGGCCTCGTTCGCAGCCTGTACCCCGACGTCGATCTCGTCGGCATCGCGCGGCCGTACGTGCAGCAGGCGCTCGCGCGCAGGCTCTCACCGGGCGCCCTGCTCCAGAACCTCGCCGGCGAGGCCACCGAGCTCGCTGCGCTGGTCGAGCGGCTTCCCGCTCAGCTCGACCAGGTGCTACACGACGTCGAGACCGGAAACCTGCAGATCCGCGCGGTGACGCCTGCGCTCGACGAGGTTCCGGCGCTCCTGCACCAGATGTCCGGACGCATGGGCCTGACCGCATTCGCGTTCGCCATGACCTTGTCCACCGCGATCGTCCTGCCCGCCGCCGACCCGCACTGGGCCCGCATCGCCCTCGCCGTCGCCTGCGCCCTCACCGCCACGGGCGCCTGGACCCTCCTCCTCGCGTGGCACGTCGTCGGCCGCGGCAAGCCCCTCCGCCTTGCCCCCCTCGTCCGCCTCTTCCGCCGCTGAAGTGGATGCTCCCTCCGATCTTCGATCGTTCGCGAAAGAGCCTGCGGAGAGGACCATGCGGCACGACGCCCATCGTGAGGGTTCCGGTCGGACCCACGAGCGGCTACCGTCGCCGGCCCTTCCGGGAGAACGCGTGACGAAGCGGAGCCTCGCGCGCATCTGCGTATTCTGCGCCTCGAACCCGGGTGTGCGAGAGGACTACGCGGTCGCGAGCCGCCGGCTCGCCAGCGAGCTCGTCGCGCGCGACTGCGAGCTCGTCTACGGCGGTGCGCAGGTCGGCCTGATGGGCGTCATGGCGCAGACGATGCTCGATCAGGGCGGGCGCGTGATCGGTGTCATCCCCGAAGTGCTCGTCTCGAAGGAGATCGCGCATCCGGGGCTCACCGAGCTGCGTGTCGTCGCGTCGATGCACGAGCGCAAGGCGGTGATGTCGGATCTCTCGGACGGCTTCGTCGCGCTCCCCGGCGGTCTCGGAACGCTCGAGGAGCTCTTCGAGGTGCTCACGTGGGCGCAGCTCGGCCTCCACGCGAAGCCGTGCGGCATCCTCAACGTGTGCGGGTACTTCGATCCGCTGCTGAGCTTCCTCGATCACGCGGTCGACGAGCGCTTGCTCAAGAGCAAGCACCGCGCGCTGGTCCTCACGGGTGAGGATCCGTCGAGCCTGCTGGACCGAATGGCCGCCTATCAGCCGCCGATGACCGAGAAGTGGATCGCTCGCGACTCAGCCTGACCGCGCTGCCGCGCCTCGCGCGCGCTCAGGCCGATCCCGGACCACGCGGATGCGCCGGCATTCCCTCCGGAACGTGATGGAACGGCTGCCGCTCGAGCGTGAAGATCGCCATCTGCGCCGTTCCGAAGATCGCGGGATCATCGAAGCAGCCGGGCTTGAGGAACACGGCGTTGGGGAAGCCCGGTGCGCGCGTCAGCACGTGTGTCCCGCACTCCGGACAGAACTCGCGCGTCACGGGATTCGGCAGATCGCTGCGCCGAAACGGCTTCGGTTCGCCACGCGTCCACCTGAACCCGGCCACGGGCATGCCCATCACGACGTTCGGATGGCCCCCCGTGATGTACTGGCACTCGCGACAATGGCACTGGACCTTGAATAGCGGCTCGCCCGCCGCCACGTAGCGGAGCCCCTTGCAGTAGCAGCCGCCCTCGATCTCGATCGGCATGGCTTCGTTCCTCCTGCA
>JADLGR010000300.1 GCA_020849175.1 Deltaproteobacteria bacterium
CTCGGCGCGATCGAGGAGCACGAAGAGCTGGCCGAGCGCTTCCGCTTCCTGTCGGAGCAGAAGGCAGACCTCGAGAGCACGCTCGGATCTCTGCGCGAAGCGATCCTGCGCATCAACCGCACGAGCCGAAAGCGCTTCGAGGAGACGTTCGAGGCGGTCAATGCGCGCTTCGTCGAGAACTTCCCACGACTGTTCCGCGGCGGGAAGGCGCATTTGCAGCTCACCGAAGAAGAAGACGTTCTCGACGCGGGAATCGAGATCGTGGCCTCGCCCCCCGGCAAGCGCCTGCAAAGCGTCAACCTGCTCTCGGGCGGCGAGAAGACGCTGACGGCGCTTGCGCTTCTGGTGTCCGTCTTCCAGGTGCGACCGAGTCCGTTCTTCCTCCTCGACGAGGTCGATGCTGCGCTCGACGATGCCAACGTCGGACGCTTCAACGAGATCGTCCGCGAGCTGGCGAAGGACTCGCAGTTCCTGCTCATCACGCACAACAAGCGCACCATCGAGGTGGCCGACGTTCTCCACGGCGTGACGATGGAGGAGAAGGGCGTCAGTAAGCTCGTCTGCGTCGAGCTGCGCGAGGGGGCGTAGGGCAGGGACGCAGGGCAGGGCGGCCGCGCGGGAGGCTGATCTCGGTCGCAGGCGGGGTATCCTCCGCGCTCATGAACCGGGACGAGATCGAGCGGCTGCTGGCGGGAGTCCTTGCGCAGATTCGGTCGGCGGCGGAAGTCGCGCTGTCGACCGCGCGCGCGGAGCCCGTCTTCTTCGTCTCCGCGGCGGCGGTCCTCGTGCTCGCGCTGCTGCTGTACTACGGCGTTCGCAGACGCCGGCGAAGCGCGGTGCTGCCCGAGCCGAGCGCGGCGTCGCCGCCGGCCGTCGAGAGTGCGCAGCGGCTCGAGATCGAGCCGGCGATCGCGCTCGGAGAGCCGCTCGCCCCCACATCCGCCCCGCAGGAGCACGGGGCCGCACAGGATGCATCCGAGCCCTCCCCAGCGCTCGTCGCAGAGCCCGGCGAACACGAGCCGGCTCCGGTCGAGCTGCCGGCGGCGGCACCGCCACCCGAGCCCGAGCCTGTGCGACCGCTTCGGCTTCGCGACCGCCTGCGCCGAACCAGCGAGGCGCTCGTCGGCCGCCTCGAGCAGGTGCTGGTCGGCCGCCGCGTCGATCCCGCCGTGCTCGAGGATCTCGAGCACGTGCTCTACACCGCGGACCTCGGCGTCTCGACGGCCGAGAGTCTGCTCGCGGCCGTTCGCAAGCAGGCTGCAGGGGGCGATGCGGAGGCGGTCCGCGGCGCACTTCGCGCGGCGATGCTCGAGAAGCTGCGGCGCGTCGAGCCGCAGGCGGGCAGCGCGCTCGCCGTCACGGGCAAGCCGCACGTCATTCTCGTTCTCGGCGTGAACGGGTCGGGCAAGACGACCACGATCGGCAAGCTGGCCGCGCGTCACGTGGCCGCGGGACGAAACGTCGTCCTGGGTGCGGGCGACACCTTCCGGGCGGCTGCGATCGAGCAGCTCGAGGCGTGGGGAGAGCGCGCAGGCTGCCAGGTGATCGCGGGCAAGCCCGGTGGCGACCCATCGGCGGTCGCATTCGACACGGTGAAGGCCGCCCTTGCCCGCGGCGCGGACGTCGCGATCTGCGATACCGCGGGACGCCTGCAGACGAAGCAGCCGCTCGTCGAGGAGCTCCGGAAGATCGTTCGCGTCCTCGGACGCGAGATCCCCGGCGCGCCGCACGAGAGCCTGCTGGTGCTCGACGCCAACACGGGGCAGAACGCGATCTCGCAGGCGCGCGTCTTCACCGAAGCCGGACAGGTGACCGGTCTCGTCCTCACGAAGCTCGACGGGACGGCGAAGGGTGGGGTGCTGCTCGGGCTCGCAGACGAGTTCGGGATTCCCGTGAAGTACGTCGGTGTCGGCGAAGGTGTGGGCGACCTGCGCGACTTCTCGGCCGACGAATTCGTCGAGGCCCTGTTCGAAGCGGGTGCGGAGCCGGGAGCCGCTGCGCGGTGACGCAGGCCGGGGCGGCCGCGGTGACCGCACGCCAGAGCGCACCGAGGCTGCGTGTCGGGCTGCTGCTCGACGCGCTCGTTGCTCCCGCTTGGGTCCATCAGGTCGTGTCGGACATCGCATCGGGTGACGATGCGCGGCTCGCGCTCGCCGTCGTCGATGCGTCGCCGCCCGAGCCGCCGGCCGGTGCGCTCGCGCGTGCGTGGCGCCAGCGGAGCACCCTCGCGTACCGGCTCTTCGGACGCCTCGACGACGCGCTCTACGCGAGATCGGACGACGCCTTCTCGCCGCGCTCGCTCGGGCACCTGCTCGGCGAGGTTCCCGTTCTGCCCGTCGTCCCGGAGCGTCACGCCGACTGTGACCGGCTCGACGAGGCCGATGTCGGGCGAATCGCGCGGCACGGTCTCGACGTTCTGCTGTGCCCCGGCTTTCGGCGTCTTCGCGGGCGCGTGCTCGGCGCGGCGCGCCACGGCGTCTGGTCGCTGCGGTTCGGCGACGAGACGGGCGCCGGCTCGCACGCAGCAGCGTTTCGCGAGGTCGCCGAGGGCGCGCCGGTCACGCGAGTGGCCGTCACGCGGCTTCACGAGCCTGGCGAAGGCGACATCGTCCTGCGTAGATCGTGGATCGCAACCGATCCTCGCTCTGCTCGCTGCAACCGCAGCGAGCTCGCATGGAAGGGCGCGGCGCTCTTCGGACGGGCTCTGCGCGATCTGCGAACGAGCGGCGCCACACTGCCCGAGCCGGAGCCTCACGACCGGTCGCCCGAGGCCGTGCGCCGTGGCGGCAGTCCCACGACCGGCGAGGCGCTCGGCGCGGCGCTCCGGATCGGCGGCCGTGCGGTTCGCGATCGACTGCTCCGAGCGGCGTTCTTCGAGCAGTGGTGTCTCGCCACGTCGCTCGGCGAGGCGGCGCCGGACACCGTTCCCCGGTTCACCGAGCTGCTTCCGCCGAAGGACCGGCACTGGGCCGATCCCTTTGCGTTCGAGCACGAGGGCCGACTGCATCTGTTCTTCGAGGAGTGCCTCGTCGGCGCGCCGCGGGCGCACGTGTCGGTGATGGAACTCGGCGCCGACGAGCGCTGGACGCCGCCGCGAACGGTGCTCGAGGGGCCGTACCATCTCTCGTATCCGTTCGTATTCACGTGGAACGGTGCGGTCTGGATGCTCCCCGAGACGTCGGAGAACCGGACCGTCGAACTCTACCGCTGCGAGCGGTTCCCGGATCGCTGGGCGCTCGAGCGCGTCTTGCTGCACGGTGTTCGCGCCTGCGACGCGACGCTCCACGAGCAGGATGGCCGGTGGTGGATGTTCACTGCGATGGCCGTTCCGGGGGCGCGGACGTTCGACGACCTGCACGTCTTCGAGGCGCCAGCACCGCTCGGGCCGTGGACGCCCATCGCGGGAAACCCCGTTTGCAGCGACGTCCGATGCGCCCGCCCTGCCGGGCGTCTGTTTCTGCGCGACGGCCACTGGATCCGGCCCGCGCAGGACGGCTCGGGGCGCTATGGCCGGGCGATCCGCTTCCAGCGCGTCGAGCGTCTCGACTCCGGGGGGTACGCCGAGTCGGACGCGGGGGGCATCGAGCCGGACTGGGCGCCGGACGTTCTCGCCACGCACACCTTCAGCACGGCGGGCCGGCTCACGGTGGTCGACTTCATCAAACGAAGGCGGCGGCTCGGATAGCGCGCCGGGAGAGCCTCGCATGCGGTTCGTTCTCGCTCTCGATCAGGGTACGACGTCGTCTCGGGCGCTGCTCTTCGACCACGCTGGAAACGTCGCGGCCGTCGAGCAGCACGAGTTCGGCCAGCACTACCGGCAGCCCGGCTGGGTCGAACACGATCCGGCCGAGATCTGGGAGACGCAGCTTCGCGCGGCGCGCGGAGCACTCGGCGAGGCCGGCGCCACAGCGCGCGACGTGGCAGCCATCGGCATCACGAACCAGCGCGAAACGACCGTCGTCTGGGACCGCCGCAGCGGCGAGCCGATCCATCCCGCGATCGTCTGGCAGTCGCGGCAAACGACCCCGATCTGCGACGATCTTCGATCCCGCGGTCTCGAAGCGCACGTTCGCGAGCGGACCGGCCTCGTGATCGACGCCTATTTCTCGGCGACCAAGGTGCGCTTCATCCTCGACGCCGTTCCCGGCGCGCAGGCCCGCGCGGAACGCGGAGAGCTCGCGTTCGGAACCGTCGACGCGTGGCTGCTCCATCGTCTCACCAAGGGCCGGGTCCACGCGACCGAGTTCTCGAACGCGTCGCGGACGATGCTCTACGACGTTCACGCGCACGCGTGGGACGAAACGCTCTTGCGCGAGCTGAGGATCCCGCGGGCGATGCTGCCCGAGGTGCGCGACTCGAGCGGCAGCTTCGGCGCTGCCGACGCCGAGTGGCTCGGCGCGGAGATCCCGATCGCGGGGGTGGCCGGAGACCAGCAGGCCGCGCTCTTCGGGCAGGGCTGCTTCGCGCCGGGAAGCGCCAAGAACACCTACGGGACCGGCTGCTTCTTGCTGATGAACACGGGCGAGACCGCACGCAGCTCGAAGCACGGGCTCGTGACGACGATCGCGTGGGGGATCGGCGGGCGCATCGACTACGCGCTCGAAGGGAGCGTGTTCGTGGCCGGTGCGGCCGTACAGTGGCTACGCGACGGACTCGGTCTCGTTGCGACCGCCGCCGAGACCGAGGGCCTCGCCGCAGGCGTACCCGACAGCGCGGGCGTCTACTTCGTTCCGGCCTTCGTCGGCCTCGGGGCGCCGTACTGGGACGAGCGTGCACGCGGCACGATCGTGGGCCTGACGCGCGGAACGACGCGCGCACATCTGGTGCGGGCTGCGCTCGAATCGATCGCGTATCAGTCGCGCGACCTCGTCGAGTGCCTCGCCGCCGACGCCGGCGTCGCGCCCCCGGTGCTGCGAGTCGACGGCGGCGCGTCGGCGAACGACTTCCTGATGCAGTTCCAGGCCGACGTCCTCGGTATCCCCGTGCGCCGGCCCGCCGGTCTCGAGGTGACGGCTCTCGGTGCGGCCGCACTGGCCGGCCTCGCGACGGGGTTCTGGGGCGACCGCGCCGATCTCGAGTCCGCCGTGCGCGTCGGACGGATCTTCGAGCCGAAGATGCCGGCGGACCGGCGCGATGCGCTGTACGCCGGTTGGCGCCGCGCGGTCGAGCGTGCGCGCGAATGGGAGGTGGCATGACGCTCGTGATCGCACATCGGGGCGCTTCGGGAGAGCGCCCCGAGAACACGCTCGCGGCCTACGCTCTCGCGGTCGCGCAGGGCGCCGACATGATCGAGATCGATCTTCACCGAACGCGCGACGAGGCCATCGTCGTCACGCACGACGAGTTGCTCGAAGGGCTCGGCGGTACGGGTGAGATCGCCGACGCGACGCTCGCGCAGGTACGCGCACTCGACGCCGGGGAGGGAGAGCGCGTCCCGACCCTCGCCGAGGTGCTCGACGCCTTCGGCCACGAGATCGCATTCAACCTGGAGCTCAAGCGCGCGACGAAGCAGGAGTACGCCGGCCTCGAGCAGGCGACGCTCGCCGACGTCGAGCGCCGGGGCTTGCTCCGGCGCATGCTGTTCTCGTCCTTCTACGACACCGTACTGGCGCGCCTTCGGTCACTCTCACCCGCCGCGCGGATCGGGCTGCTGATCTCGCACAAGTTTCCGTACCGGGCGGTCGAGCGGGCGAAGGCGCTCGGCGCCGAGGCGCTTCATCCCGAGGACAGCGTGGTGACGCCGGATCTGGTGCGCGAGGCGCATGACGCGGGGCTCCTCGTCCACGTCTTCACCGTCGACGAGGAGGCCGAGCTTCGTCGGTTTCTCGATCTGGGGGTCGACGGAATCTTCACGAACTACCCGCGGCGCCTTCGAGCGATCGTCGGCGCGCGCCGGTAGCGCGGCGCCGAGAAGCTCCATCCCCCCGGGGCCGCCTCATCCTGCGGAAAACCCTTGACTGGGTCCCTCCCGATGCCGTATTCGTTAGGCGCGAACCCCTCTTTTGCCTAACAACGTTCTCCGGCCATCGACTCGCAGGAGGTGTTCATGAGGGCGCGGCTCCCGGCTCCCGATCTCGACGCAACGGACCTCAGGATCCTCGACCTGCTGCAGGAGAGCTGTAAACGCCCGCTCGCCTCGATCGGCGAGAAGGTCGGCCTCTCGGCGCCGGCCGTGATGGAGCGCGTGCACAAGATGGAAGAGGCGGGCGTCATCCACGGCTACGTGGCGCTCGTCGATGCGCGCCTGCTCGGCCTCGACGTGACGGCGTTCATCGGCGTGTCCGTCGCGCACCCGCGAATGATCGGCGCGTTCGAGCGCGAGGTCGTGAACATGGACGCCGTCCTCGAGTGCCATCACGTGACCGGCGCGCACACGCTGCTGCTCAAGGTGCGCACCGTGAATACGGAGGGGCTCGAAGAGCTGATCGATCGCATCCGGTCGGTCGAGGGCGTGACACGCACCGAGACCAACGTCGTGCTCTCGACGCAGACGGAGCGCACGCGGATCGCGCTCGACCTCGAGGAGGCCGATGCACAGCCTCGACAGCGGCGGATCGTCCGTGAGCGGACGCCGCGTGCCGGCAGGCCGGCGCAATGAGGAGACGTCCATGACCCGGCCCCACGGGCTTCCGCCGCGCCAGGGCCTCTACGACCCGGCCTTCGAGCACGATGCGTGCGGGGTCGGCTTCGTCGCGAACATCCGCGGAGAGAAGTCGCACGCGATCGTGCGGCAGGGGATCACGGTTCTCGAAAACCTGACGCACCGGGGTGCCACGGGTGCCGACCCCGATACCGGCGACGGCGCCGGCGTCCTCGTGCAGACACCCGACGCGTTCTTGCGACGCGAGGCCGGCCGCCTTGGCATCGATCTTCCGGCGCCCGGGCTCTATGCGGCAGGGCTCGTCTTCCTGTCGCAGGATGCGGCCGAGCGGCAGTGGCAGGCCGAGACCTTCGAGCGCGCGGTCGTCGCCCACGGCCAGCGCGTGCTCGGCTGGCGCGAGGTGCCCGTCGATCCGCAGCGAATCGGTCCGCTGGCACGTGAGGCGATGCCGGTGATCCGGCAGGTCTTCGTCGGCGCAGTCGATGCCTCCATGCCGCAAGACGTCTTCGAGCGCAGGCTGTACGTGCTTCGCGGCGTCGCCGAGCACGCGATCCGCGAGCGGGGCGGAGCCGGCGCGCGATCGTTCCACGTGCCGAGCCTCTCCTCGCGCACGTTCGTCTACAAGGGCCTCCTGCTCGCGCACCAGATCGTCGGCTTCTACCCGGATCTCGCTGATCCGCTGCTCGACAGTGCGATCGCGCTGGTTCACCAGCGCTACAGCACGAACACCTTCCCGACGTGGGATCTCGCGCAGCCGTTCCGCTACATCGCGCACAACGGCGAGATCAATACGCTGCGCGGCAACGTCAACTGGATGCACGCTCGCGAGGGCACGCTCGCGTCGGAGCTGTTCGGATCGGATCTGCGACGCCTGTTCCCGATCATTCGGCCGGGCGGCAGCGACACCGCGCAGTTCGACAACGCACTCGAGCTCCTGGTGCTCGCGGGACGCTCGCTTCCGCACGCGATGCTCATGATGGTGCCCGAGGCGTGGGACGGCCACGAGAGCATGGACGAGGACCGGCGCGCCTTCTACGAGTACCACTCGTGTTTGCTCGAGCCGTGGGACGGGCCCGCGTCGATGACCTTCACCGACGGCCGCAAGATCGGCGCGCTCCTCGATCGCAACGGCCTTCGCCCGTCGCGCTACACGGTGACGAAGGATGGGCTCGTCGTGATGGCGTCCGAGGCCGGTGCGCTGCCGATCGCCCCCGAGAACGTCCTCGCTCACGGGCGCCTCCAGCCGGGCAGGATCTTCTTCGTCGACACGGAGCAGGGCCGCATCGTCTCGGACGAAGAGATCAAGGGCGAGCTGGCGCGGCGGCGGCCGTACCGGCGCTGGGTGGCCGAGAATCGCGTGAAGCTCGAGTCGCTCCCGCGCGGGACCGAGCCGACTCCGATCGACGACGAGGCCTGCTTCCGGCTCCAGGAAGTCTTTGGCTACACGCTCGAGGACCTGCGCATCGTGCTGCCGCCGATGGTGACCAGCGGCGTCGAGGCGCTCGGATCGATGGGAGACGACACTGCGCTCGCGTGCCTCTCGGACCGACCGCGGCTCCTCTACCACTACTTCAAGCAGCTCTTCGCTCAGGTGACGAACCCGCCCATCGACTCGCTGCTCGAGCGACTCGTGATGTCGACGATCTCGACCCTCGGCGAGGAGCGCAATCTGCTCGACGAGACGCCCGAGCACGCGCGGCTACTCGAGCTCGAGCACCCGATCCTCACCAATGAGCAGCTCGCGCGGATTCGCGAGATCTCGCGCCCAGGGCTCCGCACGCGAACGCTGCCGATCGTGTTCAAGGCGGCCGATGGCGGCGATGGTCTGCGCTCCGCACTCGATGCCCTGTGCGTCCAGGCGTCGGCGGCCATTGCCGATGGCGTGAGCCTGATCGTCCTCTCGGACCGAGACGTGACCGCAGACCTCGCGCCGATCCCCGCGCTGCTCGCGACGGCGGCCGTCCACCACCACCTGATCCGCGAGGAGACGCGCACCAAGTGCGGGCTCCTGGTCGAGACGGGCGAGGCGCGCGAGGTCGGTCACTTCGCGCTGTTGATCGGGTACGGCGCCGGGGCCGTGAACCCGTATCTCGCGTTCGAGACGGTTCGTCGCCTGATCGAGGACGGTGCGTACGTGCCCGAAGGTCTCGGGCTCGAGAAGGCGCTCGCACACTACGTGAAGGCCGTCGACAAGGGACTGCTCAAGATCTTCGCCAAGATGGGGATCTCGACGCTACAGAGCTATCGCGGCGCGCAGATCTTCGAGGCGGTGGGGCTCTCGACCGACCTCGTCGCACGCTACTTCACGGGAACGCCATCGAAGGTGAGTGGGGTCGGTCTCGACGTGATCGCGCGCGAGTCGACGATCCGGCATCAGCGGGCCTTTCCGAGCGACGGTCCGTACTATCCCGAGCTCGATCCGGGCGGCGTGTACCAGTGGCGAGCGCGCGGCGAACGTCACACGTTCAACCCCGAGTCGGTCTCGCGGCTCCAGCACGCCGTTCGCTCCGAGAGCTTCGAGACGTACAAGGAGTACTCGAAGGCTGCGGACGGCGATGCCGAGCGTCTGTGCACGCTGCGCGGGCTGTTCCGCTTCCGCTTCGCCGACGTGCCGATTCCGCTCGACGAGGTCGAGCCGGCCGAGCAGATCGTGAAGCGCTTCTGCACGGGAGCGATGTCCCTCGGGTCGATCTCGCGCGAAGCGCACGAGACGCTCGCGATCGCGATGAACCGCCTCGGCGGTAAGAGCAACACCGGAGAGGGTGGCGAGGATCCCGACCGCTTCACGCCCGACGCCGACGGGAACCTGCGGCGAAGTGCAATCAAGCAGGTGGCCTCGGGACGCTTTGGTGTCACGAGCTGGTATCTCGTCAACTCCGACGAGATGCAGATCAAGATGGCGCAGGGCGCGAAGCCGGGAGAGGGCGGCCAGCTCCCGGGACACAAGGTCGCCGAGTACATCGCCAGCATCCGGCACTCGACGCCCGGCGTCGGCCTCATCTCGCCGCCGCCCCATCACGACATCTACTCGATCGAGGACCTCTCGCAGCTCATCCACGACCTCAAGAATGCCAACCCGCGCGGCCGGGTGAGCGTCAAGCTCGTCTCCGAGACGGGCGTGGGCACGGTGGCCGCGGGTGTATCGAAGGGCAAGGCCGACGGCGTGCTCATCTCGGGCCACGACGGAGGAACGGGCGCGTCACCGCAGACTTCGATCAAGTGCGCAGGCTCGCCATGGGAGATCGGCCTCGCCGAGACGCAGCAGACGCTGGTGCTGAACGACCTGCGCGGGCGCATTCGGGTGCAGGTGGACGGCGGGCTCAAGACGGGCCGCGACGTGGTCATCGGCGCGTTGCTCGGTGCAGACGAGTTCGGCTTCTCGACGGCGCCGCTCGTTGCGCTCGGATGCATCCTGATGCGCGTGTGCCATCTCAACACGTGTCCCGTCGGAATTGCGACGCAGGACCCGGAGCTGCGGCGGCGTTTCACTGGACAGCCCGAGCACGTCATTCGCTACTTCTTCTTCGTCGCCGAAGAGGTGCGCGAGCTGATGGCGAAGCTCGGCTTCAGGCGCATGGACGACATGATCGGTCAGATGAGCCGCCTCGACGTCGCGCCGGCCGTCGAGCACTGGAAGGCGAAGAGTCTCGACTACTCGGCCTTGCTCTTCGAGCCGGCCGCGCCCTTCGACGTGCGAAACACGGGAGGGCAGGACCACGGGCTCGAGAAGGCGCTCGACAACCGCCTGATCGAGCTGGCCCGCCCTGCGCTCGAGAAGGGCGATTCCGTGGAAATCCAGCTCCCGGTTCGGAACGTCAACCGGACCGTCGGCACGATGCTCGGGTCGGAGGTCTCGCGGCGCCACGGCGCGCAGGGGCTTGCCGAGGACACGATTCGCATCCAGCTCACGGGAGCGGTCGGCCAGAGCTGCGGGGCGTTCCTGCCGGCGGGGATCACGCTGCAGATCGAAGGGCAGGCCAACGATTACGCGGGCAAGGGCCTCTCGGGCGGCAAGCTCGTCGTCCGTGTCCCGGCGGGGGCGACGTTCGCGGCCGAGGAGAACGTGATCGTTGGCAACGTCGTTCTCTACGGCGCGACGGCCGGCGAGGCGTACTTCCAGGGCGTTGCGGGCGAGCGGTTCTGCGTCCGGAACTCGGGCGCCAGCGCCGTGGTCGAGGGCGTTGGCGATCATGGCTGCGAGTACATGACGGGCGGCCGCGTGGTGATCCTCGGACGAACCGGGCGCAACTTCGCGGCGGGGATGAGCGGCGGAATCGCCTACGTACTCGACGACGACGGAGAGTTCCCGAAGCGGTGCAACCTCTCGATGGTCGAGCTGGAGGAGATCGGAGGAGAGGACGAGGAAACGATCCTTCGGCTCGTTCGCCGGCATTTCCAGTACACGCGAAGCCGGCGCGGCGACGAGGTGCTCCGCAAGTGGAACGACCTCGCCGCGAGGTTCGTCAAGGTCTTCCCGCTCGACTACAAGCGGGCGCTGGCAGATCGCGTGAAGGCGGGGAGCGGCAATGGGTAAGATCACCGGCTTTCTCGAAATCGGGCGAAAACCCGCACCGCTGCGTCCGGTCGACGAACGAGTCCACGACTGGCACGAGGTGCAGGAGAACGTCGATTCCGGGCACAGCCGTTCGCAGGCCGCGCGCTGCATGGACTGCGGCGTCCCATTCTGCAACAACGGCTGTCCGCTCGGGAACGTGATCCCGGACTGGAACGATCTCGTCTACCGCGACAAGTGGGAGGACGCGCTCGTCCGCCTGCACTCGACGAACAACTTTCCGGACTTCACCGGACTCGTTTGCCCGGCGCCGTGCGAGGCGGCGTGCGTCCTCGGAATCAACAGCGATCCGGTGACGATCAAGCAGATCGAGTGGGAGATCGTTCGCCGGGGATGGGACGAGGGATGGGTTCGTCCGATGAAGCCCGAGGAGCGCACGGGGCGCTCGGTCGCCGTCGTGGGCTCGGGGCCGGCGGGCCTCGCCGCAGCCCAGCAACTGAGTCGCGCCGGCCATACGGTGACGGTGTTCGAGAAGTCGGACCGTGTCGGCGGTCTGCTGCGTTACGGCATCCCGGACTTCAAGCTCGAGAAATGGATCGTCGAGCGGCGCGTCGAGCAGATGCGCGCCGAGGGCGTCCTGTTCCAGACCGGTGTTCGCGTCGGCGTCGATCTCTCGGTCGCCGATCTGCGGCGCGGGTTCGACGCGATCGTGCTCGCGATGGGCTCCGAGAAGCCGCGCGACCTCCCGATCCCCGGCCGCGAGCTCGCCGGCATCCACTTCGCCATGGAGTTCCTGCCGCAGCAGAACCGCCGTGGAGCCGAGGATGTCCTCGATGCAGCCGAGGACATCCTCGCCACCGGCAAGCACGTCGTCGTGCTCGGCGGCGGCGACACGGGCTCCGACTGCGTGGGGACGTCGCATCGACACGGTGCGAGATCGGTGACGTCGCTCGAGCTGCTGGAGCGACCGCCCGACGTACGACACGCCTCGACGCCGTGGCCGACGTGGCCGCTCATGTTCCGCAGCTCGAGCTCGCACGACGAGGGCGGCCGGCGCGAGTTTGGCGTGATGACGAAGCGCTTCAGCGGCTCGGACGGCCGCGTCGAGCGGCTTCACGCCGTTCGCGTCCGCTGGAGCGCACCCGATGCACAGGGCCGCAGCGCGCCCGAGGAGATCCCGGGAAGCGACTTCGAGATTCCCGCCGACCTCGTGCTCCTCGCGATGGGATTCGTCCATCCCGTCCACGAAGGGCTCGTCGAGTCGCTCGGCGTGCGCCTCGATCCGCGCGGGAACGTGGCCGCGAGCCCGAAGGACTACGCGACCAGCGAGCCGGGAGTCTTTGCGGCCGGAGACGTTCGTCGCGGTCAGTCGCTCGTCGTCTGGGCGATCTCGGAAGGTCGTGAGGCCGCGCGCGCCGTCGATCGCTACCTGACCGGCGTGTCGCACCTTCCCGCGCGCAACGCCTACGTATAGGCCCTGGCGCAGCGTTCCTCTCTTCCAGGGCCGCCACGTGGTACGCGCCGCGCTTGACGTGGTTCACGCACGCTCGGTACGATGAGGCGGTCGCGAGGGGGATCCCATTCCGGCATCGATGACGCCGGGCCCGGCGGGCTCGGATCCCGAGTTCGAACGCCTCGAACGCGCGGTGACTGCGCTCATCGAACGCCATCGCGGCGCTGCGGCCGAGATCGCGCGACTTCGCGAGCGACTCGAGGAGCGAGAGCAGCGCCTGCGCGTCGCCGAGGAGCAGATCCTCGCGCTCAACCAGCGCCGACAGGACGTGGCCAAGCGCATCGACGACCTGATCGCGCAGATCCTGTTGCTGGAGAGCCAGCTCGGCGCGGCCTCGGCGTAGATGAGCGCCCGGCGCTCGGTCGCGGTGCGAATCCTCGGCCACGAGTACCGTATCCGGACCGAAGCCGGTGAGGAGCAGATCGAGCAGGTTGCGCGCATCGTCGACGAGACCATGGTACGCATCCGCGAGCGGACGAAGACCGTCGACTCACTCGACCTCGCGGTCCTGACCGCGCTCAATCTCGCGAACGATCTGCTCGCAGAGCGCGGCGACGCGGGGGCAGGGCGGCAGGTGCCGGCGGATCGCCTCCAGCGTCTCATTGCACTCGCCGAGTCTGCGCTCGACGATTCGGCGGAGGCGCGCTGAACGGCCTCCGGGACGACGGCCTCGCAGCCTGCAAGCGCGAGTTCCGGACCGCGCTGCGCGAGCGGCCGCTGCCGCGGGGCGCTGCGGCCGATGCGTGCGGCAACGAGATCGCGCGTCATCTGGCGGCGAGCCCGGAGCTGTCACGTGCTCGCCGGGTCGCGCTCTTCGCGTCGCTTCCCGACGAGCTTCCGACGAAGACGCTGTTCGTGCTGCTCCGGCGACTGGGGCGTCCGACGCTCTTCCCCCGCGTGCGTACGTGTGAGGCGCTCGAGTTCGCGCCAGTCGTTTGCTGGGAGGCTCTCCGGCGCACCGGCTCTCTCGGACTCTGGGAGCCTCCTGCACTCGTTCCGCCGCAGCGGCTCGGCCCGCAGGATCTCGTCCTCGTCCCCGGCCTCGGCTTCGATCGGCACGGGCGGCGGATCGGACGGGGAGGTGGACACTACGACCGGACCTTTCCGCCGGGGAGCACAGGCCCGGCGCTGGTCGCGCTGGCTTTCGCGCGTCAGGTGGTCGACCGTGTGCCGGCCGGGCCGCACGACCGCCGGATGGACGCCATCGTGACGGAGTACGGCATGATTCGTGCCGTGGGAGGATGAAGGGCCGGTGACGGACTCCGATGTGCTGCGAGAGGTCGATCGACAGATCGAGCGGATCCGTGCCGGCGCGGAGCAGATCCTCGGCGAGGAGGACCTGCGACCGCGCCTCGCGGCGGCGCTTCGCGAGAAGCGACCCTTGCGCGTCAAGCTCGGCTGCGATCCTTCGGCGCCCGACCTTCACCTCGGACACACCGTCGTGCTCGAGGGACTGCGCGTCTTCCAGGAGCTCGGTCACACGCCGATCTTCTTGATCGGTGACTTCACGGCGCGCATCGGTGACCCGTCCGGAAAGAAGAAGACGAGGCCGGCCCTCGATCCCGAGGCGATCCGCCGCAATACCGAGACGTACGTCGCGCAGGTGGGACGCGTACTCGATGCCGGACGGATCGAGGTCCGGTTCAACGGCGAGTGGATGGACCGCATGACGAGCGCCGAGATGGTGCAGCTCTGCTCGCACTACACGGTCGCGCGCATTCTCGAACGCGACGACTTCGCGAAGCGTTACGCGTCCGGAGAGCCGATCTCGGTCCACGAGTTCCTCTATCCCTTCGTGCAGGCCTACGACTCCGTCGCGCTGCGCGCCGACGTCGAGCTCGGCGGAACCGACCAGACCTTCAATCTGCTGATGGCGCGCGAGGTGCAGCGCACCTATGGGCAACCGGCACAGGCGGTCGTGGTGTATCCGCTGCTCGTCGGCACCGACGGGCGCGAGAAGATGTCGAAGAGCCTCGGCAACGCGATCGGGATCACCGATCCCCCCGAGCAGATGTACGGCAAGCTGATGAGCATCTCGGACGACCTCATGCTCACGTACATCGACCGCCTGGGTGCAGACCGCTGGCCGGACATGACGTCCGCGCGCGACGCCGTGGCGAAGGGCGGTGGCGATCCGCTCGCGCTCAAGCAGGAGCTGGCGTCGCGACTCGTCGCACGCTTCTACGACGAGGCTGCGGCCGGAGCCGCAGCGGCCCATTTCCGTCGCGTCGTGCAGCGGCGGGAAGCGCCGGAGGACCTCGCGGAGCGCGCCGTGCCTCTCGGCGGCTCGAGCGCGATCGCGCTCCTCGACGTGTTGCAGCAGCTCGGCCTCATTGCGTCGAAGGCCGAGGGCCGCCGCCTGCTGGCGGAGGGCGCGGTGCAGGTCGACGGCGAGCGCGTCGATGATCCGGCGGCACGGCTCGGTCCGGGCGCGTACCTGCTGCGCGCGGGACGGCGCCGCTTCGCACGCGTGCGCGTCGCGTAGGGAGCGCGCCGTGAGCGCGGCCTGCCCCACGCGACTGCCAGCAGCGCGCGGAGCGCCAGCGGACCGCCGCCGGCCGCTTCGGGAGCACAGTGGCGCAAGACCGTTCCATAGGCCGCTCCGCTCACGCGTGGGTCGGAGATGCGCCGGTGCACGCGCCGAGGCACTCTCCGCGCCAGCTCCCGGTGCGCATCGGACCCACGACCGCGGAGATGGCCGGAACGTTCGCGGAGGCCGCGGCCATGAGCTGCGCCGGGACCGTCTTGTCGCAGCCTCCCACCAGCACGACGGCGTCCATCGGCTGCCCGCGGATCATCTCCTCGGTCTGCATCGTGGGCAGGTCGTGTACTCGCTGGACGTGTCGGCAATGCCGACGATCGGGCGTTCGAGGTCCGCGGCGTCGAAGCCCGCCGACGCGAGGAAGGCGCGCCGCACGTAGCGGCTGAAGCCCTCGTCGGCGTACGACGTGAGGTTTGCGTCGATTCCGGTTCGCCTCCGGTCCCGGCTCATGCTTCGCGCTCC
>JADLGR010000301.1 GCA_020849175.1 Deltaproteobacteria bacterium
CTCGAAGAGCGAGCACGCGAGATTGATCACCGAACGCGGTCGCCAGCCGAGAAGCGGCGTGTAGCCGTTCGTGGCGATGACGATCCGGTCTGCGGTCACGGCTCCGCCGGCCGTCCGCAGCCGAACGCGCTTTCCTTCCTCGATCTTCGTCACGCGTGTGGCTTCGAAGAGTCGAACGCCTGCCTCGAGCGCGGCCCTGCGCAGGCCGAGGACGAATCTGCCGGGATCGAACGTTCCGCCGGGCTCCTCGAGCACGCCGCACAGGAACGCAGGCGGGATTCCGCGCTCCCGCATCTCCTCCTCGGCGACGAATCGAACGCGCGCGCCGATCGACGCGCCGGCGGCTGCGGCGCGCATCAGCTTGCGGGTCTGCCCGGGATGGACCGCCGCCATGACGAGTCCGCTCGCACGGTAGTCGCAATCGATCGCGTGCGTCTTCATCAAACGCTCGGTGTGCTCGATCGCAGCAGCCGCGAAGTGGACGAGGGCGCTGGCTCGCTCGCGACCGAAGCGCCGAAGCACCGCCGGCAGGTCCTTGCCGATCTTGGGCGTGAGGTGCCCGGCGTTCCTTCCGCTCGCGCCGGCGCCTGCGAAGTCCGCCTCGAGGACGACCGCCTCGATGCCCGCGCTTCGCAGCGCGAGCGCCGTCGAGAGCCCCGTGTGCCCCGCGCCGATGATGGCGACGTCGGTATCGAGATCGGCAGACAGCGGCTCCGTTCGGTCGGCGGGCGGTTCGAGATGGGCCCCAAGGGGCGCGAACGCCATGACTCGCCTCCGATGGCTCTTCGCGGCTTCCGGGCCGCGGATCGCCGGGAAGGATCCGACCTCGATCGGTGACACCGCCACTCGCGGCGAGCGCAGGAGCGCCCACGCGACGACGGGGACATCGAGCAGACGGAGCGGCGATCCGCGCCGCGAAGGATGACCGCTACCGGCGATCGATCGGCTGGTACACGAGCCCCGTCGGGCCGTCGTAGCGGCCGCGCGGCCGGTAGATGCGGTTGTTCGCGTACTGCTCCATCACGTGCGCGCACCAGCCCGCGACGCGGCTCATCGCGAAGACCGGCGTGAACAGGTCGTGCGGGATGCCCATCGCGTGGTAGACCGTTGCCGAGTAGAAGTCGACGTTCGGCAGCAGGTTCTTCTCGCGCTGCATCACCTCGTCGATGCGCGTGCTCATGTCGTAGAGGTGCGACTGACCCGCCTCGCGCGTGATCTTCTCGCTCATCGCGCGCAAGATCTTGGCGCGCGGATCTCCCTCCTTGTACACGCGGTGTCCGAAGCCCATCACCTTGCGCTTCTCGGCGAGGGCGTCCTTCAGGAACGGCTCGATCTCGTTCATGCTTCCGATCTCGAGCAGCATCTTCATCACCTGCTCGTTGGCTCCGCCGTGCAGCGGGCCCTTCAACGTTCCGATCGCCGCCATGATGCTCGAGTAGATGCCCGACTCGGTGCTCGACGTGACGCGTGCCGAGAATGCCGAGGCGTTGAGCTCGTGGTCGGCGTGCAGAATGAGGCAGGTATCGAACTGTCGAACGCGCTCCGGCGACGGCTCCTTGCCGAAGAGCATGTAGAGGAAGTTCCACGCGATGCCCTTCTCGGGCTGGGGCTGGAGTGGCCACTGGCCGCTTCGAACGCGGTGGTACGCCGCGACGATCGTGCCGAAGCGCGCGGTCATGCGGATCGACTTCCTGCGCGTGGCCTCGTCGGTCAGCACGTTCGCGTCGGGGTCGTGTAGCGAGAGGCCCGCGACGACGGCATGCAGGAAGTCCATCGGATGCACGTTGGTCGGAAGGCCGTGGAACCAGCCGAACGATCGCGGCGGCAGCGCCATCTTCTCACGCAGCGCGTGCTCGAAGTCGGCGAGCTCCTTGCGCGAGGGCAGATGCCCGTACCAGAGCAGGAACGCCACTTCTTCGAAGCTCGCGTTCGCCGCGAGGTCTTCGATCGTGTAGCCGCGGTAGATGAGCGTCGTCCCGTGGATGGCGCTGATGCGCGTGTGGCACGCCACCACGCCCTCCAGACCGCGGTCGATCGCGCCGTCGTACTCCTTCACCGCTTCCGCCACGCCGATCTCCTCCTGCCGTCCCGATGGGGGTTCTCGGAGACAGGATACCGGGGGAGGGGGTCGCGCGCGGCCCCACTTGACACCCCCGGGAGGCTCTCGTTCCCTGCGGCGCCATGCCGCCGCCTGCGCCGACCCGGCTCCGCCGCGACCTGCGTGCGATTCTGCTCGATGGCGCTGCATTCAGCGTGATGGTCGGAGGCGGCGAGACCTACCTCGCGCCCTTCGTTCTCGCGGCCGGCCTCGGTGAAGTGCAGGCGGGCTTCATCGCCTCGCTGCCCCCGCTCGCCGGCGCGGTGCTCCAGCTCGCATCACCTGCAGCGGTTCGCAGGCTGCGCTCGCACCGGCGCTGGGTCGTCCTGTGCGCGGTGGCGCAGGCAGCGAGCTTCGTTCCGCTCATCGCCGCCGCACTGATCGGAAGCATTCCTGCGACGGCGGCATTTCTCGTCGCGACGATCTACTGGGGCGCCGGAATGAGCACCGGGCCGGCCTGGAACACGTGGATCGGAACGATCGTCCCGCGCAGCATTCGAGCCAGCTACTTCGCACGGCGAACGCGACTCACACAGGTCGGAACGGTCGCCGGCCTTCTCATCGGCGGCGGTCTGCTGGCTGCGGGAAAGGCGGGCGGCTGGGAGATGCGCGCGTACGCCGCGCTGTTCCTGCTCTCGGGCGCGTGTCGCTTCGCGTCGGCGGGCTTTCTCGCGAGCCAGAGCGAGCCGGTGCCGATGCCGCCCGAGTTTCGTCACGTGCCGGCGCGCGAGCTGCTCGCGAACCTGCGCCGCAGCCACGAGGGAAGGCTCCTCGGCTACATGCTCGCCGTGCAGATCGCGGTGCAGATCTCCGCGCCGTTCTTCTCTCCCTACTGGCTGAAGCAGCTTCACCTCTCGTACGAGCAGTACATGGGCCTCGTCGCCGTCTCGTTCGGCGCGCGCATTGCCGTGATGCCGGCATTCGGAGTGTTCGCGCGACGCTTCAGCGCACGGAACCTTCTGTGGTGCGCAGGCGTGGCGATCGTCCCGATGGCTGCGCTGTGGCTCGTCTCCGAGTGGTTCCCGTATCTCGTGCTGGTCCAGATCCTGGCCGGGATCGCGTGGGGCGCGTGGGAGCTCGCGACCTTCTTGCTCGTCTTCGAGACGATCCGCGAAGAGGAGCGAACGAGCATCCTCACGACGTTCAATCTCGCGAACTCGGTCGCGATGGTCGCCGGCTCGCTCGTCGGCGGCGCGATCCTCCACCAACTCGGCGAGCAGAAGATCGGCTACATGACGATCTTCGCGCTCTCGTCCGGCGTCCGCGTCCTCACGCTGCCGCTGCTCCGCCGCGTCCCGAACGTCCGCCTTTCGCCACGCCCGATCGCGACGCGCACCGTCGCTCTGCGCGCCGGCGAGGCCGCCTCGGACGACCGTCCGGTGCTGCCGAGCATCGACGACGAGTCGCCGCGCTAGGAGGCGCGAGACGGAGCGGACCCCGGGACGCGCCTCACGATGCCGAGGCTTCCACGCGCTCTCAGCGCATCCCCGGGGCGAGCGGCCACGGATCGAGCGCGCCAGGAGCGTGCGCCTGAACGATCTCCGGCGTCACCGCGTTGGCGCGCGCAACGTCGCGGAGCAGGAACGCGCTCTGCTTCGGCGCGCGCAGCAGCGCGGGGTCTTCGTGATCCATGGCGACGATGCCGAACTTCTTCTCGAATCCCTCGCGCCACTCGAAGTTGTCGGTGAAGGTCCAGTGGAGGTAGCCGCGAACGTCGCATCCGGCGGCGATGGCGCGGTGCACCTGCGCGAGGTGCGCGAGCAAATAGCGCCGGCGCGCGTCGTCGCCGGAGTCGGCGCAGCCGTTCTCGGTGATCCACATCGGCTTTCCGAACGTCCGCCGGACGCGGTCGAGCACGTGGAAGAAGCCCGGCGGATGGATCTGCCAGCCCATCTCGGTCTTCTCGACCCCGGGCGGGCAGGCGTGGCCGCCGCTCTTCACGTTCGAGATCGTGTCGAGTCCGAGGCATGCGCTGATGCGCGTGTAGTAGTTGACGCCGACGAAGTCGGTGCTTCCCGCGAGTCCCGGGATCTGGCGTCCGAGGCCGTAGGGTGCGGCGACGCGTCCGGTGACCACGCTGCGGTCCCACGCACCGAAGCTGCTGCGCGCGATCGCGTTCGCGAGTGGCTTCTCGAGCGCGTGCCGAAGGCCGCTGTCGTGATACGGCTCGACGAGCTGGTAGGCTCCGGCGAACCCGGCCATCACCGGACCACCCCCCGGCGCGCTCGTCAGGCACTCGTGAAGAGTGCGGTACGCGATGGCGTGGGCCCGTAGCAGCCGCTCGAAGACGCGGGCGGCCGCGAGCGGCGCCACGCGACACGGCGGGTGGTAGCCGGCTACGTAGCCGGCCAGCACGGGCACCATCGGTTCGTTGAGCGTCACCCAGAGGTCGACGAGGTCTCCGACCGAACGTACGACCCGGCGTACCTGCGCCTCCCACGCCTCGAGCGCACGCGGGGCCTCCCAGCCGCCCTGTTCGGCGAGCCACTGCGGCAGCACCCAGTGGTTGAGCGTGAGACAGATGCGAAGCCCGTTTCGCCGCGCGTCTTCGAGCAAAGTCCGGTAGTGGGCGAGGGCGTCGCCGTCGGGCTTGCCTTCGGCAGGCTCGGTCCGCGCCCACTCGACACCGAGCCTCAGCGCGTTCATGCCGAGCGTTCGCATGAGCGCATGGTCCTCGGCATGTCGATTCCAGTAGTCGCACGCTCGGCCGCTTCGCGTCCCGTCGTTCACCTTGCCGAGCTGCTCCCACGCCCACCAGTTGCTGTGGATGTTCTCGCCCTCGACCTGGTGACCGGCGGACGCGTTGCCCCACCAGAAGCCGTCCGGGAAGCGAAGGGGACGAAACGACGCGGCCGGGATCAAGACGCCTCTCCGATTCGCTCGAGGACGGCGTCGACGACGTGGGGATGGAGCCCGAGCGGCGGTCCCACGCAGATCGACACGCCAGGGTGTCGGCGGACCGCAGCGTTCGCCAGTCGGGGTAGGTCCTCGATCGCGTGCTGGCCGGGCGCCAGCAGAAACGGATGGATCACGATCTCTCGCGCTCCCGCCGCGACGCAGGCGTCGAGACCTTCTGCCACCGACGGCGCCGCCAGCTCGAGGTGAGCGCCCGTGACGAAGTCTCCCGGCAGACGGGCGCGAACGAGGGTGACCAGCGCGTCGAGCTGCGCGATCGCCTCGGGCCGCCGGCTCCCGTGGTCGACGATCAGCACCGCACGCATCGAGCCGTGCCGGAGATCAGCCGGCGACGCACGCCAGCGCCTGCGCGAGATCCTCGCAAAGATCCTCTGCGTCCTCGATCCCGACGGACAGCCGCACCGTCGCGGGCGTGATGCCCTTCGCCAGACGATCTTCCGCCGAGAAGGCCGCATGGCTCATCGTCCACGGATAGCCGATCAGCGACTCGACGCCGCCGAGGCTCTCGGCGAGCGAGAAGAGTCGTGTGCTCCGGCACAACGCCCGCGCCGCGGCTTCACCGCCGGCGAGGTCGAGCGTCACCATACCGCCGAAGCCTCGCATCTGACGGCGTGAGAGTTCGTGGCCAGGATGGTCCGGGAAGCCGGGATAGTGAACGCGCGCAACGGCCTGGTGCGGGCGCAGGAACGCCGCGACGTGCGCCGCGTTGCTCTCGTGCTGCCGCATTCGGACTGCGAGCGTCTTCAGGCCGCGGAGCGTCAGCCACGCGTCCCACGGGCCCGGGACGCCGCCCGTCGCGTTGCGCGTGAAGCGGAGCGTCTTGCAGAGCTGGTCGTCGCTCACGACGACGGCGCCGCCGATCACGTCCGAGTGGCCGCCCAGGTACTTGGTGGTCGAGTGGACGACGACGTGCGCACCGAGGGCGAGCGGATTCTGCAGATACGGCGTCGCGAAGGTGTTGTCGACCACGAGTAGCGCGCCCGCGCGCGCTGCGATCTCGCCACAGGCTGCGATGTCGATCAGGCGCAGAAGAGGATTCGTCGGGCTCTCGATCCAGATCATCCGCGTCGCGGGCTCGATCGCCTTCGCGACCTCCTCGGGCCGCGTCGCGTCGACGTAGCTGAAGCGAACGCCGTAGCGGGGCAGCACCGTCGTGAACAGGCGGTGGCTTCCGCCGTAGAGGTCGTCCGCGACGACGACGTGATCGCCGCCCGACACGAGCTGCATGGTTCCCGCGATCGCGGCCATCCCCGAGCCGTACGCGAGGCCGTAGCGCCCGCCTTCGAGGCTGGCGATGCACTCTTCGAGCGCGGTGCGCGTCGGGTTCGCGCTGCGCGAGTACTCGTAGCCGCGGTTCTCGCCGATCGCGTCCTGCGTGTAGGTCGCCGTCTGGTAGACCGGAACGATCGTCGCGCCGGACGCCGCGTCCGCCGCCTGCCCTGCGTGGATCGCCCGCGTCTCGAAGCCGAGCCCGTCGTGGGTCTCTCGGCTCACCGGCGGGCGAGCTCCGACAGGAGGCGCCAGGTCCGCTCACGCGCCGCGTCGCGCTCCGTGGCTCCGGGGCCGTACGGGAAGATCGCGGCATGAAAGTCGGTGACACCCGCCGTGGCTAGCGCCTCGAGCGCGCGCTCGACCTCGTGCTCGTCCCCCGCGATCACCACGTCGCCGGGCGCCTTCGCGCCTTCGAGGTCGAGCATCGCCCGGTACGAGGGCAGCGTGCCGTACATCGCGAACGCCTTCGATGCGGCCTCGCGCGCACCGGCTGGATCGTTCGTCACGACGATCGGAAGTCCGCACGCGATGCGGACGGGCTTTCGGCCGGCCTGCTTCGCTGCGGCCTGGATCTCCGGCACCAGCGTGTGCGCGAGGGCCTTCCGGCCGGTCATCCACGTCAGAGTCCCGTCGGCGACGGCGCCGGCGATGCGCCGCATCTTCGGACCGAGGCCACCGATGAGGATCGGAAACGGCGTCGCGCCGGTGATGCCGAGGTTGCCGGTGACGCGGTAGATCTCGCCCTGGAACGCGACCTTCCCGGTTTCGACCAGCGACCGGACGATCGTGACGTACTCCTCGACGTGCTTTGCGACGTGCGCGTACGAGAGGCCGAGCAGATGCTCGATCACGACGCGGTGGCTCGGGCCGAGGCCGAGCGCGAGGCGCCCGCCCGTCGCGGCCTGCGTCGTCAGCGCCTGCTGTGCCATGTAGAGCGGGTGCCGCGAGTGAGTCGGGACGACGGCAGTTCCGAGCTCGATTCGCGTCGTCGCGCGGCCGGCGAGAGCGAGCAGTGTGAGCGCGTCGAGACCGAAGATGTTCGCGACCCACGCGGTCTGGAAGCCGTCGCGCTCGGCGCGCTGGAACTGCTCGAGGCTGGCATCGAGGCCGCCTCCCGTTCCGTCGAGCTCGCCGAGGCCGACACCGATTCGAAGGCCCTTCACCGCCCCTCCTGCCGCTTCGCGCAGCGGCGACCGCGGGTCACCAGTACTCGGCCGTCACGACGAGGTCGCCCTCGACGGTCGTCTTGCACGCAAGACGTAGCGCGTCCGACACGCGGTTGCGTTGCTTGGCGCGCGTCTCGTCTTCGCTGGCGGCCACGAGCCCACCCGCTTCGTCCACGATCACGAGCGCGCAGCGGGCGCACAGGCCCGACGCGCCGCACGCCCTGGCCACCGGTAGCCCGGCTGCGCGCGCCGCGTCGAGCAGCAGCGTTCCCGTCTCCACGTCGACAGTTCGTCCCGACGGCTCGAAGCGGACCCGTGCGCGCATCCCGCGATTGTAAGCGAGTCGGGCGTTCTGGCCATCCGAGACGCCGCGGCGGCTTCGGCTCGCACGCGCGCGCCCTGCTCGGAGCGCTTCCGGGTGGCATCCTGCGCGGGAGCTGCCGGTCGTCACGAGCGCGGCTCTCTCGTGCTGCTCGTCTGGACGCAGGAGGCCGCTCGGGTACCCTCGGCGGCGTGTCGACCGCCGGCATCGTCGTCGTTGGCAACGAGATCCTCTCGGGCAAGGTCGCCGACAGCAACTCCACCTATCTTTGCCGCGAGCTGCGCGCGCTCGGCGTCGACGTCGAGCGAATCTCCGTGATTCCAGACGCGATCGACGTGATCGCGAACGAAGTGCGAGCACAGAGTGCGGCGTACGACTTCGTCTTCACCTCGGGAGGCGTCGGCCCGACGCACGACGATCTCACCCTGGACGGTGTCGCGAAGGCCTTCGGAGAGCCGCTCGTGCTCAACGACGGCCTGGCTGCGCGCATGCAGCGTGCGCAGGGAACGCCTCCGAACGAGAGCCAGCTCAAGATGGCGCGCATCCCGGCGGGCGCGGTTCTGCTGGATTCGGGAGACCTGTGGTTTCCAGTCGTCGTCGTGAAGAACGTCCACGTCTTTCCCGGCATTCCGTTGCTGCTGCAGCGCAAGTTCGAGAGCGTGAAGGAGCGCTTTCGCGGAATTCCGTTCCGACTGCGTCGCGTGTACCTGACGCGCCGTGAGAGCGACATCGCGGACGTACTCAATGCGGTGCTGGCCGACTTTCCCGACGTGCAGATGGGGTCGTATCCGCGGACCGGCCGCGAGGACTACTACGTCATGGTGACGCTCGAATCGCGGGACGAGGACTACCTGCAACGCTCTCTCGATGTTCTCCTCGAGCGGCTGCCCGAGGGCTCGATCCAGCGCGTCGAGTAGACGTCTGGATCCCGCGGCCGAAGACGGCATCGCTCGCGCGCTCGCGTGGCTGCACCCTGTCTGGATGCTGGCGAGTCTGGTCGTCGCGTTCGCCGCGCTTCGCGCGGGGATGCGCCTTCGCCAGGCACGACTCGGGCGCGCGCGGCGCGATCCCGCGCAGCGCGCGCGACACCTGCGGCTCGCCAGGCCCGCGGTGTGGCTCGTGCTGCTGGGGTTCGCGGGCGGGCCCGTGTCGATGCTGTGGCTTCGCAGCGAGAGGCCCTTCGGCACGGCGCATGCGGTCGCGGGCTGCCTCGCTGCTGCCCTCTTCGTCGCAGCCGCCGTGCTCGGCCGGCGTCTCGAGAGTGGACGCGGGCGGCCCGTCGGCGCCCACGCACTGCTCGGCGTCCTCGCGATGCTCGCTGCCGCCCTCGCTGCGGTCGCCGGCTTCGTGCTCCTGCCCTGACGCGAGAAGCCGCCGCGCAGCATGCGTGCGGGTCTTTCCGGCGATTCGTCGCGTGACGCCCCGAGCGAACGCGCGAGAGCCTCTCAATGCTCGTGGCGGTGATGAAGGTCGGGAACGTGCGGATGCGTGTGCTCGGTGGGCTCGTGCCGGTGCCAGTGGACGTGACGCGCTCGGGGCGCGAGGTCGGAGTGCGCGTGGCCGTGGTGCCCGTCGTCGTGGCGGTGGGCGTGGACGTGTTCGACCTCCGCGTGATGATGCCGATGTTCGTGCCGGTCCACGAGCAGAAGCGCGACGCCGGCGGCCAGCACGAGCGACGCGACGAGCAGGCCCGTTCCGGCCTGCTCGTTCGGGAGCGCGAGCGAGACGGCCGCGCCGACGAAGGGCGCGCTCGCGAAGATCGCCTGCGTACGCGTCGCACCGAGCTGCTGTGACGCGCCGATGTGGAGCACGAGGCTGAGGCCGTAGGAAACGGCGCCGACGACGAGCGCCGCCGCTGCGGCAGCCGGCGAGGCATCCCATCCGGCGAGCGCGAGCCCGACCGAGAGATTGAACGCGCCGGCGACGAGGCCCTTCACGAGCGTCGTTCCCGCAGGCGTCATGCCGTCGATGAGCGCGGTGAGCTGGTTGTCGAGGCCCCAGCAAAGACACGCGACCGCCGCCAGAAGCCCCGCGCCCACTCCAGGCCAGCCGCCTCCGGACGAGAGCGCCGCCGACGCCGCGACCACCACCGCGAGGCCGGCGCGGCCTCGACCTCCGATCGACTCGTGAAAGAACACGACGCCGAGCACGGCCGTCGCGACGAGCTCGAGATTGAGCAGCAGCGAGACGTCGCTACTCGGAGCGAGGCGCAGCGCGAGCAGGAGCGCGAGCGGTCCGACCGCACCGCCCGCGACCACCGCGCCCGCGAGCCGCCACGCGCTCCTGCGATCGAGCCGCGCGAGCCGCGAGCGTCCGCCCGCGCGCAGGGTCATCGGCATCACGCCGAGCGCAGCGCCGAGATACAGCAGGCCTGCGAGTTGCTGTGCGGGCAGCTCTGCGAGAAGGAGCTTGCTCGCGGGGGTCGAGACGCCGAAGAGCGCGGCCGAGAGCAGCGCGAGAAGGACGGGCCGCATCGCTCGCCGCCTAGAGCGGCTGCAGCACGTCGACCGTGCGCTGCCGCAGCCAGTGGTCGGCGAGCACCAGCAGCACCATCGCCTCCACCACCGGCACGGCACGCGGGAGCACGCACGGATCGTGGCGGCCCTGTGCCTCGAGAACGACCGCACGCCCCGCGCGATCCACCGTCTGCTGCGCGGACGAGATCGTCGCCGTCGGCTTGAAGGCCACGCGCAGCACGATGTCCTCGCCGTTGCTGATGCCGCCCTGCACGCCGCCCGAGCGGTTCGACGACGTACGTGGGCGTCCGCCGGGGCCGGGAACGAAGGGGTCGTTGTGCGCGATCCCCGTGAGGCGCGTCCCGGCGAAGCCGCTTCCGATCTCGAAGCCCTTCGACGCAGGGAGCGAGAGCAGCGCGCGCCCGAGATCGGCCTCGAGGCGGTCGAAGACGGGCTCACCGAGCCCGGGCGGGACGCGACGTGCGACGCATTCGACGACGCCGCCGAGCGAGTCTCCTCGCCGTCGCGCGGCGTCGATCTGCGTCGCCATCTCCGCCGCCGCGGAGGGGTCGGGGCAGCGAACGGCGTTCGACTCGACGCTCTCGAGTGTCACCGATTCCGCGTCGATCTTCGCCTCGATCTCGTGGACGCTCCGCACCCACGCCAGCACCTCGACACCGGAGGCAGTCCGCAGCAGCTTTCTCGCGATCGCACCCGCGGCGACGCGCCCGACGGTCTCGCGCGCGCTCGCGCGGCCGCCTCCCTGCCAGTTTCGTATGCCGTACTTCGCTTCCGTCGTGTAGTCGGCGTGCGACGGCCGGTAGACGTCCTTCATGGCCTCGTACGCCGAGGGGCGCGCGTCCTGGTTACGGACGAGGATCGCGATGGGAGTTCCGAGCGTCCTTCCCTCGAAGACTCCCGAGAGGATCTCCGCACGGTCTTCTTCCTGTCGCGGCGTCGTGAGCGTGCTCTGTCCGGGACGGCGCCGGTCGAGGTCGCGCTGGATCTCGGCAACGTCGAGCGCGAGACGCGGCGGACAGCCGTCGACCACCACGCCGACACCTCCACCGTGCGACTCTCCAAAGGTCGAGATGCGGAAGATGCGGCCGAACTCGCTGCCCATGGGGACTCCCGCAGCGAGGATAGGCCGGCGAAGTCTCGCCCGCTCCGAGCCGAGCGCCGCGCACCGGCGGCCGCTCGAGAGGGACCATCCGGAGCGCGAGCGTTCCGGTTGGGGAGGGTACGCGCCGCACGTGGCCGAGGTCGGTCACCGCACGACGTTCTTCGGACGGCTCGCCTACTACCGCGCGGTCTAGCGCCGGGGCTTCGTGCGCAGACAGACGAGCGTCGCACCCGTCCCGCTCTCGTGCTTCGGAGCGAACGTGAACGCCGCCACCCGCGACGAGAGCGGCGGGATCCTCAGCAGCTCGCGGACGTAGCTGGCCAGCACCGGCGCGGCTTCCGAGTGCAGCCCCTTGCCGTGAACGATGCGGAGCCTTCGAACGCCCTTCGCCGCGGCGCGCTCGAAGAGCCGCTCGATTTCGCGGCGGGCCTCGGGCTTCTTGCAGCCGTGTACGTCCACGCAGAGCTCGACGTCGGGTTTCTCGCGCCGAAGCCGCAGCAGCGGGTCTCGGCCGAGATCGCGCGCGTAGAAGCCGGCGTCGCTCGCGTCGCCGTCGGCGACGAGCTCGATCTCCGGCAGCGGATCGCGGCGAGGCGCAGGAGGAGGCGGCGGTGTGGGGCGCACACGCTCCTTGCCGCGAGCAAGAGGCTTTACGCCCACCATCGCGCGCTCGAGCGCGTCGCGGTCGTCGCCCGTCATCGCTCGCCTGTCGCGGCGAGCAGCATCCGCACGGCCTTGCGGGTGAGCGTGCTCGTTTGCAGGGCGGCGAGCTCTCGCTCCGAGACCCAGCGGTGCCGATCGTCGCCGCTCGTTCGCACACGACCCCGCTGCGCGCTCGCGGCGAAGAGATGAAGGCGCAGGCTACGGTGCGTGAAGGCATGGCTCACGACGCCAGCGGGAGCGAGATCGGTGATGCCAAGGCCCGTCCGCTCGCGCACGCGCGCCGTCAGCGCATCGGCGGGCTTCTCTGCGCGACCGATCGCTCCGCCCGGAAGCTCCCAGAGGCCGCCGAGGAGCGAGCCGGCTGGCCGCTGCACGAGCAGCGCGCGCCCGGCGCGGCGAACCAGCGCGGCGACTGCATGAACTCGCGGAACGACGGCTCTCGGCGCCCGGAACGGGATCGCTTCCGCGTCGCCGCTGGCACGCGCGCTGCACGCGCTGCGCCACGGACACGCGTCGCATCGCGGGACGCGCGGTGTGCACACGGTCGCGCCGAGCTCCATCAGCGCCTGGTTGAGATCGCCCGGCCGCCGGCCGCGGGCGAGGCGCGCGGCCTCCTCCCAGATCCGTCGCGCCGCCTCGGGGCGTTTCACGTCGTCGCGCATTCCGAGGCGCCGCGCGAGCACGCGTTCGACGTTTCCGTCGACGACGGGCTCGGGCCGATCGAAGGCGATCGATGCGAGCGCTCCCGCCGTGTAGCGCCCGATCCCGGGGAGCGAACGCAGCGCCTCGGTCTCTCGCGGCAGCTCACCGGCGAAGCGCTCGACCACGGTCTTCGCTGCACGACTCAGATTCTTCGCGCGTGAGTAGTAGCCGAGCCCCGCCCACAGCCCGTAGACCTCGTCGAGCTCGGCGCTCGCCAGGGACGCGACGTCGGGGAAGCGTGCGAGGAAGCGCTGCCAGTACGGGATCACCGTCTCGACTCGCGTCTGCTGCAACATCGCTTCGGAGATCCAGATCGCGTACGGGTCGCGCGTTCGCCGCCACGGCAGATCGCGGCGGTTCGTGTCGTACCAGGCGAGGAGCGCAGCGCGCTCCTCGCCTGCCTCGCTGCCGGGCGCTAGCGCGTCCGCGCCGGTGCCGGCGCCGACACGGCTGCGGGGCCTCCCGGCTCCGCCGCGACCGCAGGCGAGGCCGGCGCCGTGACGAGCAGCGCGTCCACCTTCTCGCGAATCCATTTCGGGTCCCACCACTCCACGGGGTCGACGTACACCCCGTCCAGCAGCGTCGCAAAGTGCAGGTGATCGCCGCCGGCGAGGCCGGTCGCGCCCGACAGGCCGATCGGCTGGCCCTTGCTCACCGCGTCGCCGGCCTTCACGTCGATGCGCGAGAGGTGCCCGTAGAGCGTGAAGAGGTCATAGCCGTGGTCGACGATCACACAGCCGCCGTAGATGCCGAGGTCGTCCGCGAACACGACACGTCCCGCGTTCGAGGCCGTGACCGGCGAAGTCAGCGTCGTTGCGAGGTCGAAGCCGTAGTGCGTGGCCTGCGAGACCTGCTGGCCCTCGACGAAGTAGCTGCGCTTCTCGGCGAACTGGCTCGTCACCTTCGAGTTGCGGAGCTGTTCGAAGGCGCCGTTCCACAGCTTCTCTTCAGCGCTCTTGCTCGTGAGCTCGCGGATCTTCTTCTCGTCCTCGGCGCGGCCCGCGCTGTTGATTCGCTGGAAGGCAGCGACGCGGTCCGTGGCGTCGATTCCGCGCGCGCTCGCCAGCTCGGTCACCTTGTTCTCGAGGAACTGCGGGCCGAGGTCGAGCTTCACGTCGGGGAATCGCCGCTCCTTGAAGTGCGTCGCCCACCCGACCTGCGCTCGGTTTCCCGCTGCGTCCTCTGCGACGACGCGGATCGCCGGATCCGCCGGAGCGTCCTGCGGGATCGCGAAGAACGCGAGGCGACGGCCATCCGCCTCGCCTGGGAAGGGATGGCCGCGGAAGTAGAGGTCACCAACCATGACACCGTCGCGTGTCGAATCGTCGCTCACGCGGTAGACGGCGAGGCCCGATCCACCGCGCTGGAGATAGGTCTGCGTGTTCTCGACGGAGACCCGCGGCGGCTTCGTATCGATCGTGACCGGCGTCTCGACGACCGTCCGCCCGCCGCCGGTGAGCGTTCGCCACGACCAGTCGCGCGCCACGACGCGTAGCGTGACCTGCCCGTCCGCAAGGCCGATTGCCTTCGCGTCGAGCGGCACGTCGATGGTCTCGCGCGCGACGCCGCTGCCGCCGAGCCAGCCGCCAGGAAGCTCGCGCGCCGCGAGCGGCTTCTCTCCAGCGGGTGTCTGCAGTGAGACGACGATGTCGCGCAGCCCCGAGCCCTCGTCGCTGACGACGAGGCTGGCGGTCTTTGGCTCACGACCGACGGCGAGCGACGTGGGCGTCTCGACCGACGGCGGCGAGCCCTCGCAGCGGTAGAAGCCGAATGCGCCGGCCCCCAGCAGGACGGCCGCGAGAACGACGATGAGAATGCCGCGCATGCCCTTGCTTCCCCCCCAGAGTGCATGGGCCAACCGATTTGCAGGGCCGCGGAGCGCATGCGGCCGGCTGCGCGAGAGCCCCAAGTCTCGCTCGCGAGCCGGACGCCGGTCGCCACCGGCAGCCTTGCGCGGAGAGTCTACCGAAGACCGGGGCGCGCGTTGACGGCGCCGCGGTCCTCGCGGATCCTCCGCCCGCCCCGGCAGATCCCGGAGGCCTCGAACCCCGAGGAGCCCATGCGCCGCATCGTCCTGCTTCGCCACGGTGAGACCACCGGCAACTCGGGCAGCCGCTACCACGGGAGCAGCGACCCTGACCTCGCGCCCGAGGGGCGCGAGCAGATGCACGTCGCGGCGGCGGAGCTGTGCCGGGAGAAGTTCGACGTCGTGGCGGCGAGCCCGATGCGACGTGCCTGGCGCTCGGCCTGGATCGTGACCGACGGCCGTCCCGTGCGCCTGATGGGCGACTTCCGCGAGATCCACTTCGGGCGCTGGGAAGGGATGACGCGCGAGGAGATCAAGGCGTCGGACCCCGTGCTCTACGAAGACTGGGAGAAGGGCGCGCCGGGCTTCGAGTACCCCGGCGGAGAGAGGCGCGCCGATTTCCGCGCACGGATCGAGTGCGGCCTCGCGCAGATCGGCCGCACCGCCGGCCACTCCGCCCTCATCGTCGGCCACAAGGGCGTGATCCGAACCATCTGCGAGACCCTGACCGGCAGCAAGCCGCCGGGCGATCAGCCCGCTCTCGGACAGAGCATCGAGCTGACCCGCGAGCCGGACGGCACCTGGTTCATCGGCCGCCGCTCCAGCAATCCCTGAGCCGAAAGCGGGGAAGTACGTCCCGGTCTTCGCTTCCGTGATCGGCGGCGGGAGTCCGGGCCGAAGGCGGTGCGTGCGCGCTATCGCGCTGCACCGCTCGTATCGGCCGGCGGTGGCGCCCCGGGAACGAGCAGCCGCGCGAGGGCGATCGCGTCGTCGAAGCTCTCGCACAGCACGAGCCGGCCGTCCTCGCTCTCGATCCCGGCGCGCGCGAGCACGCGTGCGGGCTGGGGCTGGATTCCGCCGAGGATCACCATCACGCCGCTCTGGTGCAGGCGCTGGAGCGCGGACTCGAGGTTCACGAGTCCGGTGGCGTCCATCGCCGGCACGTCGCGCACGTCGAGGACGACCGTGCGGACTCCCTGTGCGACCTGCGCCAGCGCGCTCATCGCCTTCTGGGCGACGCCGAAGAAGAGCGGACCGGCGATGTCGTAGAGGATTACGCCGGACGGAAGCGGAGGCGAGAGCGCGGCGTGCCCCTTGCCGACGAGCGTCACGGTCGAGAGCTCGGCCATGCGTCGCATGAAGAGCAGCGCGGCGAGCACGACGCCAACGCTCACCGATACGACCATGTCGAAGACCACGGTGAGTGCGAAGCACGTGAGCAGTACGAAGACGTCACTCTTGGGAGCGACTCGAAGCGTGTGCCCGAAGTGCCGCACGTCGCTCATGTTCCACGCGACGAGGAGCAGCAGCGCTGCGAGCGAGGCCATCGGCAGATGACCGAGCAGCGGTGCGGCGGCGATCACTGCGGCCAGCACGAAGAGGGCATGGAACAATGATGCGAGCGGCGAGCGGGCGCCATAGCGAATGTTCGTCGCCGTCCGAGCGATCGCGCCTGTCGCGGCGATCCCTCCGAAGAACGGCGCCAGCACGTTCCCGACGCCCTGCGCGAGCAGCTCGGTGTCGGGATCGTGCTGCGTTCCCGTCATGCCGTCGGCCACGACTGCCGACAGCAGCGACTCGATCGCTCCGAGAAGAGCGATCGCGAGGGCCGACGGCGCGAGGCTTCGCACGAGATCCCAGGACAGGACGAACGGCCGGCCGGTCGCGTCGGGCCACGACCACGGCATGGCGAAGAGCGGCGGCAGCCGTGGGATGCCCGGGAAGCTCGCGCCGTCCTGCTCGAACGAGAAGCGCGTCGCGATCGTGTCGGCATGGAAGTCGGGGAAGATCTGCTGCAGGCCGAGCGCGAGCAGTGCGCCGGCGCCGAGCGCGACGAGCGGCGCCGGAATGCGCTTCGTGAGGCGAGGCCAGAGCAAGAGGACTGCGAGCGTCAGGGCTCCGATTCCGATCTCGCCGGGGCGCGCCGTCGGCAGCGAGCTCACGAGCGCGACCACTCGCTCGGCGTAGTGCGACGGCATCTGCGGAATGTCGAGGCCGGCGAAGTCCTTCACCTGGAGCGTCGCGATCACGACGGCGATACCCGCGGTGAAGCCCGTCGTCACGGGGTGCGGAACGAACTGGATGAGGCCTCCCATCCGGACGGCACCGAGAACGACGAGGATCAGCCCCGCCATGAGCGTTGCGACGAGCAGGCCGCCGACACCGAACTGCGACGAGATGGGCGCGAGCAGGACGACGAACGCGGCCGTCGGTCCCGAGACCTGAAAGCGCGACCCCCCGAGCAGCGCGATCACGCCGCCGGCGACGATCGCGGTGTACAGGCCGTGCTGCGGCGGAACGCCGCTCGCGATCGCGAGGGCCATCGCGAGCGGCAGTGCGACGATTCCGACCACGACTCCGGCCAGCGCGTCGGCCCCGAGGTCACTCCACCCGTAGCCTCCTCGCAGGCGGCTGAGGAGCGCGGCTCCGGGTACAGGCATCCCCTCGTCGAGTCTGCGTGCGCCGTGTGCGTCGGTACGGGGCATGTCGGTCGGGCGAGCGTGCCGCGCAGCCTGGCGCGCGGCCTACGCCTCTTCCTGCCCGCGAAGTCGCGCGAGGACCGAGAGATCCTCGAGCGTCGTGGTGTCCTGCACCGTCTCCTTGCCCGACGCCACGTCGCGTAGCAGTCGGCGCATGATCTTGCCCGATCGCGTCTTCGGCAGCGCATCGGTGAAGCGAACCTCCGCGGGCCGCGCGAGTGCGCCGATCTCGCGCGAGACGTGGCTGCGGAGCGTCTCGCGCAGCGTGGCGTTCGCGTGCGTGCCGCTCTTGGGCGTGACGAAGGCGACGATGGCCGTTCCCGTGATCTCGTCAGGGCGGCCGACCACTGCGGCCTCGGCGACGCCGGGATGCGAGACGAGCGCGCTCTCGACCTCCATCGTTCCGATGCGGTGGCCCGAGACGTTCATCACGTCGTCGACCCGCCCCATCACCCAGAAGTAGCCGTCCTCGTCGCACTGGGCGCCGTCACCCGTGAAGTAGACCTTCGGATAGCGGCTCCAGTACTGCTCGCGGTAGCGCGCGGCGTCGCCCCAGATGCCGCGCAGCATTCCCGGCCACGGCTTCTGGAGCGTGAGGAAGCCGCCCTGCCCGGGCTTGGTCGGCTCGCCCGCCACATTGACCACGCGCGGCTCGACTCCGGGGAACGGCAGGGTGCACGAGCCCGGCTTGGTCGCGACTGCTCCGGGCAGCGGCGACACGAGCACGCCACCCGTCTCCGTCTGCCACCACGTATCGACGATCGGGCAGCGCTTCTTTCCGATCACGCGGTGATACCACATCCACGCTTCGGGATTGATCGGCTCACCGACCGTCCCGAGCAGTCGCAGCGACGAAAGATCGTGACGGTTCGGATGCTCGTCACCCCAGCGGATGAAGGTGCGGATCGCCGTCGGCGCCGTGTACAGCACGCTGACGCGGTACTTCTCGATGATCGCCCAGAAGCGGTCGAGGCCCGGATGGTTGGGAGCTCCCTCGTACATCACGGTGGTCGCACCGTTCGCGAGCGGGCCGTAGAGCACGTACGAGTGCCCCGTGACCCATCCGACGTCAGCCGTACACCAGAACGTGTCGCTCTCCTTCAGGTCGAAGATCGCGTGCGTGGTGGCGGCGACGTGCGTCAGATAGCCGCCGGTCGTGTGCAGGATGCCCTTCGGCTTCCCCGTCGATCCGCTGGTGTAGAGGACGAACAGCGGATGCTCGGCGTCGAGCTTCGCGGCTGGCCGGGTGGCCGGCGCCTGCGCCATCACGTCGTGCCACCACAGGTCGCGGCCGGCCTTCATCGGGACGGGCTCTCCCGTTCGTCGGACGACGATCACGCGCTCGACGCCCTTCGTCCCCGCAACCGCTTCGTCGACGGCGTCCTTCAGCTCGACGATCTTGCCGCGCCGCCAGCCGCCGTCGGCCGTCACGACGAGCTTCGCGCCGAGATCGACGATGCGGTCGCGCAGCGCATCGGCCGAGAAGCCTCCGAAGACGACGGTGTGTGGAGCACCGATCCGCGTGCAGGCGAGCATCGCGATCGCGATCTCCGGGATCATCGGCATGTAGATCGCGACGCGGTCACCCTTCTTGACGCCCTGCGCGAGCAGAACGTTCGCGAACTTGCAGACCTCACGGTGGAGGTCGGCGAACGTGAGGACGCGAGAGTCGCCGGGCTCGCCCTCCCAGATGATGGCGGCCTTGTTGCGGCGCCAGGCGTGCTCGCCTTCGAGATGTCGGTCGATGCAGTTGTACGAGACGTTCGTCTGTGCGCCGACGAACCACTTCGCGAAGGGCGGCTTCCAGTCGAGCGCCTTCTTCCAGGGTCGAAACCAGGAGACGTACTCCTTCGCCATTCGCTCCCAGAAACGCTCCGGGCTGCGGGCTGCGAGGCGTCGCAGCTCGGCCAGCTTCTTCGGGCCCCAGTTCGCCTGCTTGGCGAAGGCAGGGTCGGGCTTGAACACGCGCTTCTCGCGCAGGAGGGATTCGATGTCGGCCATGGATGCGTCCCCGTCAGCTCCCGACGACCCACGCCTCGACGTCCCGGGGACGCTTCGCGATCGCCGCGGTCAGGTTCTCGTGACCGTCGGCCGTCACGAGAAGATTGTCTTCGATGCGGACGCCGATGCCGTGGAGCCGCGGGTCCGCCTTCTCTTCGTCCATTCGCACGTACAGGCCCGGTTCGACGGTGAAGACCATACCGGGCTCGAGCGCGCGCGGTCGACCCTCGCACGTGTAGGCGCCGACGTCGTGCACGTCGAGGCCGAGCCAGTGGCTGGTGCGGTGCATGTAGTAGGCCTTGTAGGCGCCGCTCTCGACGAGGCCGTCCACCTCGCCGGCGAGAAGGCCGAGCGAGACCATGCCCTCGGTCAGCCTGCGGACCGCGGCGGTGTGGACGTCTTCGAGGGTCGCCCCCGGCTTCGCGGCCGCGATCGACGCCTCCTGCGCTTCGAGCACGATGTCGTAGATCGCGGCGCCGGGCCCCTCGAAGCGCCCGCCCACCGGATAGCTGCGTGTCACGTCGGAGGCGTAGCCCTCGAGCTCGCAGCCCGCGTCGATCAGCACGAGATCGCCGTCTCGCAGCCGCGCGCGGTTGGAGACGTAGTGGAGAACCGTCGCGTTCGCGCCGCCGCCGACGATCGTTCCGTAGGCCGGACCCGACGCGCCGCGCTTGCGGAAGTGGTACTCGAGCATCGCCTCGAGCTCGTACTCGAAGCGGCCCGCCCGTGCGCCGGGGGCCGTGGCGCGATGCGCCGCGAGCGTGATGGCTGCCGCGCGGCGCATGATCTCGATCTCGGCGGGCTCCTTGAACAAGCGCATCTCGTGCAGGATCGCTCGCGGGTCGGCGATCTCGGAGGCAGGCACGACGCCCGTGCGCGAGCGCAGTCGCATCTGCTCGAGAGTTTCGGTCAGCCTCGCGTCGAGCGCGGCGTCGCGACCGAGGATGAAGAGCAGTCGCCGAGCGCGCTCGATCAGCCCGGGAACGTGGCCCGACAGCTCTTCGATCGGATGCGCCTCGTCGGCGCCGTAGTCGCGAACCGCTCCCTCGACGCCGGGCCGATGCCCGGTCCAGGTCTCCGCGTCGCGCTGGCGCGGCTCGACGTAGAGCGTGAAGGCTGGGCCGCCGTCCGTGCGCAGCACGGCGACCGCGTGCGGGTGGTCGAAGCCCGTCAGATAGTGGAAGTCGCTGTCCTGACGGAACGGGAACTGCGTGTCGGCCGAGCGAGTCGCAAGCCTCGCTCCGCACAGCAGCGCGACCGAGTCCGGCCCCATCTTCTCGAGGAATCGCCGTCGCCGCTCTGCGTACACGACGGGAGCTTACCGAAGGCCCGTCGTGCGGCGAGCGATCAGGGCAGCTCGGCGCACACGACGTCGATCTGCTCGCAGTACGTCACGCACAGGCGCCGTCCAAAGAGCACGCCGCTGTAGTAGAGACCCTTCCCGCGCTCGCGTGGGAGATCGATCGTATCGATCTCGCCGCCCGGCAGGCTGACGACGTGGACTCTTCCGCTCCAGCGTGTGAGTACCACGCGGCCGTCGCTCGCTGGGTGGATGTCCTGAACGAAGTCGAGCGCCGCCGGAAAGCTGCGGTCGAGCGTGATCCGGCGCGCGGCGGCGAGCGGCGGGCCAGTCATCTGCGGCTCCAGCACGAGCAAGGCGAGCACCGCTCCCGAGCGCGCCGCAAGGTATCCCGTTCCGTCGCTCCCATAGGCGACGAACTGGATCTCGGGCTCGGTGACGCGCTCGATCTCTCGCCCGTCTGCCGAGAGGCGCCTCGCGTCGGTCGTCGTCGGACCGCCCGAACGCGAGACGAGGTCGACCGTCACCCAGATCTCACCCCGCACCGGGTCCCAGGCCACCGTCTTCGGCGCCGCGAGAAAGCCTTCCGGCGCGCCCAGCGGATGCTCGGCTACGAGGTCGCCTCGCGGCGTCATCTGGACGACCGAGCCCGGACCGCCGCCCGCCGCGCCATACCGGGAGGCGAGGATCGTTCCCTGCGGCCCGGGCGCCAGCTCGTTGAGGCCGGTGCCGAGCGAATCGAAGCTCGCGAGTTCGCCGGACGCGGGATCGACCGAGCCCGCAGGGCCAAAGTAGGTCGTGAAGTAGACCCGGCCGTACGTGGCGAGGACGTCCCAGGTGCCCGAGCCGCCCGAG
>JADLGR010000302.1 GCA_020849175.1 Deltaproteobacteria bacterium
ACGACATGAGAGATCTCCTCTTCGGGTTTTTCGACGACGAGGAGACGACGCGAAGCCATCTCCCCTTCCCGAAGCGGATCATCTCGTGCGTGACGGCGTGGTGTCCCTACCACGAGTGATAGAGCGTACACTCACGTGCGGGACGACGAAGCACACGACAGCGTGTCGATCGAAAACTGTCGTCGAGATGGGAGTTTTCACGCCCCCCATTCGTGTCGCAGATTCTATCGATATCGATAGCCTCACCGTCGGAGACGAGGAGTAGAATTCGCCTTGCGTGTTCCCGGGAAGGGGTGCTCCATGACGATCGACGAACTCGTCCCGTCGCTCATCGGATCCATCTACGAGGCCGCGATCGATCTCGATCGGTGGCAAGCAGTGCTTGCCGCCGTGCGGATGGCGTTCGGCGCCGAGTCTGTGCTGCTCTGGCGTCGCACTCCCTCGTCTACGCGAGCGGCCGTCGTCTGCACGGCCGGTCTTCCCGACGGAGTCGATTGGCGGCGCGTCACGGAGTCTTCTGCTTGCAGGGCGCGTCTGCGCGCGTACGAGTCTCTGACAGCGCTCGAGGCTGACGAGATCGGAGCGCTCCTTCCGCTCGGAGAGCGTCCCTTCGAGGAGCTGCCCACCGCATGGCGCGAGCGCCATGAGACCGAGCGTGGCCTCGTCGTCACGTTGATCCGTGAGCCGGGCCATGCGGCGCTCATCGAGATGGTGCGCCTGCGCGGTGCTTCTCCCTTCGCTGAGAGAGACTGGGATCTCGCTCGTGCCGTGGCGCCTCACCTCGCTCGTGCGATCGTGATCGAGCGCGATCGCGAACGGAGTCGGATCCGGAGCGCCGCAGCGGCAGCCCTCGGAGAGCGCCTCCCGATGGGGGTGATCCTGGTCGACGCGGACGCCGCGTTGATCGACTGCAGCCGGCGCGCGAACGAGATTCTCGAAGAGGGAGATGGCCTCTACTGCGATTCGGGTCGTCTCTCGACGGCGAACCGCTCGGAGTGTCGGCGTCTCCACGAGGCGATCCACTGGGCGGTGGGAGAGGCGCGCGGCGCAGCGACCTCCGAGACGTTCTCACTCTCGGTCGAGAGACGATCGGGTCGATCGCCACTCCTCGTCGAGGTCGCGGGGGTCACCGGAGGAGCGGCGCATGGTGATCTTCTCGAGTCCCAGGCGCTCGTCTACGTGAAGGATCCCGACCGTGGCGCTGGCATCTCGACCGATGCGCTGCGCAGGGCCTTCGGTCTCACGCGAACCGAAGCCGAGGTCACGGCCCGAATAGCGACGGGGCTGAATCATGCGGAGGTGGCACAGGCGCTCGGCGTCACGGTCTGCGCGATCCGCTTCCATCTGAAGAGCATCTACGCGAAGACGGCAACGCAGCGGCAGGCGGAGCTCGTCTACCTGCTCGCGAGCGATTCCGAGCGGCTCGCCGGGTAGGGCGTGGGGCGCGGTGTGCGCCGCCCGTGGACCGCGGCGGCCGCGGCGCTGCGCTCCACGCTCGAGGCGTATGATGCCGCAGCGGCGCGCGACGTCTTCGACGGCCTTTCCCACTGGCATGGCATCGACGTGGTGGCGGTCGAGATCCTGCCACTGCTCCTGCGTCGCCTCGCCGAAGAGCGGCCCGAGACGAGCCGGGAGCACGCGGCCCGATGCGAGTTCGTCCGCGGGGTACTCGAGGAATGCCTGTTTCGGGTAGCGCGTGGTTGGGCGGAGGGGGACGGCCCACGAGCGGTCCTGAGCGCGGCCTCCGGTCTCCCGCGTGAGTTCGAGGCAATCGGCTTCGGCCTCGCGCTCCGGCGTCGTGGCTGGAGGATCATCTACCTCGGGACGGAGGCGCCGATCGAGACGCTACGGCTGGCCATCGAGCAGCTACGGCCGCGTCTGGCGGTGGTAGGTCTCTCGGAAGGCGATCGGTACGGGCACCACGACGCGACCGCGCTGCGGCGGCTCGCGATCCGCGTTCGGCTCGCACTCCTCGGCGCGAGTGCCGAGTTCGCAGCGTCGATCGGCGCCACGGCTCTCGGTCCCGATCTGATCGCCGAGGCGCGGCGAATCTCGGTGGACGCCGTGGAGCCGCTCCGACACTGAGGAGGCGCGTCGCGGGCGCCGCCTACGGCGCCACCCGCGTCTGGCACGCGTCTCCGATCCCGTCGGCGTCGGCGTCGGCCTGCTCGGGGTTCCACCAGCCGGGGCACAGATCGGCCGGGTCCTCGACGCCGTCGCAGTCGGGGTCGGGTGCGTCGCACGCGAGCGCCACGGTGGCCCACACGGGGCGGTGATCCGAGAGCGCGTCGCAGCGCGCCCCCGGGCAGATACCCGGCGCGAGGGTCTTCACACCGCGCGCGTAGAGAAGGTCGATCACGAGTGCGATTTGGTCGATGGCCGTCGTTCGCTCGGCGAGGGAGAGCGCTGCGTGCGCATCGCGAAAGCCCGCCTCGCGGAAAGCCTGCATGTTCTGGTCTTCGAAGCCGCCATGGATTGCGAAGACCATCTCGTAGGTGTTCAGGTCGCCGCCCACCACGACCGGCCAGAAGACGCTCTTCGCGTCGTCGAGGATCTCGCGGACCTGCGCGTCGCGCACGGCGAGGGGCGGGTTCGATTCGAGGTGCGCGGCGTACACGCGGAGCAGATGGTCTGCGATCCGGATGTCCGCCGCGATCGCAACGCGGCCTCCGAGACGGGGCTCGTCGGGGTTCGGATGACCCACCGGCGTGTACCAGCTCCGGTTCTGCGCGAAGCGGATCTGACGAACGTTCGCGAGTGGCCAGCGCGAGACGATGGCGTTGCCGTGCTCGCACAGAGGCGGATCGTACGGACCCGTCTCGCCCCGGTCTCCTGGCAGCTCGACGAACTCGGTCGCGTAGACGTAGTAGCCGCCGAAGGCCTGCGCGTAGTCCCGCGCCACGTTGCGGAACTGCGTGCGGCGGCAGCCGCGATCGACTTCCGAGAGCAGCAGCACGTCGGGCACGGGAACGGCCGGGTCGTGCAGCAGCAGATCGAGCTGCGCGTCTTGCCCGAACCCGCGCTCGATGTTGTAGGCGAGAACCACGATCTCGCGCTTCGGAGCGGGAGGAGTCGTCGCGAACGAGTCCCCCTCGATCGTGCAGTGGACGAAGGTCGTGTCGGCCGCGTGATCGGGATCGGCCGCCTCGTCGCACAGGCGCTCGGTACGAACGTCCGGCGCGCGCCCCTGCCACTCGAACTCTCGGAAGCACCCCGCGAGCGCGAGGCTCCCGGCGAGAGCGCATACGGTCGTGACGAGAGCGGATCGGAGGGGGGGCCGCACGGCATCTCCTGGCGCAGCCGCTCCAGCGTACAGCATGCGGAGTCCTGCGCCCGTGCGCCGCGCGGCCCCGGCAGAGGACCGGCAGCTACGCAACCCCCCGCTTGTGAACGATCAGCATCGAGGCCGGGCACTCGCTCGCGAGGCGCTCATGGCTCGTACCGAGATACGTCGGCTGCAAGCCCAGCTCCTCCGAGACGCCGATCACGACGAGGTCGTATCCGCTCCGCGCCTCTTCGACCACGGTCTCGATCGGCTCCTGGCTCATCACCATCCGCACCGTGATCGCGGAGGAGTCGGCGAGGTCTTCGAGCGAGAGACCGGGGGGCGCGGGCGGCGGTGCCGGCGTCGGGCGTACGACGTGGAGCACGGTGAGCTCGACGTCTTCCTGCGCGGCGATGCGCCGCGCGAGATCGAGAGCGCCGAGATCGTGCGCCGATCCGAGATAGGGAACGAGCACGCGGCGCCACGGGCGAAAGTGTCGCGGCAGATATACGGCCACGTCGGAACGCGCCGTCGTCATCACGTCGTAGATCGTCCCCGAGAGAATGCTCTGGCGCAGGACGGGCTTGTGCCAGCCCATGAGAAGAAGATCGGCGCGCTTGGCGTACGCCACCTCGACGATGTCCCGCCCGATGTTCTGGCTCATGAACGTGAGCGGACGCACGTTCGTCCCCTGATCGGCCGCAGCCGCCAGCAGCGGCTGGAGCGTCTCGCTCTCGGCAGGACGGGTGAGCCGGCCTGGATCGAGCATCGCCTGGTCGGCCGCCGGGAGCAGGTGCAGCGCATAGATGCGGTCGCGGTCCGACGGGGCGAGACTCGCCGCCATTCGCAGCAGCTCGGGCCCCGCCGACGGGAGCGCCACGGGAACGAGCACCGTGAAGGCCTTGACGTCCTCCGGCACACCGAGCGCTTCTTCACGGATCCGTCGCGCAGGATGGATCCACTCGACCAGTGGCGAGGTCATGAACGTCGTCACCAGCGCCATCAGCACCATCATCGTGAAGAGCGCGGGCGAGATGACGCCGATTTCGAGGCCCACCGTGAGGAACACGAGCTGGATGAGACCGCGCGTGTTCATGAGGGCACCCAGGGCACTGGCCTCGCGCCATCCGAGTCCCGTGAGGCGCGCTGCGAGCGCGGAGCCGCCGAACTTTCCGATCACGGCGGCAAGGATGATGAGCGCGCAAGCGATCCACATCTCGGCGCCGCTCACGAGACCAAGGCTCGTTCGAAGTCCGGTGACGGCGAAGAACAGCGGCAGCAGGAAGACGACCGTCACGTCGTGCAGCTTCTCTCCGAGCTCGTGAACGAAGCCCGAGTCCTTCGGCAGAATCGAGCCGAGGACGAACGCGCCGAACAGAGCATGGATGCCGAGCCACTCGGTCGCGTACGCCGAGAGTGCGAGCGCGACGAGGACGATCGCGAGCATGTCCTGCGTGAGTCGCCCGCGGCTGTGGTAGTAGGCCTCGAGCCGGCGAAGCGCCGGCCGTGCGGCGTAGATCATTGCCAACACGTAGACCGCAGATCCGACGAGCGTGAAGACGAGCGGCTGATCCCCGGCCTCGCTGCGAACGAGCGCGACGACGGCGGCGAGGATCACCCACGCCGTCACGTCGTCGATCGCAGCGCAGGCGATCGTCATGACGCCAAGGCGCGTTCGCAGCAGGTTGCGCTCGGCGAGAATGCGGGCCAGGACGGGGAAGGCCGTCACCGACATCGCGGCGCCCATGAAGAGCGCGAACTCGTCGAAGCGTACGCTGCGGTCCGAGAGGCGCGGGTACAGATGCAGGGCGAGCAGTGCGCCGAGCAAGAACGGTACCGCGATGCTCGCGTGACTGGTGACGATCGCAGCCCGCCCGCGGTTTCGAAGCAGCCTGGGATCGAGCTCGAGGCCGACGAGGAACATGAAGAGCAGGACGCCAACCTGACTGAGAGGGCCCAGGTTCGCGAGGCTACCGGGTGGGAAGAGCCGGCCCGAGAGCTCGGGCGCCGCCCAGCCGAGCAGCGATGGGCCGAGCAGGAAGCCCGCCACCATCTCGCCCATGACCTGCGGCTGTCCCATGCGGCGAAAGACGAAGCCGGCAACGCGCGCCGTCGAGAGGATGACGGCGATCTGCAGCATGAGGATGAGCAGGGACACGCGCCGTCGCCCTCAGCGATCGCCCGAGACGCGCTCGGCGCGGAACGAGACCGGCGCGCACGCGGCGCAGCCTCCGGCCCAGAGCTGGCCGGCGAGCTGTGCGACGCGTCCGTCCATGATGAAGTCCGCTGCGAGCTCGAGCGGGGCCTGCGGACACGCCGCTCGTGCGGTGCCGAGCATCGGAAGGCTCGCGGCGCGGCCCCACAGGCGCGTTCCCCGAAGGATCGCCTCGAGCCGCGTTCGCGCGGGATCATTGAGCGTCACGTCCGCGTGCACACCCGACTGCTCGACGTCGAAGGCCGGTGCGTCGGGGGCCAGCTCGACGCACGGCGGGACGAGCTGGGCTGCGGGAGCGATCTCTGCGCGCCACACGCCGCCGATGTCCGGCGGCGCTCCGAGGCGGCCTCCGAGCCGCAGGATTCCCACGACGCCCAGCACAGGAAGCCCGACGAGGACGAGGTAGAGCAGGACGATTTTCATGCGCCGGCTCGCTGCACCACGGGAGATCAAAGCGGATCGGCCGGCTCGGCGCGACCCCGAAGGGACCGTGCACCGGACGCAATCCTGTCTACAGTGACGCCCGAAAGGAGCCGCAATGATCCGCGGGTCTCGTCAGACGGCGCTCGTGACCCTGGCGCTCGCACTGCTCGCCGTCGTCCTGGTGTCCGCGAAGCCAAAGCCGCCGCCCGACTACTTCCCGCTGCGCGTGAACGACTGGTGGAAGTACCGATCGACGCAGGCCAGCGGCGCGATCTCGGAGTTCACGCTCGCAGTGATCTCCGAAGACAAACGCGCCGACGGATTGCTGCGCCGTACGGTCGAGCTGTCGAACCCGAATCCACTGATTCGCGACCGGTACGTGAAGCCGCCCGGATCGGTGCTTCTCGTCGACGAGGAGTACCTCGGCAGCGGCGGCAGGGCCTCGTTCGATCCGCCCCGTCCGATCCTCCAGTATCCGCTTCGGCCCGGAGCGAGCTGGCAGTGGAGCGGAACCGGGCGAGGTGGGATCCGGATCGAGGAAGCGAGCGAGGTCCTCCCGAGCGAGCGGGTCGAGACACCTGCCGGACGCTTCGACGCGGTGAAGGTCGTCGTGCGCATCGCACAGGGCGGCGCACAGGCGACCAAGACCTCGTGGTACGCCGCCGGAATCGGTCTCGTCCGGCAGGCGACCGATTCGGGTGGCGTCGCGTCGACGACCGATCTCATCGACTACAGCTTCAAGCGCAGGAAGTGATCCGGTGCCGGACAGTCGACACTTTTCAGAGTCGCCCGAGGCCGTGGGAATCGATCCCGAGAAGCTCGACGCCGTGTTCGAACGCGCGGCGCGCGAGGTGCGAGAGGGGCTGCTTCCGTCCGCGCAAGTGGCCGTGGCACGCAGCGGGCGGATCGCCGGGATGCGGACCTTCGGGAGCGTGACGCACGGCGGGCGCCCCGCACCGGCGACGAACGAGACGCTGTACGTCATCTACTCCTGCACCAAGGCGATCACCTCGGCGGCGGCATGGATCCTCATCCAGGAGGGCAACCTCGGCGAAAGTGAGCACGTCGCCGACGTCGTTCCGGGATTCGGAACCCATGGCAAGCAGGCCGTTCGCGTCGAGCATCTGTTCACGCACACGGCAGGCTTTCCGAACGCGCCGATGCCTCCCGAGACCTGGAACGATCGCGACGCACGGCTCGCGCGCTTCGCGCGCTGGCGACTCGACTTCGAGCCCGGCTCGCGAATGCAGTACCACCCGACCTCGACCATGTGGGTGATCGCCGAGATCGTCGAGCGGCGAAGCGGCATGCCGTGCCGTGAGTTCGTCCGCTCGCGCATCGCGGGACCGCTCGGCCTCGGCGATTTCCACGTCGGCCTTCCACCGAGCGAGCACGAACGGCTGGCGGACATCGTGCACGTCGGCGAGGCGCTCTCGCCAGACGAGCTCGCGCGACTGGGCTTTCCCGTCGACCCGGCCAGCGAAGTGACCGAGCAGGCGCTCGAAGCCTTCAACCAGCCGTTCGTTCGCGAGGCAGGCGCGCCCGGAGGCGGCGCAGTGACGAACGCCGGCGAGCTCGCGCTCTTCTACCAGGCGCTGCTCCGCGATCTCGGCGAGCACGCGGGCGGCCGCGTGTGGAACGCAGCGACGCTCGCAGACGCCCTTCGCGTCCGCACGGGAGCGATGCTCGATCCCATGCTCGGCAAGCCGGCCAACCGCGCGCTCGGCATGGTCGTCGCCGGCGACGAGAGCCGCGTCTTTCTCGGCTTCGGGCACACCAACTCGCCGCGCAGCTTCGGCCACATGGGCGCCGGCGGGCAGGTCGCGTGGGCGGATCCCGAGACCGGGATCTCGTTCGTCTACCTGACGAACGGCTGCGACCGACACCCGCTGCGAATGGGCCGCCGCGGCGTCGGTCTCTCGAGCCGCGCCGCCGCTTGTCTGCTCGGCGGCTGATTCCGCTCGAAACGACGCTAGCGGCGCCGCGTCGTCTCTTCGTAGAGCCGGTACCGCGTCTCCACCATTCCGAGTCTGTCGTAGGTCTGCCGGGCGCCGTCGTTCTCGCACTCGACATAGAGACGAAGGCCGTGGACGTCCGGCTCGCCGGCCGCAAGATCGCGGACGTGTTCGTGCAGCCGGCGGTAATGTCCGCGGCGCCGGTGCCCGGGATGGACGTAGACGTTCTGGATCCACCAGAACCAGCCGTTTCTCCAGTCGCTCCACTCGGTGGTGAGCATGAGCGTCGCCACCACTTCGCCCGCCTCTTCGACGACGAATGTCCGCCCGCGCGTCGGGTCGGAGAGCAGCGAGGTCATGCCGGCACGCAGCGTCGCGGGATCGAGCGCCAGACTCTCGCTCTCCTTCGCCATCGCGAGGTTGAACGAGACGAGACGCTCGACGTCGGACGGACGCGCCTCGCGAACGGCGGTCGCACCGCCGGCCGGAACGTCCGCACGCGACACCGAGCGCGGCGGCTCGATCACGACGGCTTGCGCGGTCGCGTACCGCGCGAGCGCCTCCTCGTCGAGCGTTACGCCGAGACCGGGCGCGGCCGGCACGCGGACGAAGCCGCCCGAGCAGTCGAGCGCGCCGGTCACGAGATCGTCCTCGAGCATGACGTGCCCGAAGAGCTCCATCGCGTGGCCGAGAGCGTCTGCGCGTGCGGCGCCGATGTGGGCCTGCGCCGCCGACGCGATTCCGAGCGGCTGATTGTGGAGGACGACGCCCATGCCGAGGCGTGCCGCTTCGTCGATCGCACGAAGCGCGAGCGTGATGCCGCCCGGCCGCTCCGAGTTGACGCCGAGCACGCGAACGGCGCCGAGGTCGGCGAGGGCGAGAAAGTCGGCGAGCGAGAAGCAGCCTTCGTGCGCCATGAGCGGTACGTCGACGGCACGCTGCACCTGCGCCATGCCGCGCCAGTCCGCGGCTGCGACGGGCTGCTCGGCGCAGTCGATCCCGAACGGCGTGATGGCGCGGATCGCCTCGATCGCCTCCGCCGGCGCGTACGCCTGGTTGTAGTCGACGCGCAGTCGAGCAGCCGCGCCGAGCGCGTCGCGCACGCGCGCGACGATCGCGCGGTCGACCTCGAAGCCGCGCCCGAGCTTGAGGCGGAAGGTCTGCACTCCGCCCTTCTGGAACGCGAGCGCGAGCGAAACCATCGAGCCGGGGTCCAACAGCGGCACGAGTGCCGCGAGCGGGAGCGACTGCACGCGCCCTCCCAGCAGCTCGCAGACGGGCCGCCCCGCGATTCGTCCGGCGAGGTCCCAGCACGCCATGTCGAGCAGGCCCTTCGCGACCTCGCAGCGGGCGACGTTTGCGTCCATGCGCGCCTGGAGCGCATCCACGTCGAACGGACTCGCGCCGAGAACGTAGCGTGCGAGGCCGCCCGCCACGGCGTCGATCACCTGCGCGGGCGAGACGCCCGTCTCGGGCAGCCAGACGAAGGCCTCGCCGACGCCCTGGCTTCCGTCCTGCGCCGTCAAGCGTGCGATCACGAAGTCGCCACCCTGCCACGGCTCCTCGGCGGCAATTGCCATGCCGAGGCCGCCCTCGGAGCGCGCCATGGTCTCGCGCACTTCGGCGCGGAAGGGCACGTGCACCGGGAACAGCTCGATGCGTTCGATCGTCGGAGCTTCGCGCATGGCGCGTGCAGGGTAACGCTCGGACCTCGCACGCGGGATGGCCCGCCGGCGCAGGCCCCGCTCCGAGCCCGCTGAACTCCCCCGCCTGGCGATCCGATACCGTGAGCGCCGACGAGGGAGGGGTTCGTGGCGGAGGCCGGACAGCGCGATCTCGCGCAGATGCTGGAGCGCGATCATCTGCCCGCCCTCGACGGCGTCCGGGCGGTGGCGGTGCTCCTCGTGATGTTCTCGCACTCGCCGCTCGGACGCGCGCCGGGCGACCTCGGCGTGAGCGCCTTCTTCGTCCTCAGCGGCTTCCTGATCACCTGGCTCCTGCTGCGCGAGCGCGCCGACACGGGAGGCATCTCGCTTCGCCGCTTCTACGTCCGGCGAACCCTGCGGATCTTCCCGGCCTACTACGTGTTCCTGCTGGTGTCGCTCGTGGCGGACAGCGTCCTCGGGACGCCCTGGACGCTCGGCCTCGCGGCGGCGGCGTTTCTGTACGGCATGAACTACTACAATGCGCTGCTCGGACATCCGAGCACGTCGCTCGCGCACTGCTGGTCACTCGCCGTGGAGGAGCAGTTCTACCTGCTCTGGCCGTGGCTGTTTCGCGCCCTCGCTCCGCACGGTCGCGGTACGCTCGCGAAGTGGCTCTCCGGCATCATCGTCGGCGTCATGACGTGGCGCTGCGTCCTCTATCTCGGGCTCGGCGTTCACGAGGCGTACGCGTACAACGCGTTCGATACGCGCTTCGACAACCTCGCGATCGGCTGTCTGCTCGCGGTCGGTCTCGGCGACGAGCGTATCCGGCGCATCGCGACACGTCTCGCCCGGTCTCAGCTCCTGCCGCTCGCGACGCTCGTGCTGCTCTGGATCTCGCGCGAGCGCATTTCGAATGCGTGGCACCATGGTCCGGGCTTCACGGTCGACGCCGTTCTTCTCGCCGTGCTGCTCGTCCAGACCATTCAGCTCACGCACACGCGCCTGTGGAGCTGGCTCGATCACCCCGCCGTGCGCGCCGTCGGGCGCATCTCGTATCCGATGTATCTGTGGCACGCGTGGGGTCTGTCGGCGGGCCGTCACGCAACGCTGCTGCCGCCGGAAGGCCGCTTCGCGCTCGGCGTCGTGCTGACCATCGCCCTGGCGAGCGCGTCGTACGTCCTCGTCGAGAAGCCGTTCCTGCGGCTCAAGCGCCGCTACGAGCTCCATCGCCCCGAGGCCTGACGCCGTGGCGGGCCTCGATCCGGTCGAACGGCGCGCTCGCGAGACCGCCCGGAAGGCACAGCCACGCGCCGAGAACGCCGAGCGCGGCGCCGAAGAGAACGTCGCTCGGAAAGTGTGCCGCCGAAACGATGCGCTGCGCGCCCGAGACGGCCGCCAGCACGAAGAAGAACGTGCGTCCCGCCGGATAGCGCCACGAGAGCATGCTGGCGAGCGCGAAGCCCGTCGCGGCGTGCGCCGAAGGAAACCCTTCTTGAAGGCTCGGGAGCCGGCCGAGCGAGAACCATCCGCTGAAGCTGTCGAGAACGTTCCCGTGGAGATCGAACGCACGCGGCCGCGTTCGTGACACGATCAGCTTGATGCCGTTGGCCAGCAGGCCGCCGAGAACGGTCCCCGCGATGAGCCGCGGTATTCGCGCACGGTTTGCGCGGTCGAGCAGGAAGACCGCGATCAGGATCACCGTCGCGCCGACGCCGTGGGCGAAGGCTTCGGAGAGTCGAATGGCCTTCTCGACGGAGCCCGGCAGGTGCCCGCTCGTCGCCCCGCGCACGACGGCGAGATCGAGGGGCAGGGCCAGCACGGCGAAGGCGGCGAGCGTGACCGGGACGAGCCACGTCGGCCGACGCCGCGACGCCGCGACCTGCGTAGCGGCAGGCCCGGACTCGGCCCGCCCGGAGACGGCTGTCATGCGGACCCCACGGGTCGGACGAGCCTACCCGGAGGGTGCCGGGGCTGCCACCACGACCGGCGCTCCCCCCTTGCCCCGGCTGCCGCCGGGCTGCACGGTTCGCACATGGCCGCAGGGGCGAACGTTCACGATGCAGGCGATGCGACGTTCGAGCGCGAGGCGATCGAGCGCTCGAAGACCGTGCCGGTCGTGGTCGACCTCTGGGCGCCGTGGTGCGCGCCGTGCCGGAGCCTCGGCCCCATTCTCGAGCGCCTTGCCGAGGAGCACGGCGGCGCCTTCGAGCTGGTGAAGGTGAACGTCGACGAGAGCCCGGCCACCGCGAGGGCTCTAGCCGTACGCAGCATCCCGACGGTGATCGCGCTGCGCGATGGGCGCGTCGTATCGCAGTTCGAGGGTGCGCTTCCAGAGGCCTCGGTGCGGCGATTCCTCGAAGCGGTGCTCCCCACGCGCGCCGACGGTCTCGTCGCCGAGGGCCGCCGCTTCGCCGACGCCGGCCATCTCGACACAGCAGAGAGTCGTTATCGCGAAGCGCTCACCCTCGATGCGCGGCATCCCGGCGCCCTCCTCGCACTCGCAGCCCTCATGGGCGATCGCGAGGACACGGCGCCCGCGCTCGAGCTGCTCGAGCGCATCGGCCCGGGTCTGCCGGAATCGGAAGCTGCCGATCGGCTCGCCGCCGCGCTTCGCACGCGGGGCGCTGCGGCCGGCTTCGACGAGGCTGGCCTGCGCGCGCGCCTCGCCGCGTGCGACGGCGACCTCGACGCACGCGTCGACCTCGGCCTCGGGCTCGCCGCGGCCGGCCGGCACGAGGAGGCGCTCGAGACACTGCTGGACGCCCTGCGCCGCGATCCGAAGCACCGCGACGAGGCCGCGCGGCGCGCGATGATCGATCTCTTCGCGCTGCTCGGCGCCGACCACCCGCTCACGCAGCGCTACCGAAGTGCCCTCGCACGCGCGCTGTTCCGGTGATCCGGTGATGCGACGAAGAAAAAGGCGCTCCGGTCGTTCGACCGGAGCGCCTCTCTCCCAGGGAGGCGCGCAGGCTACGCGCTCGCCCGCTTGCGTCCCATGAGCGCGAGGCCGGCGAGGCCGAGGCTCATGAGCGCCATGGTTTCCGACTCCGGCACGACGGTCGTCGAGAGCGACACGAAGCCGTAGTCGTTGTTCCGGTAGCTCGCCGGCATGTCGGGGCCGATCGGCGAGAGCGTGATCGCCGTCACCGCAGCGCTGCCGAACGGATCGGCGATGCTCCACACGCCGCCCATGCCGAAGGTGCCCGGCGAGACGTTCGACACCGTGCCGGCGCCCGTCCACGCGGCCGTGGTGCCACTCGTCACCGCGAGCACGTAGCTCGTGCTCGAGCCGTCTGCGAAGGTCGCCGTCACCAGCGCCTGCTCGTCGTAGACGTCGTCCTCTTCGAACGCGGCGTAGAGCTTGCCGAGGCTGAGATCGGTCACGATCTGCGCCTCGGTGAACGCGAACGTGATCGACTCGGGGCCCGAGAGGTCGATTTCGCCGAACTCGTAGCCGCTGAAGATGCCGACCGAGTCGTATCCGCCCGAGACCTTGTGAATGAACTCGCCGCCTCCGGCCGTCGCGGTGGCGTAGCCGAGGTCGACGAAGGTCGTGAACGACGCAATGTCGGTGGTGTCGATCGTGAACGCGCCGGCGGTCACGGGAGCGAGAGACAGGCCGAGCGCGGCGCACAGAGACAGGAGCAGCGACCGGGAGCGGGGCATGGGCGCACTTCCTTCGCATCATCCCCCCGCGCTGCCGGCGCTCGCCGGCCTGCGGGTCCGGATGGTGTTCAGAAAGCCGCGTATCCAGTTCCCAGTGAGGCGCACCGAGAGAATGCAACCCGGATGCCAGCAACCCCGAGAGCGCGGGTGGACGACGCCAGACCTCGGGCGGGCGGGGGCGTTGCGGGCACATCTGCGCACGGACCCCGCACGGTCCACCGGCCGCAGGCGGCGTGCAGATTGTGTCGCGGGCTTCCACTGCGCGGCATGAGCCGCTCTCCCGGCGAGTCTTGCGGCAACTGCGGGTGGCGTCATGCTCGGGGATCGCAGCCGCGCGTTGCCGGGGCGAGCGCGGAGCGATCGGGAACCAGACGTAGAGAGGAGAGCGGGATGGATCTCGGACTCGGCGGCAAGGGTGTAGTCGTCACCGGCGCCAGCCGCGGCATCGGCCGCGAGATCGCCCTCGCCTTCGCGCGAGAAGGCGCCGCGATCGCGATCTGCGCGCGGGGTCGGGAGGCGCTCGACCGCACGGCGGCCGAGGTCCGCGCGCTCGGCGCGAAGGTGCACGCCGCCCCGTGCGACATCGCCGACCGCGCCGCGCTCGAGGCGTTCCTCGACGGCGCGCACGAGGCGCTCGGCGCCGTACACGTGCTCGTCAACAACGCGTCGGGCTTCGGCATCATGGACGGCGAGCAGGGCTGGAAGGCCGGCTTCGACGTCGACGTGATGGCGACCGTTCGCGCCTGTTGGAAGGTCGTGCCGTGGATCGAGGCCGCGGGCGGCGGCGCGATCGTGAACATCTCGTCGATCTCGGGTCTCGGCGCCGGCGTCACGGTGCCCTACGGCGCCGCGAAGGCGGCCGTCATCAGCCACGCGACGTCGCTCGCGATGACGCTCGCGTCGAAGAAGATCCGTGTGAATACGGTGGCGCCCGGCGCGATCGAGTTTCCGGGTGGAAGCTGGGACCTGATCAAGAAGGCGAACCCGAAGATGTACGAGGGAACGCTGCGGCGAATCCCGTGGAAGCGCCTGGGCGCGCCCGAAGAGGTCGCGAACGCGGTCGTCTTCCTCGCCTCCGACGCAGCGAGCTGGATCACGGGGACGACGCTCGTCGTCGACGGCGGGCAGATGCTGACGTGACCTCGAGCCGGCCAGCCCCGACTCCGAACTGCGTCGGCGCCGATGTGCTAGGGTCGCGTACGACGGGAGGAATCGACGTGGGACGTGACCGATTCTACCGGCGAGTGAGGCCACAGCGAACGGTACGGCGTCTCACGCTGCCGCTCTTCGCGCTGTCTTCGCTCCTCGTGGCGACCTCGGCGCTCGCACACACCGGGCAGCAAGACGCGGCGAGCGGATTCGCCGCTGGCTTCCTGCATCCGATCACCGGCTTCGACCACCTTCTCGCGATGCTCGCGGTCGGCATGTGGGGAGCGCAGCTCGGCATGCCGGCGCTCTGGGTGCTGCCCGTCGCGTTCCCGCTGGTCATGGCCGTCGGCGGCGCGCTCGGGATCCTCGGCGCTCCGCTACCGGCCGTCGAGCCCGCGATCGTTCTCTCGGTGCTGCTGCTCGGAGTCGTGATCGCGATCGGCCGCAAGCCGCCAATCGTCTTCGCAGCCGCGCTCGTCGCCTTCTTCGCGGTCTTTCACGGCTACGCGCATGGTCGCGAGCTTCCCGAGGCCGCGAGCGCGATGGCCTTCAGTGCGGGCTTCGTGCTGGCGACCGGATGCATTCACCTGACCGGGATCGGCATCGGCTTCGTGACGAAGCTTCCGAACGGGAGTCTGCTGCTGCGCGCCGGCGGCGCCGCGATCGCGATGGCCGGCGTCCTGTTCGCGTGGCACCTCGGCGGGGCGTAGCCCGCGCGGCGCTGGCAGCGCTCGCGTCGATGGCCATTGCCGCACCGGCGCACGCACACGGCGACGCGAACCTCGGCGATTTCTACCAGGGCCTTCTTCAGCCGCTGTACCATCTCGAGTTCCTGCTCGCGGCGCTGGCGCTCGCGCTCTTCTCGACACACCAGGAGCCGCGCGCCTCCCTCACGATGTGCGCGAGCTTCGCGGCCGGAGTCGCGTTCGGCAGCGCCTCGTCGCTGCTCGGTGTCGGTGGCGAGGGATCGCTCTGGGGACCGCGACTGTGCATGCTCGGTGTGGGGCCGATGGTGGCGCTGCGCCTGCGGGTGCCCGCGATCGTGGCCATGGCGCTCGGCGCCGTGGCCGGCATCGCGCAGGGGCACGCCGCGACGCAGGGCGAGCTCGCGCAGATCGCGCGGCCCGTGCTGTGGACGCTCGGCCTCGCGGTCGGCGCCGGCCTGCTCGGCGCATGGGCCAACGCCGTGACGGACCGCTTCCGCGCCTTCTGGGTGCAGGTCGGCGTGCGAATCGCCGGGAGCTGGATCGCCGCTCTTGGCCTGCTCGCGAGCGTGCTGGCGCTACGGCGATGAGGCGCTCGTCAGGCCGCCTCGAGCTCGCGCACGAGAACGGCCATCTCGGCTTCGAGCGTGGCGAGTGCGGCGGCGAGATCCGTCAGGTCTGCGGTGCGACCCATCTTCTCGAGGCGAAGGGCGGCGTCGGCGGCGGCTCGGGCGCCGAAGTTCGAGACCGCTCCCTTCAGCGTGTGTGCAGCGCGCGCGACGAGCGCGGCATCGGCCGCATCCGCCGCGACGCGTACCTCGTGCAGCAGCTTCGGCGCCTCGGCCTTCATCGTGTCGACGAGCTCGGCGAGAAGATCCTCGTCGCCGTCGAGCTCGGCCAGCATTGCTTCTCGATCGAACGCGACTCCCTCTCCGCCCATGCGTTCTCCTTCGCATGCGGCGGGGCGACGCAGGCCCCGCCGTAGCGTCAGGGACCTTGTCGGCAGGACGGAGCGGAAGCGTTATGCCGTGCGGCGGCGCTCGCGGACGGCGTCGGCGAGCTGTCCGAACAGCGGCAGCGTTCGCTCCCATCCCATGCAGGCGTCCGTGATGCTCTGGCCGAAGACGGGCGGCTTGCCCGGTTCGAGATCTTGCCGGCCGTCCACGAGGAAGCTCTCGAGCATGATGCCGAAGACGTGCCGGCTGCCCGCCGCGATCTGCTCGGCGAGGTTCTGGACGACCTCGGGCTGCCGGCGCGGGTCCTTGCCGCTGTTGCCGTGGCTGCAATCGATCATGACGCGCGGCGGAAGGCCGAGCCGCGCGAGCGCGTCGACCGCCTGCGCGATGTGCTCGGGTCCGTAGTTCGGACCCGCCGTCCCGCCGCGCAGGATGACGTGGCAGTCGGGGTTTCCCCGGGTCTCGAAGATCGCAGCCACGCCCTGCTTCGTCACCGAGAGGAAGTGGTGCGGATGCGCGCTCGCCAGGATCGCGTCGATCGCGACCTGCAGCTTGCCGTCGGTCCCGTTCTTGAATCCCACCGGCATCGAGAGGCCCGACGCGAGCTCGCGGTGGATCTGGCTCTCGGAGGTCCGGGCGCCGATCGCGCCCCACGAGACGATGTCGGCGAGGAACTGCGGCGAGATCGGGTCGAGGAACTCACAGCCCGCCGGGAGGCCGAGGCGCGTCACGTCGAGAAGGAAACGTCGTCCCCTTCGCAGGCCCTGGTTGATCGCGAAGCTCCCGTCGAGATGCGGATCGTTGATGAGGCCCTTCCAGCCGACGGTGCTGCGCGGCTTCTCGAAGTAGACGCGCATCACGACGAACAGATCGGCGCGGTGCGCGTCGGCGATCTTGCGCAGGCGCTCGGCGTACTCGAGGCCTGCCGCCGGGTCGTGGATCGAGCACGGGCCGACGACCACGAGCAGCCGGTCGTCGCGGCCGGTGAGAACGTCAGCGACCTGCTCCCGGCTGCGTGCGACCGTCGCCGAGCCCTCGTCGTCGAGGGGAAGCTCCTCCATGAGGATCGCCGGCGGAATCAGCGGCTTGAGATTCTCGATGCGCAGGTCGTCGGTGCGGAAGTGCATGCGGGCTCCGGTGGCGAGAGTGCGCGAGCCACCCGGGGCGCGCCAGGGCTGGACTCTGAACTTCCATTCAGTAAACTGAGCCGAGCGCCATTTTTCTGATTTTTCCTTCAAGAGGGGCCGGACTCGGCCCGAGAGAGTCTCGATGACCGCGACACCGGCCTCGCCTCCTCGTGAGCGGGCGCGCAGCGCGCGCCGGCAGGCTCTGCTCGAGACGGCCGAGCAGGTCTTCGCCGAGCGTGGCTTCGAGGGCGCCACCATGGCGGAGATCGGAACCCGCGCCGGCTACTCCGCGGGCAACCTCTACAACGTCTTCGAGAGCAAAGAGGCCCTGTTTCGGGAGGTCATCACGGCGAGCAGCCGGGCCCTCAACGAGGCGCTCGGGGCGACACTCGCCGCCTCGGCGCCCCTCGGCGAGACGCTCGACCGCTTCGTCGACGTGATGGTGCGCTTCGTGATCGAGCACCGCGCGTTCTTCGCCCTCTACGTTCGCGTGACGGAGGGCCGCGACTGGACGGCCGGGCAGCTCGGCGACGAGTGGCGCCGGCTGCGCGACGAGCACAACGCGACGATCGTCGCACGGCTTCGCCGCGCGATGACCGGCCGCGAGATCCCGAAAGAAGATCCCGAAGCGTGCGCCGATCTCGTCGGCGGCACGCTCTACCGCCATCTCGTTCGCTGGATCGACCTCGGCGGCCGCGAGGAAGACCTCGTGCGCAGCCTGCCCGGCGTACGGCGGCTGCTGCATCGGGCGCTGGGGGTGAAGCGATGACGCGGATGACGTGGACGAGCTGGAGGACGTGTGCTGCGGTCGTGCTGGCGGGACTCGCGCTCGCTTGCGGCGCTCCGCACGAACAGGCGCAGACCGCTCCGGTGGCGGCGGCCGATCCGTCGATCGAGGTCGAGACGGCGGTCGTCTCACGCGGCGCGATCCAGCCGCGGGTGGCCGCGCCGGGAAGTCTCGTCGCCCGCCGCCAGAGCGAGATCGGCGCCGAGGTGCAGGGACGGATCGAGCGCGTCTTCGTGAACGTGGGCGACCGCGTCGCCGCGGGAGACCCGCTGTTCCAGATCGACCGCTCCTCGTACGAGGCACAGCTCGCACAGGCGCGTGCGGGAGCCGACCTCGCGAAGGCGGAGCGCATGCAAGTCGAGTCCGACCTCGAGCGCGCGCTCGCCCTGCGCCGCAAGGACGTCATGGCCGAGCAGCAGGTCGAGAAGCTGCGAACGGGGCTCGAGGTGGCGCGCGCGCACGAGCGGCAGGCGGCGCAGGCCGTCGAGCTGGCGAGCCTCGCCCTCGGGCGCACGCTCGCTCGCGCACCCTACGCCGCATCGGTCGCCCAGCGGCTCGCCGACGAGGGCACGACCGCGCGTACGGCGCCGCAAACCGTCGTCGTCGTGCTGCAAGAGGTGTCGCTGCTCGAGGCGCGGGTCGCGATTCCCGAGAGTCAGCTCCACCTGGTGCAGATCGGCGATCACGCAACGCTGCGCGTCCAGGGTCTCGCCGACCCGATCGACGCGCAGGTCACGAGCGTGAGCGACGCCGTCGATCCGGCGACGCGAACGTATCTCGTCAAGATGGCCGTACCGAACCCCGACCACGCACTCAAGTCGGGCGTCTTCGTCCACGTCGAGATCACGCCCCGGCGAGCCAGCGAGGTCGTGCTCGTGCCGCGAAGGGCCGTTCGGAGCGAGGACGGAGAAAGTCGGGTCTTCGTGATCCGCGATGGACGCGCCGTGCCCGTGACGGTGCGCCTCGGTCTCGTCTCCGAGTCCTCCGCGCAGATCGTCTCGGGCGTCTCCGTCGGCGAGGAGGTGATCGTCGGTGAGGCGATCTCGTCGCTCGCCGCCGGACAGCGCGTCCGCGTCGTGCGCGCCGAACGTCCGGAGGCGCGCTCGTGAAGATCGCAGACGTCTCGATCCGCCGCCCCGTCTTTGCCGTGATGCTGATCGGCGGCCTCGTCGCACTCGGTCTGGTCTCGATGCCGCGTCTTGGCGTCGACCTGTTCCCGCGCGTCGAGTTCCCGATGGTGACCGTCGTGACGGTGCTCGAAGGCGCCTCGCCCGACACCGTCGAGCGCTCGGTGACGCAGCCGCTCGAGGAGGCGATCAACTCGATCGAAGGAGTCCGCAAGCTTCGAAGCGCGTCGAGCGACTCGCTCTCGCAGATCTTCGTCGAGTTCGACCTCGAACAGGACGTCCACCGCAAGGCACAGGACGTTCGCGACAAGGTGAGCGAGGCGCGCGGCGAGCTCCCCATCGACATCGAGGCGCCGATCGTCTCGCGCGTGGACCCCGACTCGTCGCCCATCCTGACGGTGCTCGTCGCGGGACCGCAGTCGATCCGATCGCTCTCGGAGCTCGCCGACAAGCGCCTCAAGCCCCGGCTCGAGCGCGTTCCGGGCGTCGGGTCGGTGACGCTCGTCGGCGGCCGCACGCGCGAGGTGCGCATCTGGATCGATCCCGTCCGGCTCACGGGCTACGCGCTCGCCGTCGACGACGTCCTCGGCGCGCTGCGCCGCGAGCACGTCGAGCTGCCGGGAGGACGCGTCGAGACGGACAGCGAAGAGTTCGTCGTCAAGACGCGCGGCAAGCTCACGAGCCCCGCCCAGTTCGGCGCTCTGGTCGTCTCCGAACGCGACGGCCGACTGGTTCGCCTCGCCGACGTCGCGACCGTCGAAGACGGCATGGCCGAGGAGCGTACCGTCGCGCGCCTCGACGGAGATCGTGGCGTCTCGCTGCAGATCCGTCGCCAGTCGGGCGAGAACACCGTGGCCGTCTCGAACGCCATCAAGGCCGAGCTCTCGCGCATTCGCGAGACGCTTCCGCCCGGCATCGAGCTGGTCGAGACGCAAGACCTCGCGCGCTTCATCCAGAGCTCGGTCGACGACGTCTTCGTCGACATGGCCTGGGGCGGCCTGCTCGCCGTCCTCGTCGTGCTCGCCTTCCTGCGCAGCGGACGCTCGACGCTGATCGCCGCGACGGCGATTCCGTCGTCCCTGATCGCGAGCTTCTCGTTCTTCTATTTCTTCGGCTTCACGCTCAACGTCCTCACCCTGATGGCGCTCTCGCTCTCGATCGGCCTGCTGGTCGACGATGCGATCGTCGTGCTCGAGAACATCTACCGGCACATGGAGCTCGGCGAGGAGCCACGCGATGCCGCGTCGAGCGGAACCCGAGAGATCGGCCTCGCCGTCGTCGCGACCACGCTCTCGATCTGCGCCGTCTTCGTCCCGATCGCCTTCATGGGCGGCATGATGGGCCGCTTCTTCCGCGAGTTCGGGCTGGTGGTGACGGTCGCGGTCCTGGTCTCCATGGTCGTCGCGCTGACGCTCACGCCCATGCTCTCGTCGCGCTTCCTGCGAGTGAGCCATTCGCACGGCAGGGTCTATCACGCCTTCGAGAGCGCGTATGCAGGCCTCGAGCGTCACTATCGCGGTCTTCTCGCGTGGGGCCTCGCGCATCGGCCGACGATCGTCGGCATCGCCGCTGCCACGATCATCGCCGGCCTGCTCATCGCGCGCGGCGTCCCTCTCGATCTCATCGTCGAGGCCGATCGAGGCGAATTCAGCGTCTGGATGAAGCTCCCTCTCGGGAGCACGCTGCCGCAAACACAAGCAAGTGTTGCAGCCGTGGAGGAGGCACTTCGCGCACAGCCGGACGTGCAATCGGTCTTCTCGACGATCGGAAGCGGAATGCAGAAGCGCGTCAACGAGGCGACGCTCTTCGTGCAGCTTTCGCACAAGAGCGCGCGCGCCCGGACGCAGGCGCGGGTGATGGAGGACACGCGCCGCGTGATCGCCGGCCTCGGCCTCCCGCTTCGAGACTTCGCCGTGGAGCACATTCCGTGGTTCAGCGCGATGGGCTCGCGCTTCACGCCGCTCATGTACTCGATCCGAGGCCCGGACGTCGACCGGCTGAACGGCTTCACGCAGAGCCTGATGGAGAAGCTGCGTGCGGCGGGCGGCTACCCCGACCTGACGTCCTCGTACGAAACGGGCAAGCCCGAGATCTCGCTCGAGATCAACCGCGAGCGCGCGGCGGATCTCGGAGTTCCGGCACTGCAGATCGGGAGCACGATCGCGACGCTGATCGGCGGCCCGAAGATCGCGAGTCTCGAAGAAGGCGGAGAGCGCTACGACGTCCGCGTACAGGTGCTTCCGGAGTACCGCGACGACCCGCTCAAGCTCGGGCTCCTCATGGTTCGGGCGCCGACGGGTGCGCTGGTTCCGCTGCCGAATCTGGTCTCGGCACAGATCGCGAGCGGGCCGGTGCAGATCGACCGCGAGAACCGTGCGCGCGTCGTGACGCTGCTCGGCAACGTCGAGGGCAAGGCGCTCGGCGATGCCGCTCGCGAGGTCGAGCGCTTCTCGAAGGACCTCGGAATCACGGGCGAGTACGAGATTCACGCGGCCGGGCAGACCGAGCACATGGCCGAGAACGTCGCGGCGATCAGCTTCGCGTTCATGATGGCGATCGCGGCGCTCTACATGATCCTCGCCTCCCAGTTCAACTCGTTCGTCCATCCCTTTACGATGATGCTGGCGGCGCCGCTCTCGTTCGTCGGCGCCTTCGCGGCGCTCTGGATCGCGGGCCTGCACCTCGACATGATGGGTCAGATCGGGCTGCTCATGTTGATGGGGCTCGTCATGAAGAACGGGATCCTGCTGGTCGACTACACCAACACCTTGCGCGAGCGTGGAGTCGAGCGAAACGAAGCGGTCCTCGAAGCCGGGCCGACGCGGCTGCGCCCGGTGCTGATGACGACCGTCGCGACGATCTTCGGCATGCTGCCCGTCGCCTTCGGACGTGGCGACGGATCCGAGTGGCGCTCGCCGATCGGAATCCTCGCGATCGGTGGCCTGCTGACCTCGACCTTCCTCACGCTGCTCGTCGTTCCCGTGATCTACACGCTCGTCGACGACGCGCAGGAGGCGGTCCTTCGCGCCGCACGCGGGCTGCGAGCACGACGTTCCGGCCGCGCGTCGCCGCGCCAGACGGGCAAGGTGAGCGTCCCGCCCGAAGCGGGCCACGCGCCGCTCTGATTCGCCGCGGCGAGAGCCGCCTCACGGTGCGACGTCGACGCTCCCCGGTTCGCCCGCGACGAGCACGCCGATGCTCGCAGCCGCGGGAGTTCCGCGCTTGCGTAGCGCCGTGAGGAGATCTCCCTCGCGATCGGGCGGCACGGCGAGCAGAAGCCCGCCCGAGGTCTGGGCGTCGGCGAGGAGCAGCCGCTGCGCGGCGTCGACGTTCGGGTCGAAGCGGGCGTAGGTCGCAGCGTGCTCGAGGTTGCGGCGGCTCCCACCCGGAGCGACACCCTGTGCCGCGAGCGCCGATGCGAAGTCGAGAGCAGGGACAGCAGCGGCGGCGATGCGCGCCGCCAGCCCCGACCCGAGTGCGAGGTGCCGCAGATGACCGAGCAGGCCGAAGCCGGTGACGTCGGTGGCAGCACGAACGCCTGCGGCGAGCGCGGCGTCCTTCGCGTCGCGGTTGAGCGTGGTCATGAGCGCAATCGAGCGCGCGATCTCCCGCTCGCCGAGCTGCTGGCTTCGGATCGCAGCCGAAGCGATGCCGAGACCGAGCGGCTTGGTGAGAAGCAGTCTGTCCCCGACACGTGCCTGTGTCTGGCGGAGGTCGCGGCCGGGTGCGACCTCCCCGATCACGCACAGGCCGTACTCGAGCTGTGGCGACTGGATCGTATGGCCGCCGGCGATCGCGCAGTCGGCCTTCGCGCACTGCGCGCTCGCGCCGCGGAAGATGCGGCCGAGCACCTCGAGCGGAAGCCGCTCCTGCGGGAAGCCGCAGATGGCGAGCGCGACGCGCGGCTCGCCGCCCATCGCGTAGACGTCCGAGAGCGCGTTCGTCGCGGCGATCGCACCGAACGCCTCGGCATCGTCGACGTTCGGCGTGATGAAGTCGACCGTGAACACCAGCGGCGATCCGGACGGCGGGCGTACGAGGGCCGCATCCTCGAGCGGCCCGACGTCGGGGTCCACCCAGGCGTGTGCAAGAGGCGCAAGGCTTCCCAGGACCTCGACCAGGTCCGGCGCGGCGAGCTTGCGGGCTCAACCACCACCGGGGGCCAGCTCCGTCAGCCGGAACTCGCTCACGTGCCCTCCCTGCCGGCCCGAGAGGGCCGCACGAGGCGACGGTCGGCGAGCCGGACGGGCCGGTCAAGTCGCGGCGTTCGATCGCGGGAAAGGCCTTCGGTAACAGGGGGTTAAAATAAAGACCCGGACCTGCCTTGCGACCGATCCGGGCCTCCCTGGGAAGGGGATATTTGGCTATCTGCTCTAGTAGTGGCCCGCCAGCGAGAAAGGTGTCACGCCGGGGGTCACTTTTTTTCTTCTCGGCAGAACGGCCGGCGTTATCGCCCCTCGGGGAGACTCTGGGGTGCCTCGTAGGTCGGCGCCAGGCGTACGACGAGCCGCCCGTCCTCGTAGCTGTAGGCTCCGATCACGACCTGGTTTCCGCTTGGCACGTTCACGTGGGTCCGCAGCATCCCCTGCACCTCGACGCCCATGCGAAGGCCTCGCGGCGTGAACTCTTCGGGCTCGACACTCACCCAGTGTCCGGTCGGCAGGTCGACCTGCCCCATCTGCCGCAGCGCCAGCGAGAGCTGGCGGAGCTGGAGCACGCGCAGGGTCTGCAAGTTGAACTCGCGGCCCAGCATCCGCGCGAGCTCCGCAGCGGCGGGATCGATCGTGCCGGGCTGCGCCGAGACGTAGCCGATCAGGACTTCGACGTGGACCGGGGTCGCGTGCGCGACCTCGCGCCCCGGCTGCTGCGCGTGCGCTGCTCCCGCAGCAACGGCCAGCGCTGCCAGCGTCGTAAAGCCTCTCAGGACCCTAGAGAACCGCACCGCCCGCCTCCTTCGCGCTCGCGACCGGCTTTGGATCGAGCACCCAGATGATCGTGGACTTGTCGTCGGACGGAAGAACCGCGACCGGGCGACCCATCGTGTCGAGCTCTTCGACGACGTCGTCGCGCGGGGCCGCAGCGGGAAGCTGCAGGTAGAGCACGAACGCAATGGTCGCTGCCGCGAGGCCGCCGATCGGCAGCGGACCGAGCAGGGCCGCCCATCCGCGGCGCTCGCGGGCGGGTCGCTCCCGGGCCGCTGGCGTCGTGCGGTGACCCAGCTCGGCGTCGATTGCGGGCAGCCGCGCGGCGATCGCGGCCCACAGGTCGGGGCCGGGCATCGCATCGCTCTGCTCCTCACGGACGAGGCTGGCGATCGCGCCGAGCGAAGCCATCTCCGCGCGACAGTGCGCACAGCGTGCGACGTGACGCGCGACGCGCCAGCGCGCAAGACCGCCGAGCTCGCCGTCGTGGAGCGCTTCGAGACGATCTTCGAATCTCTGACACGCCGTCATGCCCCTTCCTCCTGCGGCTCGCCGGCCGTCGTAATCCCCGACGCCTGGAGGAGCTTCTGGACGCGCTTTCGTGCGTAGTGCAATCGGCTCATGACCGTTCCCTTCGGAATGCCGAGGGTCTCCGCGATCTCCGCATAGCTGAGGCCGTCCACCTCGCGAAGGATCAGCGTCTCTCGGGCTTCGGGCGGAAGCTCTGCGATCGCCTCCCCGACTCGCCGGCGGACCTCCGCGCGCTCGAGCTCGGTGTCGGGACCCGACGGCGCCGGCTCGCTGCCGGCCGCCGGGACGGGCTCTGCGGTCAGGGCACCGCCCTCGACGCGCGCCTCTGGCCACTCGACGGTGCGATCGGCCTTGCTGCGTCTTCGCATGTCGAGGCAGACGTTGAGGGTGAGGCGGTAGAGCCAGGTGTAGAGGCTCGAGCGTCCTTCGAAGCGGCGCAGCGAGACGTAGGCCTTGAGAAAGGCGTCCTGCACTGCATCGCGCGCCAGGTCTTCGTCGCGGAGCACGCGCGCCGCGAGTCGAAAGAGCCGGCCTTGATGACGCTGCACCAGCACCCGGAAAGCCTCGTGATCTCCGGCCCTCGCCCGGGCGATCGTGTCCGCATCCGCCGCCATGGACGGAGCGCCTGCCTGCGACTCCCGAAGCTGCGGGGCGCTCATGTCCTCGCTCTCGGGACCGCCGTCGACGGGCCCGCCCTCTCCGCTGCCCTTCTCCGACGTCACCGGGCCGCCCCGTATTCGCGCGGCCGCATCAGTGCGCCTCGCGCCAGGATCGTCCCACGCCGGCCTCGACCAGAAGGGGTACCCGGAGCGCGAGGATCTCCTGCATGCAGCGCGGCACCTCGTCGCGCACCCGGTCGAGCTCGGCCTCGGGCACCTCGAGCACGAGCTCGTCGTGGACCTGCAGGATCATCCGGCTCCGCAGTCCCGCGCCGCCAAGGAGCGCGTCGACCTCGACCATCGCCTTCTTGATCAGGTCGGCCGCCGTACCCTGGATCACCGTGTTGACCGCCATGCGCTCGGCGGCGCTGCGGAGCGTTCGGTTGCGCGAGCGAAGGTCTGGAAGGTACCGGCGTCGTCCGAGGAGCGTGCGAACGAAGCCGTCGCGTGCTGCGGCTGTGATCGTCTCGTCGAGGAAGCGTCGTACGCCGCGATAGCGCTCGAAGTAGGCATCGATCATCGCCTGCGCTTCGCCGCTCGCGATCCCGAGCTGGCTCGCGAGACCGAAAGCGCTCGAGCCATAGACGATCCCGAAGTTCACGGCCTTGGCGCGTGCGCGCTCGTCGGCCGTGACGTCGGCCGGAGCCTTGCCCGCCACCTCGGCCCAGGTGCGGCGGTGGATGTCCTCACCGCGGCGGAAGGCGTCGATCAGGCTCTCGTCGCCCGAGTAGTGCGCGAGGATGCGCAGCTCGACTTGCGAGTAGTCGGCGGAGAGCAGACGGCAGCCCTCCGCCGGAATGAACGCCTCGCGAATTCGCGCACCCTCGGGCGTGCGGATGGGAATGTTCTGGACGTTCGGGTTCGTACACGAGAGGCGCCCCGTCGCAGCGCCGGTTTGCACGAAGGTCGGATGGATGCGGCCCGTGGCGGGATGAACGAGCGGCGGGAGCGCGTCGACGTAGGTGCTCTTGAGCTTCGCGAGCCTGCGGTGCGCGAGGATCCGTGCGGGCAGCTCGTGCTGTGCGGCGAGCTGCTCGAGTACTTCTTCGTCCGTCGAGAAGCCCGTCTTCGTGCGCCGGCCGGCGGGGAGCTTCAGCTTCTCGAACAGGATGCGCTGGAGCTGCTTCGGCGACCCGATCTGGAAGCTCTCGCCCGCGAGCGTGTGGATCTCGGCCGCGATCCGCGTGAGGTCGCGCTCGTAGGTGACGGAGAGCTCCTTCAGCACGGACTCGTCGATGCGGATGCCGGTTCGCTCCATGCGCGAGAGAACGGCGGTGAGCGGAAGCTCGACCTGAGCGAACAGAGCGTCGAGCCCATCGCGCGTGAGGCGTTCGGCGAGCAGCGGCGCCAGCGCGTGCGCTGCGGCCGCCTGCTCGCCGGCCCAGTCCGTGAGCGCGCGCACGGGGACAAGCCCCGGGTCGAGCGCTTTCGCGCCGCGCCCCACGAGATCCTCCCACGAGCGAAGGCTTCGGCCGAGAAGGCGCGCTGCGAGCGACTCGACGCTGCGCGACGAGGCAGGATCGAGCAGGTATGCCGCGAGCTCGACGTCGAACGCGGGGGAAGGCAGCTCGGCGCCGCACTCGGCGAACAGGCTCTGCACGCGCTTCGACGCGGGTGCGGCCCACGGGCGCGCGCCGACACCCGAGAGGAGCGTCCCGAGCGTCCGTGCGACGTCCGTCGCGTCGCAACCCCCGTGTCCCGCCGGAACGTAGGCGGCTTCGGCGCCGCCGCGCGCGACCGCGAGCCCGAGCAGCTCCTCGCGAAGGACACCTTCGCCGCGGGCCACGGCGACGAGCGTCACGCGCGGCTCCTCGGCGAGCGAGCCCGCGAGCGACGCGAGCGCCGTGCGATCGCCGGCGATCGTCGTCGTGGTCTCGGTCTTCGCGGCCGCAGGAGCCGCGGGGACGCTGGAAGTCTTCGGATCGAGCGCCTGCAGCAGGCGTGTGAACTCGAGACGCTCGAAGAGCGCGCGAAGGCGCGCGAGATCCGGCTCTCGGCGAACGAGGTCGTCGATTCCGAGCGGAAGCGGGACCTCGCGGTCGAGCGCGGCGAGCTGCTTCGAGAGCCGTGCAGCCTCGGCGCCGGCCAGCAGCGCCTCGCGTGCGCGTTTTGCCGGCACCTCGTTCGCGTGCGCGAGCAACGACTCGACGCTTCCCCACTGGCGGATCAGCTGCGACGCGCCCTTCTCGCCGATCCCCTTCACACCCGGGATGTTGTCACTCGGATCGCCCGCCAGTGCGCGCACGTCGAGAACCCGGTCCGGCGGCACACCGAAACGCTCCTCGACCTCGGCCGGCCCGTACCGGCGATCCTTCATGGTGTCGAGGAGCGTCACGCGATCGCTCACGAGCTGCATGAGGTCCTTGTCGGTCGAGACGATCGTGACGCGCAGCCCCTCTGGCGCCTTCGCCACCAGCGTCGCGATCACATCGTCGGCTTCGACGCCCGAAACCTGCAGCACCGGAATTCGATAGGCGCCCGCCACCTCGTGTGCGAGCGGGATCTGCGCCGAGAGGTCCTCGGGCTGCGCTTCCCGCGTGGCCTTGTAGGCCGGGAACAGGCGCTCGCGAAAGCTCCCGCCCGGGGCATCGAAGACGACGACGACGTGATCGGGCGACTCGTCGCGCAGCACCTTCTGGAGCATCGTCACGAAGCCGTAGACCGAGCTCGTCGGCTGTCCGGACGAGTTGCGAAGCGGCGGAAGGGCGAAGAAGGCGCGATACAGCGTGTTGGCTGCGTCGATGATGACGAGCCGGGACGCTGTCCCGGCGGCTGCGGGCTTCGCGGGAGGCACGCGCAGACTATGACCCGGCCCGGCGTCTGGCGACAGGATCGGTTGCTAGGCTGCGGGCCGTGAGCACCCCTGTGAAGCGCAAAGCGGCTCCCGCCTTCCGCCCGACGATCTCGCTCGGCTTCGCGTATCTGGCGGCGTTCTTCCTGCTCTTCGCGCTCGCGCTCGCGCTTCCGGCGCTCTGGCCGCTGCTCGGGAGCACGGCTCCGGGCCCCGAGCTCCAGGAGCTCGCGCGAGAGACCGCGAGGGCCACCCTGCGACCACGCATCGGCCTCGCCTTCGCTCTCGCCGTGCTGGCGACCCTCGCCGGGACCTGGCTTCGCGTCCTGCCGGGGATGCCGAAGGACACGCCGTAGCCGGCGAGCGCCATCCGCTCCGTTCCTGAATTCCGCTAGAGCACGTGCGCCGGATGAACGCGCTTCTCCAGATAGCGCTCGATGTCGCCGATGGTTCGCATCCGCTCGACGTCCTCGTCGGGGACCTGGAGGTCGAAGCTCTCCTCGAAGGCCATCACGAGCTCGATCACGTCGAGCGAATCGGCGCCGAGGTCGTCTTGCAGATCGGCTTCGGGCGCGAGCTCGACTTCGTCAGCGCCGAGGTGGCGGAAGAGGATCTGATGGATCCGTTCACGAATATCGGGCGCCATGCGGGGGCCTCCGCGGTCGGTCGGACGGCGCACACCGTCGGACTCCGCCCGGAAGTGAAAAAATGACCGTGAGTCAGAAAGCGAGGGAGAAGATCTCGAAATCGTGACGCGCTGTCAAGCCCGGCTCTTCGCAGGCGGCGCGAGGCCGCGCAGCACGAGCTCGATCGCGTCGTCGAAGACTCGGTCGAGCCGGCGCCGGCGCAGGCGCCGTCGCGAGGGCGCGTGCTCGCTCTGGATCAGGCCGTTTGCGAGCGTCCACAGGATGTTCGCGACCTCCCACGAATCGCAGTCTCGGAACGAGCCGTCGCGCACACCGCCCGCGATCACGTCGGCGAGAATGCGAAGACACCCCTCCCAGAGCTTCGTCACTTCTTCGACGACGACCGGCGGAATCTCTCCGATCACTGCCTGGTTCTCGAGAGCCCAGAAGATCGGGAAGTACTCGCGGTTGCGGATCCAGTGCTCGAAGTAGAAGCGTGCGGTGCGACGGACCTGCTCGGGGGGCGCGACGTCTCCCGTGACCGTGGCGCGCAGGCGATCCTCGAACAGCCGACCGTCCTGCGACAGGACAGCGACGTAGAGATCGGCCTTGCTCTCGAAGTACCGGTAGAGTGTTCCCTTCGCGACCTCGGCGCGCTCGGCCACCTCATCGAGGTTCGCCGTCATGAAGCCGTCCCGGAAGAACACCACGCGTGCCGACTCGAGAATGCGCGCACGGCACAGCGCCTTCTTCTCGGAGCGCCGCGGGCGTACGGCGGCACCGCTCGAACCGCGCTGCGGTCGCCTGCCGCCGGCGCTCCCCGCCGTCACGGCTTCATCTCTCGTGCGTAACGCGCAGCGAGCTCGACGTAGTGTCGCGCCTGCTCGCGCTGCCCTGCGCACTCGTCTTGCGTGAGCATTCGCACGACGCGAGCGGGCGTTCCCATCACGACGGCGCCGGCCGGCACCTTCATGCCAGGCGGCACCACGGCCCCGGCGCCGACCAGCGCCCCCTCACCGACGTCCGAACCGTCGAGGACGATCGCGCCGATCCCGATGAGCGCTCCGTCGCCCACGCGACAGCCGTGAACCGTCGCGTGATGACCGATCGTGACGTCGTCGCCGATCAGCGCCGGAAAGCGATCGCGCGTCACATGGACGACGCACAGGTCCTGCACGTTCGACCGCGCACCGATCCGAACGCGGTGCACGTCCCCCCGCACGACCGTTCCGAACCACAGACTCGAGTGGGGGCCGACGTGGACGTCACCGCTCACGATCGCGCTCGGCGCGATCCACGCATCCGGATCGATCACAGGAGCGATGGCTCCGAGGGCCAGCCGCATGGCTCGTTCCCCCGCGTCCGCTCGCTCGCTAGCCGCCGATCTCGTCGCTTCCCTCGTGGCGGTACGGCGCGAAGAGATCCGTCGCGAGATACCGCTCGCCGAAGCTCGGCAGGATCGTGACGATCAGCTTCTTCTGATTGCCGGGCTGCTTCGCGTAGCGAAGGGCTGCGCAGACCGCCGCGCCGGAGGAGATGCCGCACAGCAGCCCTTCCTCCTTTGCGAGTCGCCGCGCCATCTCGAACGACTCGTCGTTCGAGACGGTGATCACCTGGTCGATGAGCGAGCGATCGAGAACGTCCGGGATGAAGCCCGCACCGAGACCCTGGATCTTGTGCGGGCCCGGAGCACCGCCCGAGAGCACGGCGCTCCCCTCGGGCTCGACGGCCACCGCCTGGAACGATGGCCGTCGCGGCTTGATCACCTGCGCAACGCCCGTGATCGTACCGCCCGTGCCGACGCCCGAGATGAGCGCATCGACCTTTCCGTCGGTGTCGCGCCAGATCTCCTCGGCCGTGGTCTTGCGATGGATCTCGGGGTTCGCCGGGTTTCGGAACTGCTGGAGGATGAACGAGTCGGGGATCTCCGCCGCGAGCTGGTTCGCCTTCTCGATGGCGCCGCGCATCCCCTTGGGTCCTTCGGTGAGCACGAGCTTCGCGCCGAACGCGCGCAGCACCACACGGCGCTCGGGGCTCATCGTCTCCGGCATGACGAGAATGCAGGCATACCCCCGAACGGCCGCAACGAACGCCATCGCGATTCCGGTATTGCCGCTCGTCGGCTCGATCAGCACGGTCTTGCCGGGTCGGATCTGTCCGGCGCGCTCGGCCGCATCGATCATCGAGAGGCCGATGCGATCCTTCACGCTGCTCGCCGGGTTCTGGCCTTCGAGCTTGGCGACGATCTCGGCGTCGACACCTGCGGTCACGCGGTTGAGGCGTACGAGGGGCGTGTTGCCGATCAGTTCCGTGACGTCATGTGCGATCTTCATGGGGCCTCCTGCCCTGCCAAGCTAGCGCGGCACGGTGCCCGGGTCATGGCGGGGCGTCGCCGACGACCTCCTCGATCACGACCGTCGCGTAGCTTCCGGCGGCGAGCGTGAAGCGAAGCCGAACGTCGTCGCCGTCGATGGCGACGCTCGTCTCCGCCGGGAACATGCGGAGCGACCGCCGGGTTCCTCGGAGCGGAACGCCGGGGATGCGCGGCCTCACGGCGGCCGGGTCGAGGCCACAGGCCGCCAGCGCTGCTCGCTCGCGGGCCGCGGGCGCGCCACCGGGATCGATGGTCTTCGCGCCGAAGATGGGCCCGGTCGCGCTCACCTCGCCGCGAAGGGCGCGAGGCGCCTCCACCGCTGCGTCGTCGACCCGGAACAGCCCTCCCGACGCGTGGACGACCGCAACGTCGCCGTCCTCGAGGCCGTCGAGAGGCGTCTCGCGCAGTCGGAGCGCCTCGTTGAAGACGGCCGCCTGAAGTGCGGACACCGCGAAGCGAACCGTCCGCCGGTCCGCAGCGGGTCCGCTCCCGGCGGGCTTCTCGCCGCGCAGCGCCGCGAGTCCCACCGCGACGTTGCCCCCACCCCTTCCGAAGCGCTGCGCACCGAAGCGGTTCGGCAGCCCGCGCCGCGCCGCGTCGGCGAGCCGCCCATCGACCTGTTCTGCGCGAGCGCTTCCGACACCGCGCAGCGTGATCTCGAAGCGGTTGCCTCGCAAGTGCCCCGTCCGCAGCTTGTGGGGGTGGCGCGCCGCGGCCAGCACACGCGCTCCGGGCAGCGCGAGATCGAGCGCGCGCTCCGGGTCGAGGTCCGGCACCGAGAACCACTGTCGCGTCACGGCGATGCGGTCCTTTCGGCCGGCGTAGCCGACGTCGCGGGGCGCGACATTCGCAGCGCGCGCGAGCGCGCGCGCCACCTCCTCGGTGTTGCGCAGGCGCTTCTCGACCCACACGAACGTGTGTCCGCCGTCGCCGGACGGAGCGTAGAGCGGGATCTCCTCGACGACGAAGTCCTCGGGAGCGCCACGCGGTACTCCGACGTCGGTGATCACGCGCGGGCTGCGAGCTCGCGAGCCCCCTCGATCCGCTCGCGCACGGCATCGTGCAGCTCCTGCGTGAGCGCATCGCGATCCTCGAGGCTTCGATGCCGGGTCTCGATCGGCTTGCCGATCGAGACCGCAACCGTTCCCGACCGCTTCACCTCGTAGCCGGGAGGCAGGATCTCGAACGAGCCGTGGACCCCGATCGGCACCAGCGGCATGCCGGTCTTGAGCGCGAAGACCGCTGCGCCCTTCTTGAATGGACGCAACCTGGCGTCGGTACTGCGCGATCCTTCGGCGAAGAACAGCACGGAGACGTTCTCGATCAGCGCCATCCCGTGCTCGTCGAGCCGACCGATGTCGCCTCGCGTGTCGGACCGG
>JADLGR010000303.1 GCA_020849175.1 Deltaproteobacteria bacterium
CGGCAGAAAGGTCAACTCCATGCGCCGTCGCGAGGTAGGATCGCCGGGGCAGGCCCGTCGAGATGGGCCGGGGAGGCTTCATGAGCGCGAGCGGCTTCGAGGCGGGGTCGGGATCGGCGGCGGGCGGCACGCCGCGCAGCTTCGGTGCGCGCCTCATCGGCGCGTTCAAGCTCGATGCCTCGGTCTTCGAGGAGGTCGAGCACGACACGAGTGCGTTTGGGCAGGCGCTGGCGGTCGTCGCGCTCACCGCGCTCGCGCAGGCTGCGGGGACCTTTGGTGAGACCGGCAGTGGCGGCGCCCTCGCGAGCCTGGTCGGTGGCCTCGTCGGTTGGTTCCTCGGGACTGGCCTCATCTGGTTGATCGGCGTCGCGATCATGAACCACACGTCGGACTACGGAGAGCTCCTGCGAACACTCGGCTTCGCCGCGGCGCCGGGGATGCTCGGTGTGCTGGGCGTGCTGCCGCTCGGTCCGGCCGAATCGCTGCTCGGCCTTGCGATCTTCGCGCTCTCGACGATCGCCGCCGTGATCGCGGTGCGTCAGGCGCTCGACGTGGGAACGGGCCGCGCCATCGTGGTCTGCGTGCTCGCCAACCTGGTGCCGGTGGCCGTGGGCCTGGCGCTCGGGCTGCTGCTCGCCGGCACCGGCGCGCTCGAGGCCCCGGCGGCGGGAGGCCACATCGGCTTCTAACGCTCCGGAAAGCGTACCGGCCCGGTCCGCTGGCCGTCTCCTGCCCAATATCGTTGACGCTGTAAATCTTTGAGCGTAGGCTGCGCGGGTGGCCCGGCCCGCACTCACCCAGACCGAGATCGCCCGCTTTCGTGCGCGGCTGTGCCGGGTGGCGACGCGACGCTTCGCGCGCAGGGGCTACGCGGGCGTCAGCCTGCGCGGCCTGGCGGCCGAGCTCGGGTGCAGCCCGACGACGCCATACCGGTATTTTCGCGACAAGGACGAGATCTTCGCTGCCGTTCGCGCGAGAGCCTTCGCGAAGCTCGCCGATGCCTCGGAAGTCGTGCTCGGGTCGGAAGCCGATCCGCGCCGCCGGCTCGTGCGGCTGGGCGAAGCCTACCTTCGCTTCGCGCACGAAGCGCCGCACGCGTATCGCGTGATCTTCGAGCTCGCGCAGCCCGAGCCGAGCCGCTATCCCGAGCTCGAGGTCGAGCGTCGTCGCGCGTGGTCGGCGATCCGCGGCGCCGTTCGTCGCGCGCTCGAGGCGCGCGTCGTCGCGGGCGATCTCGAAACCGTGACGCACCTGTTCTGGGCGGGCCTGCACGGCGTCGCAGCCCTCCACCTCGCGGGCCAGCTCCAGAGCCGCGGCCTCGAAGCGCTCGCAGAGCCCATGATCGAAACGCTTCTGCGCGGCTCTGCGGCCGCGGCCGGTGAGCTGCCTTCTCCTCCTACCCTCTCACACGGAGACACGCCATGACGACGAACGAGACCAGCGGCCGCGAGCACTGGGACGCGATCGTGATCGGGTCCGGGCTCGGCGGGCTGTGCACGGCGGCCTACCTCTGCGCCGCGGGAAAGCGAACGCTGGTGGTCGAGTCGCACTACGTCGCGGGCGGCAACTCGCAGGTCTTCCGGCGCGAGCAGCACGGACGGGCGTGGGAGTTCGACGTCGGCATCCATTACATCGGCGAGTGCGGCCGCGACGGCTCGATCGCCGCGGTGCTCCACGGCCTCGGCCTCGCGGAACGCGTCGTCTTCCGGCCGCTCGACCCCGACCGCTACTCGATCCTGCACTTCCCGGATCTCGAGTTTCGCATCCCCTGTAGCTGGGACCTCTACAAGAAGCGCCTCATCGAGACCTTCCCGGACGAGGCCGAGGGGCTCTCGGCCGTGCTCGACGTGATGCGGCGCGTATCCGACGCCGGGCGACGGCTCGGACACGGGGAGCTGACGATCGGCGACCTCGCAGAGCAGGCGCCGATCTTCTTGCAGTGGGGCCTTCGCCCGGTGACGGAGCTCTTCGCGCAGCACCATCTCTCGAAGCGCTCGAGCGCGGTGCTGCTCGGAGAACAGGGCTGCTACGCCGTTCGCCCGTCACGAACACCCGTCGTGATGGCCGCGGGCCTCTCGGACCACTTCCTGCGCGGCGCCTTCTATCCCGAAGGCGGCGGACAGGTGATCGCAGGGCGGCTCATCGAGGCGATTCGCGCCTACGGCGGCGAGGTGCGAACCAATACGCCGGTGCAGCGCGTGCGCATCGAGAACGGCCGCGTCGCAGGCGTGGTGGTCGGCAAGGCGAGCCAGCGCGCGCAGGAGATCGATGCGCCCGTCGTCGTCTCGAACGCGGATCTGAAGCGAACCTTCCTCGAGCTGGTCGGCGCCGAGCACTTCGCGTCGCAGACGATCGAGCGGGTCCGCTCGCTGCGCATGTCCCTACCCTTGTTCTGTGTCTACGCCGGCATCGACATCGATCTCGCCGCACAGGGATTCACGAACAGCAACCACTTCGTCTTCGAGGACTACGACATCGAGGCGGCCTACGACGAGCTCGAGGCGGGAAAGCTGAGCTCGAAGGCGATGACGTACATCACGACGGCATCGCTCAAGGATCCGGTGAGCCGCCACATCGCGCCGCCGGGATGCACGAACCTTCAGATCATGACCCTTGCGCCGCTCGACTACGCGGTATGGAACGTCGAGCGCGGGCCGACCGAGGGCGGGCGCTACCACCGCGACCCCGAGTACCGGCGGCGCAAGGAAGAGATGTGCGACCGGCTGATCGCAGCGGCCGAAAGCGTGATCCCCGATCTGCGGCGGCATCTCGTGTGGAAGGAGGCCGCCACCCCGGTCAGTCAGGAGCGCTTCACGCGCTCGACGGGCGGCACCTCGTACGGCATCGAGATGAGCGCGGATCAGGCCGGCCCGTTCCGGGTGGGGCCGCGCACCGAGATTCCCGGCCTCTTCCTGTGCGGGGCCAGCACACCGTCGGGCCCCGGGATCGCGGGCGTGATGCGAAGCGGTGTCGACGCCGCGGGTCAGGTGCTCGAGACGAACCTGCTACGTCCGATCCTCGCCGGCGAGGTCTTCGGCGACCGCAATGCCCTTCCGCCGCTGCACGACGACTGGGACGCCTGGAAGGTGAGCCACTAGGGAGGCGACGCTCCCGGTGGCGCCGCCGCCGTGCTCCCCGGCCTCGCGATCGAGCCACCACCCGGCATCGACGCCGCGCTGCGCGCCGATGAGGCCTTCGTGCGCCCTACACCATGGCTTCGATCAGCGCGGGGCCTGGCTCGGAGAGGGCGCGCGCGAGCTGCTTCGCGAAGTCGTCGGCCGTGGCCGCACGCGTCGCGGGAACGCCGAAGCCGCGGGCGATCGCGACGAAGTCGAGATCCGGACGTGAGAGATCGAGCATCGAGAGGGCCTTCGGCCCGGGAGACTCGGCGCCGACGCGGCTCAGCTCGAGGTTGAGAATGGCGTACGAGCGGTTGTTGTAGATCACCGTGACGACGTCGAGACCCTCGCGCGCCTGCGTCCACAGCGACTGAATGGTGTAGAGCGCGCTGCCGTCCGCTTCGAGCGACACCACCTTGCGGCCGGGGCAGGCCAGCGCCGCACCGGTCGCGACCGGGAGACCCTGCCCGATGGCACCGCCTGCGAGGCACAGCCAGTCGTGTCGCGGCGCGCCCGCGGTGTGGAGCGGAGCCGAAAGGCCCGAGGTATTGGCCTCGTCGGAGACGATCGCGCCCTCGGGAAGGAGCGCGCCGATCACCTTCGCGACGGCATCGGCCGTGAGATCTCCCGTCGGAAGCGGTGGCCGCGCCGCTGGCTGCAAGCTCGCTTCGCGCGGGGCGCCAAGGTGGTCGGCGAGCGCTTCGAGCGCGCTGGCTGCGTCGTCTTCGGCCGCCGCGAGCGTGCGAACCGCGCAGCCCTCCGGAACGAGATCGCTCGGCTTTCCCGGATACGCGAAGAAGCTCACGGGAGCCTTCGCGTCGACGAGGATCAGATGACGAAGTCCCGCGAGCTGCTGCGTCGCGAACTCGGCGAGATACGCGAGGCGAGAAACCGGCGGGAGGCCGGCGCCGCGCTCGAGCCGCGCCGGGAAGGTCTCGCACAGCAGCTTCACACCGGCCGCCCTGGCCACGCGGCTCGCAGCGACGAGCGCGCGTTCGCGAAGTGCGCTCCCGCCGAGAAAGAGAGCCGCCGGCTCGGACGAGCGCAGTGCGCGCGCGACCTCGTCGATCGTCTCACTGGCGACCGTGGCCCGCGGGCGCAGCGGCAGCGCAGGCGCGACGACCCCGCCGGGAAGCCAGCACGCGTCGGCGGGGAGGATGAGGGTCGCGACCTGACCGGGAGGTCCGAGTGCGGCTGCGACCGCGGCGGCGGCCGCCGTGCCGGTCTGCTCGGGACGCTGCGCGGTGCGGATGAAGCCCGACACGTTGCGCGCCACGGTCTCGATGTCGGACTGGAGGTGCGCGTCGAACTTCGCGTGATGCGTGGCGTGGTCGCCGACGATGTTCACGACGGGCACCCTGCCCTTTCGCGCGTTGTGCAGGTTCGCGAGACCGTTGCCGAGGCCGGGCCCGAGATGGAGGAGCGTCGCTGCCGGCCGCCCCGCCATGCGCGCATAGCCGTCGGCCGCACCGGTCGCGACACCCTCGAAGAGCGCGAGCACGCCCCGCATCTCGCGCACGTCGTCGAGCGCGGCGACGAAGTGCATCTCCGACGTCCCGGGGTTCGTGAAGCACACGTCGACGCCGCAGCCGACGAGGGTCCGCACCAGCGCCTGCGCGCCGTTCATCGCCATCATCTCGTTCCTCTCGTCCCGCGTGTTCGGGGTCTTGGGCCATCGGCCCGCACGGCCCCATCGCGGATCGTGCGCGGTGCCACCGCCGATCGGCCCCATGACCTCAGTCGAAGATGGTTCCCGGATTGAGGATTCCGTGTGGATCGAAGGCCGCCTTGATACGGCGCATGAGATCGATCTTCACCGGATCCTCGAGCGCTTCGAAGTACTTCTTCTTCTCTTTCCCGACCCCGTGCTCACCGGAGATCGCGCCACCGAGCGCCATGCCGGCCTCGTAGATTCGCGTCAGCAGACGCGCGCGCTTCTCGCCGTCCTGCTCGAACACGGCCATGTGAACGTTGCCGTCTCCCGCGTGGCCGCAGCCCGCGACGAGCGTCTGGCTCTCGGCCGCGATCTCCCGCACGCGCTGCATGAAGCCGGCGATCGCTGCGCGGGGGACGACCACGTCGATCACGTCACCGGCGTGGCTCGCCTTCGAGATCCAGAACGCCTTCTCGCGCGCCTCGATCAGCGACGTCGCGGCGGACGCCGGCAGCACGAAGACGTCCATCGCACCGAGCTCCGCGAGCAGCTCGCCGACGATCTGGACGTCCTCGTCGAGGCGGTCGCCGCGCGGGCTCTCGAGCGCGACGACGAGATAGGCGAGCGCCTTCGAGCGAATCTCGTCGGGGACACCGAGCTCGAGGCCGAGCTGGTTGATCATCGCAGCCATCGTCATGAGGTCGATGTACTCGAGCATGAGCGGGCCGATGCCACTCGCGACGATCTTCGGTACGGCGGCCATGACCTCGCCGAGCGTCGCGAACGGAGCCAGCAGCGTGC
>JADLGR010000304.1 GCA_020849175.1 Deltaproteobacteria bacterium
ACGGACTGCGCGGACTCGCCGAGAATGCGAAGCGCACGAGCGCGCTGCGGGTGGACACAGACGGGGATCGATTCGCCGACGGCTCTGGCGCAGCGGTCGCGGTGAGTCGTCTTCCCGGCGGCTGGGACCTCGGCGGCGACGGCTTCGTGGACGGCGAGGGCGACGCCGGCACGAACCCCGCGAACGCGGCGGACAAGCCCGGAAAGCCGGGTGACGTCGCTCCCCTCGGCCACCCCGACGGGAAGCTCACGGCGGGTGACGGGGCCGTCGCGCTTCGTCTCGTGGCGGACCCGGCGCTCATCGCCACGCTCACCGGGCAGCAGCGGCAGATCTGCGAGCAGGCGGCCGACACCGACGGAGATCTCCTCTTCACCGTGAAGGATGCGGTGTTCACCTTGCGGCAGGCCGCTTTCGGCGCGCCGTAGCAGGAGGTTCGTGATGCAACGAAGGTGGCTCCACACCGCGGCGTTCGTCGCCTCGCTCTCGGGCACCGCGGCGCACGCGCAGGCGCCGGAGATGCTCAGCTACCAGGGCGTTCTCACGCTCTCGGATGGCACGGTGGTGCCGGACGGCGCCTACGCCATCCGCTTCTCGGTGTGGGATGCCGCGTCGCTCGGAAACGCGAGCTTCGAGCAGACGCTCCAGGTGCTGGTGAAGGACGGTCTCTACAACGTTCTGCTGTCGAACCAGAGTGGCTGGTCGCTTGCCACTGCGTTCGGGGGCTCGCCGCGGTACATGGAGGTCGCGATCACCGCCGTTCCGACGGGCTCCAGTCTAACGCCGCCCATCACCTTGACGCCACGCCAGCAGATCGCGAGCGTGCCGTATGCCCTCTCAACGCGGAGTCCGGCGGCCGAATCACCGCCCGCGTGGACGTCACCCGCCTCGCTGCTCAATGGCTGGACTCGCTTCACAGACGGCTCAGGGGCGTCCTACGGCCCGTTCGGATACTACAAGGACGCGGGTGCGCGGGTGTACCTTCGTGGTGTCATACACGGTGGCCAGGGCAGCACGGACATCTTCGTGCTGCCCGCAGGCTACCGGCCGCAGTACACGCTGATCTTGCCCTGCGTCACCTCTCCGCAGCCGACCATCCCTCCGGCGCAGGCCGAGATCCACCCGGATGGCCGCATCCGCATCTACCGCAACGGCGGCAACGCGGATCTGGCCAGCCTGGATGGCCTCTCGTTCCGAGCGGAGCAGTAGCGTGCTCTCGAGGGGATGCGCGGGTACGATTCGACACTGATCCGTGTCGACCGCCGCCGGGGCGCCTCTACGCCGCGCTCGCCCTTGCGGCGCGCGCATCCGGGGCGGTCGCCGCAGCGACGATCTGATAGCGGCGGCGAACCGCGGCGGCGTACGCGACGGCCTCGGCGCGGGCTCGCTCTGCGTTCCAGCCGGCGGCCTCGGCGGCGACGCGCGCGATCTGCGCGATCTCGGGGAGCCCCTGTCCGGGCGCGAAGAGCGCCATGCGCATGCGACGCTCGAGCAGGTCGCACAGATTCGCCGGGCACTCGGTGCGAATCGAGTACGGGATCTCGGCCCACGTGAAGTGGGTGTGCCCGATCGGGCGGCGCATCGACTCGGGGGCCTCGTCGAGCAGGCGTCCGGCCGCGGCGCCGTAGCTGCGGACGAGGTGATCGATGCGCCTTGGCGCGATGTGGTGGCGCTCGCGCAGCTCGGCCTCGAGCGCCGTGCGGTCGAACGAGTCGTCGCGCAGCGGGATCGCCGCCGTGCGACTTCGCGCGATGCGCCGGCCGCGCAGCTCGGGCGAGAGGCGGATCGCCCGGTCGACGAGCGCCTCACCCATTGCGCGGTACGTCGTGAGCTTTCCTCCGGCGATCGAAACGAGGCCCGAGGGATCTTCGTAGATGCGGTGCTCGCGCGAGACGGAGCTCGGCGGCCGGTCGGCGCTTCCGTCGTCGACCAGCGGACGCACGCCCGCGAAGACGCTCACGATGTCGTTGGTCGTGAGGCCCTTGGCCGGGAAGGCGTCGTTCGCTGCGGCGAGCAGGTAGTGGACGTCCTCGATCGAGACGGTCGGCTCGTCGATCTCGTGCGTGAAGCTGTCGGTCGTTCCAAGGATCGCGAAGTCGTCGTTCCACGGCTCGAGGAAGAGCTGGCGCCGGTCGGCGCTCTCGAACGTGATGGCGCCCTGCAGATGGATGCGGCTGCGGGGCAGCACGAGGTGGACGCCCTTCGCCGGCCGCAGCTCGGGGCGCGCCACCGGACGGTCGAGGCCGCGGAGCCGCTCGACCGACGGACCGGCCGCGTTCACGATCGCGTGCGCGCGCAGCACGACGCTGCGGCCTTCGAGCAGATCCCGAACGCGCAGGCCGCAAAGCCGGCCGTCCTCGCGGCGCAGGAACTCGACGGCCTCGGCGTGGTTCGCGCACTCGGCGCCGAGGCTGCGGGCGCTCTTCAGGGTCTCGAGCACGAGGCGCGCGTCGTCGACCTGCGCGTCCCAGTAGAGACCGGCGCCGCGCAGACCCTCCCGTCGCAGATCGTGCGAGAACTCGGCGACGTCTTCGGGCGAGAGCATGCGGAAGCGTGCACTACGGCGGAAGCTCGCGAGCGCGGCGTACGTCCACAGGGCGCCGCGCACCTGCCACAGAGGGTGCTTGCTCCCGGCGTATGCGGGGAAGAGGAACGGAAGCGGCCGAACGAGATTCGGGTTCTGTGCGAGCAGCAGATCGCGCTCGCGGCAAGCCTCGCGCGTCACTGCGAGCTGACCCTCGCCGATGTAGCGCAGCCCGCCGTGCACCATCTTCGACGAGCGGCTCGACGTGCCCGACGCGAAATCGTCACGCTCGACGAGGAAGGCGCGCAGCCCCCGCGACGCGGCGTCGCGCAGCACTCCCGCGCCGCTGATGCCGCCCCCGATCACGAGCAGGTCGAGTCCGTCGCGTTCGGCCTTCGCGAGCGCGCGTCCGCGATCTTCGAGTGTCCAGTCCGTCATAGGAGCTTCTCCGGGTTCATGAGACCACGTGGATCGAGCGCGGTGCGGGCGGCCCGCAGCGCGGCGAGGCCGAGCGCGCCCTTCTCGCGGGCGAGCCACGGCTGATGATCGACGCCGACGCCGTGGTGGTGCGAGAGCGTGCCGCCGGCGGCGACGATCGCCTCCGTGACCTCGCGCTTGATCGCCTCCCACTGCACGATCTCGTTGCCGTGGTCGAGCGGATAGAGCAGGGTGAAGTAGAGGCATCCGCCGTCGGTGTAGCTGTGTGAGAGGTGCGCCATCGCGACGCCGGATCCGGCGTGCAGCTCCGCGGCGCGCCGCATCGCGCGAAGCACCGCATCGTGGCCGTGCTCGAGGCGGCTCCACGAGAACGCGGTCTCGAAGGTGTCGACGGCGATGCCATGGTCGAGGAGCCATTCGCGCAGATACGGCGTCCGAAAGCGATCGCGGCGCCACGCGCGGCCGGGAGCGCGGCCGAGCGGCACGCCGCCATGGCGTCGTCCGATCGAGAGCATCCGGCGCAGCGCAGGGGCGGCCTTGCGCCGGCTCTCGGCCTCGATGGCGTAGACGAGCGCCGTGCGTCCCTCGCCGTAGCCCATTCGCGCGAGCAGGCCGAGCGCGATCTCGGCCGGGTCGAAGCGGCGCTCGGGGTCGCGTCGCAGCGTACGTGCGAGCTCGGTCTCCGCCGTGTCGGACAGGCGCATCACGGCGACGTGTACGCCCTCACGCGTCGCGTCTCGCACGGCGGCGGCGCCGTCGGAGAAGCTCCGAAAGAGCATGCCGCGGTCTTCGAGCACGGCCGGGGCGTCGTGGACGCGAAGCGTCGCCTCGACGACGACACCGAGGGTGCCCTCGGAGCCGAGGACGAGGGCGTTCAGGTCGGGTCCCGCGGCCGAGCGCGGCGCGGGAAGCGTACGAATGACACCTTCAGGTGTCACGACGCGTACGGCCACCAGCATGTCCTCGATCGCGCCGTAGCCGCTCGAGCTCTGGCCACTCGACCGCGTCGCGATCCAGCCGCCGAGGGTCGAGAACTCGAACGACTGCGGGAAGTGTCCGAGCGAGAGGCCGTGCGGGCGCAGCGCGGCCTCGAGCGCCGGGCCGTCGATCCCGGCCTGGAAGGTGGCCGTCAGGCTGTCGCGGTCGATGCGGACGAGCGCGTCGAGCCGCGTCGTGTCGAGGCAGAGCGCTCCGGCCTGCCCGCGCAGCGTCCGGGCCTCGACCCCCCCGACGACGCTGCTGCCACCCCCGAAGGGGATCACGGCGAGGTTCGCATCCGCTGCGATGCGGAGAACGCTCGCGACCGCGCCTTCGCTCGCCGGGTACGCGACGGCGTCGGGCGCGTACACGAGCTCGCCGCGCCGCAGGCGCAGAAGGTCCGGAAGACTGCGGCCCGCCGCGTGCGTCACGCGCTCGAGCGCGCTGGTCGAGAAGCCAGCGTCGCCGCACGCCGCACGCAGCGCACTCTGGATCTCGACGGCGATCTTGCACGGAGCGAGCCGGATCTGGTCGAGCGAGACGAGCGCCGGGGGCGTCGAGAAGCGGTGCTCGAGCCGCCGGCCGAGCTCATCGAGGAGCCAGCGCTCGCGGGCAGGCGAGAGCCCCATCGACTCGCCGAGGCGGCCCCAGCCGTTCCAGCGCAGCTGGTCACGCCGCATCGTCATGCGCGCGTCGCTCCCGCCGCCGTGCCGATCATCCCGGCGGCCTCGAGATCCTCGGCCTGTCGCAGAATCGTGCGCTCGCTGTAGTCGAGCATCTCGCCGAGCGTTCGCAGCGCCTCGCCCGCGTCCTGGCTCTCGAGCGCGCCGAGCAGCGCACGGTGATTGTCGTGCGAGCGGCGGTGGTCGCGTCCCGCGTTGTAGTAGATCGGGCCGAGCCGTGCGACGAGCTTCGTGAACAGGTTGGTGAGGAGCTGGTACATGAGGTTGCCCGAGGCTTCACCGAGCAGTGCGTTCATCTCGAGGTCGATCTCGAGTGCACGCTGCGGATCGTCGTCGGCCTCCTGCTCGGCGGCGAGCAGCGCGCGTGCGCGGTCGACGTGCTCGGGTCGCCGGTTTCGCGCTGCGAGCTCGACGACATGCGTCGTCATGTGCCGGCGGAACTCGAGGAGCTGGCGGAGCAGCTCGGTGGTCACGGTCTTCGGATCGCGCAGCAGCGTCTCGATCACTTGCAGCGCCGACGACGTCGCGACGCCGCGAACGAACGTGCCCTGCCCGTGCCGCACCTCGACCAGCTCGAGGAACTCGAGGCGCTTCACGGCTTCGCGGACGGAGGCGCGGTTGACACGAAGCGCCCCGGCGAGGTCGCGCTCGTTCGGGATTCGGCTCCCGGCCGGATAGGCGCCCGAGAGGATGCGCGTGCGGAGCTGCTCGAAGACGCCTTCGGCGCGGCGAGAGGAGTCGAGGGGTTCGAGAGCGAGGGACGAATGCGGCACGAATCCTCGCAAGGGTCTGGTTGCGGGGCTCGACCCGCGGCCTCGTGTGGTGCGAGGTCCGAGGTCGGACCACTGGAGGCTACCCGAGGGGCGATCCGATCGCAAGGGAACGCCTCCGGCCCCGTCGTCGGCTCTGCCCGGCAACCGGCTCGGCCGGTATGCTCGCGGCGATGCGGGTGAGCGGTGCACACGGGCTCTCGCTGCACTGCCTCTCGTGGAGTGAGGTGGGCGTTCCGCTCGTGCTCCTCCACGGCTTCGGCAACGAGGCGCACATCTGGGACGACTTCGCGCCCGTCGTCGCTCCCTACTACCGAACGCTCGCGTTCGACCTTCGCGGTCACGGCGACTCGGACCGCGATCCCGGCCTTCGCTACGACCATGACGCGCTCGCGGACGACCTCGAGGCGGCGTGTGCCGCGCTCGGCATCTCCCGCCTGGTGCTCGTCGGCCACTCGTACGGCGGCCGCGTGGCCATGCGGTTCGCGGGCCGCCACCCCGAGCGCCTCGCCGGCCTCGTGATCGTCGACGCCGGCCCCGACCTCGACGCGCGTGGCGTTCTGCGGATCCGTCTCGATACGCAGCGGGCCGACCCGAGCTTCGGCTCGGTCGCCGAGTACGAGGGCATGCTCGCGCGCGCGTACCCGCTCGCGCGGCCCGAGGTGATCGCGCGGATGGCGCGGCACGGGCTTCGCTCGCGCGAGGATGGCCGCTTCGAGCGCAAGACCGACCCGCGCTTCGGTGCGGCCGCCGCGGATCTCACGTCGGAGCAGCTCGTCGCGCGCATGCGGGTGGACTCGGACGCCCTGTGGGCGGACCTCGCGCGCGTCGGGTGCCCGGCCCTCGTCGTGCGAGGTGCGGCATCCGACGTCCTCTCATCCGACACGGCAGAGCGTATGGTAGAGCAGACGCTCGCGAAGGGAACGTTCGCGGAGGTGCCGCGTGCGGGGCACTCGGTGATGATCGACAACCCTGAAGGATTCGCGGACGCCGTCGCCCGCTTTGCGCTCGGCGACGCGTGACGCCGGCGGTGTCCGGAGGCTCGATGCGCTCTCTTGTCCGTACAGGGCTCGCCTCCGCCGGACGCGCGCTCCTCGTGCTCGCAGCCCTTCTCGGCGCCCTCGTCGCGAGCGGCGCGGGTGCGCAGGAGCGTTCGGCGCGCGCCGTGATCGAGCAGCTCGACGCCGCGTACCTCGACGTCATGAAGAGCGCCGAGGCGCTCGGCTACGCCGGCCGCTTCGCGAAGCTCGAGCCGGTGCTCTCGAAGACCTTCGACTTCGCCGCGATGGCGCGGCTCTCGGTGGGGGGCCGGTGGAAGGACCTCACACCGGCGCAGCAGGCGAAGCTCGCGCAGACCTTCGGAAGGCTCAGCGTCGCCACCTACGCCGGCCGCTTCACGGGCTACTCGGGCGAGCGCTTCGAGATCACGGGAGAGGAGCCTTCGGCGCAGGGTACGGTGCTCGTTCGAACGCGCGTCGTGATCCCCGAGAAGGAGCCCGTGCAGCTCGACTACCGGCTTCGGCCAGGGCCCGAAGGCTGGCGCGTCATCGATGTCTTCATGAATGGGACGGTGAGCGAGCTTGCACTTCGCCGCAGCGAGTACTCCGCCGTCCTCGATCGCGACGGCTTCGACGGCCTCATCGCGGCCCTCGACCAGAAGATCGCGGAGTTCGCGACGAAGCCGGCCACCCCCGCGAGCTCCTGACCTTCTCGCGCTTCGCCTCTCGCGCGGCGCGTGCGAAGGGCGCGTGCGACCGCTACCCGTACCGCGCCGCCGGGCGCCGCATCGCCCCGCGACGGAGGCCTGCCTGGACGCTCCTCACGCGCTCTCACCCGACCGATTCGATCGGGACACCGCCGTCACCGCGGTCGGCCCGGGTGTCTTCGAAGGCCGCATGGACCGCGGCTGGTGGATCGTGCGCGGCCCGAACGGCGGATATGTCGCGGCCGTGCTGCTGCGCGCGCTCACGGCCGCACTCGGCGACCCGACGCGCGCGCCGCGCTCGCTCACCATTCACTACACGGCGCCGCCCGCCGAGGGGCCGGTGCGGATCGAGACGAGGATCGAACGTGCGGGACGCTCGCTGACGACCCTCTCGGCGCGCATGACGCAGGACGGACGCCTGCTGGCGCTCGCCCTCGCCGCATTCTCGCTGCCGCGCACGACGGGGCCGACGCTTCGACACGCACGCATGCCCGCTGCGCCTTCGCCCGAGCGCTGCGCTCCGATGACGGCGCCGGGAGCGCCGCGGCTGCCGCTCCACGAGCGCTACGAGACGCGCCTCGCCGTCGGCGCCCGGCCGATGTCGGGCGCGTCCGAGGCGCTGTGCGGCGGCTGGATCCGGATGGCGGAGCCTCGCATCGCCGACGCGCTCGCGGTCGCCGCGTTCACCGACGCGCTTCCGCCGGCGCCGTACTCTTGGGCGAGCCCGGCCTCGCCGCTCGGGCAGGTGCCGACCATCGACCTGACGATTCACTTCCGCTGCACGCTCCCGGTCGCGGGAGCGGGGCCGAACGACTTCCTGCTGGCCGTCTTCCGCACGCGCGAAGGGCGAGAAGGGTTCTTCGAAGAGGACGGAGAGATCTGGACGCAAGACGGTGTACTCGTCGCCAACTCGCGCCAGCTCGCGATCCTCTCCTAGTCCGCGGACGAAGGCCTCGCTCCGGGCGGCCGTGCTACCTGCGGCTCTCGAGGTACGCGCTGCGCAGCGACGCGTAGTAGTCGATCGACGATTCTCGCAGCGCCTCCAGGTCCTCGAAGTGCTCCTCGCGCTCGGTCATGCCGTGCGAGCTCGTCACGATCGCAAAGCCGAGAAGGGGAAGCACGTAGACCTGCGGCGCCATCGCGAGGTCGACGAGGCTTCCGAAGCCGTCGCGAACCGTGCTCGGACCGAGCAGCGGCACCACGAGGTAGGGGCCGCGCGGGATTCCCACGAACCCTAGCGTCTCGCTGAAATCCGCGCGGTGCGACTCGAGGCCCATGCTGCCCGCCGCGTCGAAGAGCCCGCCCATACCCATCGTGGTGTTGATCACGAAGCGCGCGACCGTGACGAGCGCGTCCTCGCCTTCGAGCTGGAGCAGATCGTTCACCAGGGTCGCGGGGGTGTTGAGATTCGCGAAGACGTTGCGGATCGATTGACGGGCGAAAGGGGGAACCACGAACGCGTAGGCACGGGTCATGGGGTCGAGCAGCACGGCGTCGACTCCGCGGTTGAACCAGAAGACCTCGCGATTGACGTTCTCGAAGGGGTCCGGGTGTCCCGCGTCGAGCTCGGCCGAGAGCGCGTCGAGCGCAGCGTCGCTCGCGGGCGCGATCGGGGGCTGTGCCGGTGCCGCCGCTTCGGCGCCGTCACTCTGCGCGCCGTCTTCCGGCGGCCGCGCGCCTGCGGTGGCCGGCGAATCCTCGTCGGGAGCGGACCTTGCCTGCGGAGCCGCTGCGAAGACGAGGAGCAGCACCGACAGAGCCACGATGCACGGCCGGACACGCTCTGCGCGCCCGGATCTTCGCGAAGCTCGCGAGCGCATCCGACCATTCCTCCCGGGGGACGGCTCTTGCAGCCGTGTCAAAAGTCTAGGCACAGAGGTCTTTCGCGCCAGCCGATGTGCACCGCCTGACCGGAACCCCTCTTTCGGTCAGCGTTTCTTCGTTGTCAGGCCCCGAGGCCCGTCCCATGCTCCGCGTCCGTGCGCGCCAGGAGCGCGCCCCGACGGGACGAGGTCTTGCACGCGATCGAGCTTCTCATCGGCACGTTCTGGCTCCGGCCGTACGTCTTCGCCTTCCTCGCCGCCTTCCTCGTGATCGCGCTCGCGGAGATCGGGCCGCGGCGGACGGTGGTCTGGATGCTGGTCGGATTCGCGGTGGCTTTCGCGTGCGAATACTCGTCGACGCGCAACGGATTTCCGTTCGGCCTCTACCACTACCTCGACGCCGAGACGCGGCACCGCGAGCTGTGGATCTCGAACGTTCCATTCATGGACTCGCTCTCGTTCGTCTTCCTCTCGTTCGTGAGCTGGGCGACGGCGCGGCGGATCGTCGGCGTTCCGGTGCGAGAAGAGGCGAGCGGCGAGATCGCGACGCGTCCGATCGTCCTCGCGCTCGGCGCAGCGCTCATGGTGGGAATCGACCTGATCTGCGATCCTGTCAGCCTGCGCGGCGATCGCTGGTTCCTGGGCAAGATCTACTACTACGAGTACCCGGGCCTCTTCTTCGGAATCCCGCTGACGAACTTTCTCGGCTGGGCGTTCGTCGCGTTGGCGGTACTCGTCACGATGGCCGCGCTCGAGCGGCGCGGCTGGCTGCGCGGTCGTCCGCTCGGACCGCTGCCGCGCGCTTCGCTGTGGGCACCGGCCTTCTACGCCGGGATCGTGCTCTTCAACGTCGCGATCGCGTTCTACGTCGATCTGCCGGCCGTCGGGCTGCTCGGGCTCGCGATCGTCGCCGCAGTGGGACTAGCGCTGCGTGGCAGGCAGGCCGCGTGCGAGCCAGGCCTCGAGCAGGCGGGCTGAGATGCGCGCGCACGGTCGCATGCGGGCTGCGATGCGCACGCTCGAGATCAGCAGGCCCGGCTGGCGCCACAGCGCGCCGAGGCTCCCGGGGATCTCCTCCTCCGCAGTGTCGAGCACGACGCGTACGGCGGCCGCTGGAATGCCGCGCTGCGCGAGTGCCGAGGCGAGGGCGGCGCTCTCCATGTCGACCGCGAGTGCGCCGAGCGAGGTGCGCAGCCGCGCTTTCTCGTCGGGCGTCTCGGCGACGTGTGGCACCGTGACGAGCGCGCCGCGCGTGAAGCCGAGATTCGCCGTGTGCGCGGCATCGGCGAGCGCATCGGCGAGCGGGGTTGCGTGCGTCGCTCCTTCCGCATCGAGCAGCGGGTCGGCGACGACGAGCATCCGCGCGTCGAGATCGTGCGCGAGTGCGCCGGCGAAGCCCGTGCACACGGCGGCCTCGATCGGCACGTCGGGGATCGATTCCACCGCTTTTCGGGCGGCCTCGACGCCCATCCCGGTGCGTACCCACGCCACCGTCGGGCGCTCCGGCGCTCGGATCTCTTCGGGACGGCAGCGCAGCTCGTTCCACCCCGGCGCGCGAACGCGCGCGGCCTCGAGGTCGAGCGCGTGAAAGACGACGACGAGCGGAGCAGTGCCGGCGCCGAGCCGACTCATCGGAAGGCCGTCACGCGGGATCGCATCCTCCAGGCGGCGATGGCGCTCTTTGGCCAGCGCGGCTTCGAGCATACCACGGTGACGCAGATCGCGAAGCGCGCGGGCGTGAGCCGTGCCTCGATCTTCTGGCACTTCGGCGACAAGGCGACGTTGTTCGGCGAGGCCTGCCAGCAGTTCTTCGTTCCGTTCCGTGAGCAGCTCAAGCAGAGTCTGCTCCACGTCGAGGCCGGTGAGCGGCTGCCGCAGATCTTCTCGGTTCATGATCGCTTCGTCGGACAGAACCGCGCCGCGATCCAGGCCTTCGTTCGCTTCGTGCTCGAATCGCCGGAGCTGCGCAGCGCGCTACAGCCCATGCTGCTCGAGCTGCACGAGATCTTTCGCCAGGACGTGAAGGTGACGCTCCAGGAGCTGCTGCCCGCCGGCTTCGACGCCGACGCGCTCGCGACGGGGCTGGTCTCGCTGCTCGACGGAAATCTGATTCTCGGGCTCGTCGACCCCGATCCCGCGGGCGTCGAACGCCGTGGCGCCGCACTTCGCGCCTTTGCATCCCTGCTGCCACTCGACGACACGAAGAGGTGATCTCGATGCGCTTTCCTTTGCGGCTCCAGTTCGATCTGTTTCGCTACATCGCACGGCAGCGCCTCGCCGGGCGAAGGCACTACCCGCTCGTGCTCATGCTCGAGCCGCTCCATGCTTGCAACCTCGCGTGCGCGGGCTGCGGGCGCATCGTCGAGTACGAGGACACGTACTACGACAAGATGAGCCTCGACGAGTGCTTCGCATCGATCGACGAGTGCGGAGCGCCGGTCGTCTCGATCTGCGGCGGCGAGCCGCTCATCTACAAGCAGTATCCCGAGCTGATCGCGGGCTGCTTCGATCGCGGCAAGCACGTCCAGCTCTGCACGAACGCGATCCTTCTCGATCGCTTCATGGAGAAGGTGCCGCCGCACCGAAACCTCACCATCCAGGTACACCTCGACGGCCTGCGCGAGACGCACGACCGCTCGGTGTGCAAGCCGGGTGTCTTCGACGAGATCATCCCGCAGATGCGGCGTGCGGTGGAGCGCGGCTATCGCGTCTCGACGAACACGACGATCTTCCGGGATACCAGCGACGAGGAGCTCGATGCCCTCTTCACGATGCTCGACGCGATGGGCGTCCACGGCTTCCTGATCACGCCCGGCTACGCGTACCAGGTGCTGGACAACGACATCTACATGGCGAAGCAGGAGGTGCACCGGCGCTTTCGGCGCATCAAGGAGATCGCGCAGCGACACAAGGTCCTGAGCACGCCGCTGTACTTGAAGTTTCTGACCGGAGAGCGCGATCTGCTGTGTACGCCGTGGGCGAACGTGACGCGTAACCCGCGCGGCTGGAAGGGCCCCTGCTACCTCATCACCGACGCGCACTACCCGAGCTACCGCGAGCTGATCGAGAAGACCGACTGGGAGTTCTTCCGCCAGCGTCGCGACCGGCGCTGCGAGCACTGCAAGCTGCACTCGGGCTTCGAGCCGAGCGCCGCCGAGGAGGTGACGCGGAGCTTCTCCGATGCGCTCGAGTTCGGACGCTGGGTGGTGCGCTAGTGGAGCGCTGGCTTTCCGGGATCGAAGAGCCCGCCGACCTGCGACGCGTGCCGCGCGAGCGCCTGCCGGAGGTGGCGCGCGAGCTGCGCGAGCATCTCGTCGAGGTGGGGTCGGAGATCGGCGGCCACTTCGCCGGGAGCCTCGGCACGGTCGAGCTCTGCGTCGCACTGCACTTCGTGTTCGATACGCCGCGTGACCGTGTCGTGTGGGACGTCGGTCACCAGGCCTACGGGCACAAGGCGCTCACGGGCCGGCGCGAGGGGCTGCGCGCGATCAAGAAGGCGCAGGGGCCGAGCGGATTCTTGCGACGGGCCGAGAGCCCGTACGACGTCTTCGGTGCGGGTCATGCCGGCACCTCGGTGTCGGCCGCTCTCGGCATGAGCGAGGCGCTGCGCCGCGCGGGCCGCAGCGAACGCGTGGTGGCCGTGATCGGCGACGGCGCTGCGACGGCGGGGATGGCGTTCGAAGGCCTCAACCACGCGGGCTTTCTCGGCACGGACTTGAAGGTCGTGTTCAACGACAACGGCATGTCGATCGCTCCGAACGTCGGCGGCCTGTCGCGGGCGGCGTCGCCGCGCGGCTACTTCGAGACGCTCGGGCTTCGCATGCTGGGGCCCGTCGACGGCCACGATCTCGGCGCGCTGCTGGTCGGGCTCGAGGCGCTTCGCGAGGCGTGCGGACCGACGGTGCTTCACGTGCGAACGCGCAAGGGGAGAGGATACGCGCCCGCCGAGGCCGACCCCTTCGGCTGGCACGCGACGTCGCCGTTCGCGGTCGAGACGGGCGAGCGCCAGAGCGGCGGTCCTGCCGGCGCGCCGAGCTGGACGGCCTGCTTCGCCGAGGCGCTCGTCCGTGTGGCCGACCGCGATCCGCGCGTGGTTGCGATCACGGCGGCGATGCCCGACGGCACGGGCCTCGACGTCTTTGCACGGCGGCATCCAGGCCGCGTCTACGACGCCGGAATCGCCGAGCAGCACGCGGTCACCTTCGCCGCCGGGCTCGCGGCCGAGGGCCTGCGCCCGGTGTGCGCGATCTATTCGACCTTTCTGCAGCGCGCCTTCGATCAGATCGTCCACGACGTCGCGCTGCAGGGGTTTCCGGTGATCTTCGCGCTCGACCGCGCGGGCCTCGTCGGGCCCGACGGGCCGACGCATCACGGTGTCCTCGACCTCGCGTACCTGCGCGCCGTTCCGGGGCTCGTCATCGCGGCTCCGCGTGACGAGAACGAGCTGCAGCACCTGCTCGCGACGGCCGTCGACTGCGGGCGTCCTTTCGCGCTGCGTTTCCCGCGCGGCGCAGCTCGCGGCGTCGCGCTCGATCCCGATCCGAAGCCGATCGAGATCGGCCGAGCCGAGCTGCTTCGCGAGGGCTGCGACGTGACGCTCGTCGGCCTCGGCAAGACCGTCGCGACCGCGGAGTCGGCGGCCGAGCGGCTCGCCGAGGCGGGCGTCGAGGCGACGGTCATCGACGCGCGCTTCGTGAAGCCGCTCGACGCGACGACGATCGCGGCGGCAGCGCGGCGCACCGCGGGCGTCGTCACGATCGAAGACCACGCGGCACAGGGCGGCTTCGGGAGCGCCGTGCTCGAGTGTCTCGCGCGGCACGCGCCCGGGACCCCGGCGCTCGTGCTGGGCATTCCCGACGAGTTCATGGAGCACGGCGAGGTCGCAGAGCAGTGGCGGCTCGCCGGCATCGACGCGGCGTCGGTCGCCGAGCGCACGCGAAGCTGGATGGGAGGGTCGAAATGAGCGGACTGCTGCAAGTCGAGGGGACGCAGAAGCCGGCGACGGGGCCGATCGCGCCCGTGCCGGGGCTCGGCGCGGCGAGCGACGCGATCGCGCGCGCGCACGAGCACTTCTGGAAGTGCCAGGAGTCCGACGGGCACTGGGTCTTCCCGCTCGAGGCCGACGCGACGATCACCGCGGAGTACGTGATCTATCGGCGCTGCATGGGCCTTCCGATCGGCGAGCGCGATCGCCTCGCCGCCGAGCGCCTCCTCGCGACGCAGCGCGAGGACGGCGGTTGGTCTCGCTGGGAGGGCGCGCCGAGCCATCTCTCGCTCGCGGTCGAGGCGTACTTCGCGCTCAAGCTCGTAGGGCACGCGCCCGACGAGCCCGCGCTCGCGAAGGCGCGGAGCTTCATCCTCGCGGGCGGTGGCGTCGCGAAGTCGGGTGTCTTCACCCGCATGTGGCTCTCGTACTTCGGCGAGTTTCCGGCGCGCGGCGTCCCGGCGACACCCGTCGAGATCATGCTGCTTCCCGATCGCTTCCCGCTCAGCATCTACGAGATGTCGTCGTGGGCGCGCGGGACGGTCGTTCCGCTCACGGTGCTGCAGGCGCTCGACTTCCGCGTTCCGCTCGATCCCGGTCGCGGCGTTCGCGAGTGCTGGACGTCGCCGCCCGAGACGTCGGACCTCTCGTTCGATCCCGGCCGCGAGTGGCTGACGTGGCGGCGCTTCTTCACGCACCTCGATCAGGCGCTCCACGCGCTCGGTCGTGCGACGGGCTGGCGGCCGCTGCGGGCGCGCGCGCTGCGCGAGGCCGAGCGCTGGATCCGCGAGCGCCAGGACCGAAACGGAAGCTGGGGTGGGATCGTCCCTGCGATGGTGAACTCGACGCTCGCGCTCAAGGCCCTGTGCGGCGCAGACGACGAGGCCGTTCGACGCGGGCACGAGGCGGTCGAGGCCTTCACGACGCCGATGCCCGGCGGACTCATGCTCCAGCCCTGTGTCTCGCCGGTGTGGGACACGGTGCTGGTCGCGAAGTCGCTGCTCGACTCGGGCGCGCGCCCGAACGATCCGCGACTCGTCCGTGCGGGGCAGTGGCTGATCGAGCGCCAGATCCTCGGCGTTCGCGGCGACTGGGCGAAGAAGCGGCCCGACGCACTGCCGGGCGGCTGGGCCTTCGAGTACGAGAACGTCCACTATCCGGACGTCGACGACAGCATCGCGATCTGCACCGTGCTCGACCGCATCCGGCTCCCCGACGAGGGGGCGAAGCGCAAGTCGATCGAGCGCGGGCTGCGCTGGGTTCTCAACATGCAGAGCGCAAACGGCGGCTGGGGAGCCTTCGACGTCGACAATGTCCGCGAGATCTGGAACGAGATCCCCTTCGCCGACATGAAGGCGATGCTCGACGCGCCGACCGCGGATCTCACGGGCCGCGCGCTCGAGATCCTCGGCCACTTCGGCTACACGCTCGCGTCCGGTCAGGCCGAACGCGCGCTGCGCTTCGTGACCGAGCGCCAGGAGGCGGACGGCTCGTGGTGGGGCCGCTGGGGCGTGAACCACGTCTACGGCACGTGGTCCGTGCTGACCGGGCTTCGGAACATGGGGTTCGACTCGTCCGACACGCGCGTGCGTCGGGGCGCGGACTGGCTCGAAGCCCACCAGAACGCCGACGGCGGCTTCGGCGAGTCGCCCGGCACCTACGCCGAGCCGGGAACGCGAGGGCAGGGCCCGTCGTCGGTGTCGCAGACGGCGTGGTCGCTGATGGGTCTCGTCGCTGCAGGGCGCGGATCGGGCGAGGCCGCACGACGCGCGGCCGACTACCTCGTCGCGACGCAGGAGGCCGACGGGACGTGGAGCGAGCGCGAGTGGACGGGGACGGGCTTTCCGGGCCACTTCTACCTGCGTTACCACGGCTATCCGCAGTACTTCGCGCTCTCGGCGCTCGGCCTCTGGCTGCGCGCGCAGGCGGCCGGGCGCTGATGGCGAAGGCGCGCAGCGACGCGGACCTTCGCGCCTGCGAGGCGCTCGCTCGCGCGCACTACGAGAACTTCGCGATCGGCTCGCGACTGCTGCCGCGGGCCACGCGGCGCTGGCTCGCGGCGATCTACGCCGCGGTTCGCGTCGCGGACGATCTCGCGGACGAAGGTGCGAGCGGCCCCGGCCCGCTGACGCCGGCGGAGCGCGAAGCGCGAATCGCTGCGCTCGACGCCTGGGAGCGGGGTCTCGTCTCGGCCGCCGCCGGCGGCGATGCGCCGCACTTCGCGCAGCGCGCGGCGGGCGAGGCGATCCGCACGCTGGGTCTTCCGCTCGCGCCCTTCCTCGCGCTGCTGCGCGCCTTTCGCCGCGACCTCGTGCAGATGCGATACGAGCGCTTCGACGACCTGCTCTCGTACTGCCGTGACTCGGCCGACCCGGTGGGAGAGCTCGTGCTGCGCCTCTTCGGCCAGTACGACCCGCACCTCACGGCGGCGTCGAATGCGATCTGCACGGGACTCCAGCTCGTGAACCACTGGCAGGACGTCGCGAGTGATGCGCGCCGCGGCCGCCTGTATCTGCCAGTCGAAGATTTGACACGATTCGGTGTCGATCCGGAGTCGGTTCTCGCCGGCGAGGACTCCCCGGCGCTGCAGCGCGTTCTCGCCTTCGAGACGGCGCGCGCTCGCGCGCTGCTCGGGCGCGGGGCTGAGCTGGTGGCGCTCGTGCGCGGGCGCCTTCGCCTCGAGGTGGCCCTGTTTCGGCGCGGAGGCCTCGCGGCGTGCGATGCGCTCGCTCGCGCGGGCTTCGCGGTGCAGAGTGGGCCGCCGCGACTTCGCCGGCGTGATCGCGCAGGCGTGCTGCTCCGCGGCCTCTTCGACGCGGCAGCGCCGCGCCGCGCCCCGCGCGCAGTGGAGGCGCTGCGTGGAGCCTAGGGTCGCCGACGCGTACGCGCACTGCGCCCGCATCGTTCGCAGAAGCGGCTCCAGCTTCGCAGCCGCGTTCTGGATGCTGCCGCCGCAGCGAAGGCGCGCGCTCCACGCCGTCTACGCCTTCTGCCGGCTCGCCGACGACATCGCCGACGACCCGGCCGTGCGCGAGGACCGCGGCCTTCTGATCGCGCGCTGGCGTGACGAGCTCGGCGCCGCCTATCTCGGCAAGTCGGAGCATCCGGTCGGGATCGCGCTCGGCGACGCCGTCCACCGCTACCGGCTGCCGCAGATGGTCTTTCTCGACCTGCTCCGCGGTGTCGAGTCGGACCTTCGCGGCGATCCGATCGAGCGCTTCGAGGACCTTCGGCTCTACTGCTACCGCGTCGCCTCGACCGTGGGGCTGCTCGTCGTGACGCTGCTCGGCTGCCGCAGCGCGCGCGCCTACGCCTACGCCGAGACTCTCGGCATCGCCGTGCAGCTCACGAACGTGCTGCGTGACGTCGGCGCCGACGCCGCGAGCGGGCGCCTCTACCTGCCGCGTGAGGAGCTCGAGCGCTTCGGCGTGAGTGCCGAATCGGTGCTCGCACGCGAGGGTGGCGACGCGCTCCGGCTCGTGCTCGCCTCACTCGCCGAGCGCGCGCGCATCCACTTCGAGCGCGCGTCCGACCTGCTGCCTCCCGAGGATCGCGGGCGCCTGCGCGCGGCCGAGGCCATGGGGGCGATCTACCGGCGCCTTCTCGGCGAGCTTCACCGCCGGGGCTTTCCGTGCCTCGAAGCGCCGCTTCGGCTCTCGAAGCCGCGACGCCTCGCGATCGCTGCGGGCGCCTTTCTCGGCGTGGGATCCGCGCCATGAGCCGCGTCGTCGTCGTAGGAGGCGGTGTCGCGGGCCTCGCGGCGGCAACCGCGCTCGCCGAGGCCGGGCGCGACGTGCTGCTCCTCGAGCGGGCCGCGGCGGCGGGCGGTCGCGCACGGTCGTTCACCGACGCCGCGAGCGGCGACGCCGTGGACAACGGGCAGCACGCCCTCATGGGCTGCTACGACGAGTTCCTCGCTCTTCTCTCGCGCGTGGGGAGCCGAAGCCTGCTGTTCGAGAGCGAGCTTCGCATCTCGCTGTGCGATCCCGCGCTCTCCGACGTCGCGGCGCGAACATCCGCGATCGACGCGCCGGGCCTTCCCGCGCCGCTCCACTTCGCAGCGGGCCTGCTCCGCTATGGGCACCTCTCGCTGCGCGAGCGGCTCTCGGCCCTCGTCGCCGGACAGCGTCTCGTATGGCGATACGGCGGCTCCCGAAGGCCGGACGTCACCGTCGCTGCCGCGCTGACCGCGCTCGGGCAGTCAGCGCGCGCCCGGCGCGCGCTCTGGGATCCGGTCGTCTGGGCGACGCTCAACGCCGATCCCGAGCGAGCGAGCGCTCGGCTGCTGGCGGCAGTCGTCGGCCGTGCGCTCCTCGCCTCGCGCGAGGGAAGCCGCTTCCTGCTTCCGTCCGTCCCGCTCTCGGAGCTGACGGTCGAGCCCGCTCGCAAGTACCTCGAGGCGCGCGGCGGCGAGCTGCGAACGCGCGCTGCGGTCGATGGCGTCGAGATCGAGAGCGGCCGCGTGACATCCGTTCGTGTCGGCGACGAGCAGATCGAGGCGGACGCCGTGATCCTCGCGGTCGCGCCTCCGGCCCTGCGGCGTCTCGCCATTCCGGGTGTCGACGTCGATCCCGCGCTCGACCGCGCGACTCCGATCGTCTCGGTGACGCTGTGGCTCGATCGCGACCCGGGAGGTCCGCCCTTCGTCGGGCTTCTCGGCTGCCAGACGCAGTGGATCTTCCAGGTGGATCGCATCCATGGCGTCCGCAGCGCCGGCGGTCATCGCCTCGCGTGCGTCCGCAGCGGCGCCGACGCGTGGCGCGACGTGCCGCGCGACGAGATCGCACAGACCGTGATCGCCGAAGCGCGGCGTGCGCTTCCCGGAATGAGAGACGCGCAGGTGGTCCGGCATCTCGTCGTCACCGAGCACGCGGCGACGCTCACGCCCGACCCTGCGATCCAGTCGCTTCGCCCCGGTGTGACGACGCCGATTCGCGGCCTTCTTCTCGCCGGAGACTGGACCGATACGGGGCTGCCAGCGACCCTCGAGGGCGCTGCCCTCTCGGGGCATCGCGCGGCGGCCCTTGCACGAGGAGCGCAGTCGTGACCGACATCGCGGAGCGCAAGACCTCACACCTGCGGCTCTGCGCCGAGCAGGACGTCGAGCATCGCGGCACGACGCTGCTCGAAGAGGTGCGACTGCTCCACGATGCGACGCCCGAGCTCTCGCTCGACGACATCGACCTCTCGGCCGAGATCCTCGGACGGCGCCTTCAGGCGCCGCTTCTCGTCTCGGGGATGTCGGGCGGAACGCCCGAGGCCGGAGAGCTCAACCGTGCGCTCGCGACGGTCGCGCAGAAGTGCGGCCTCGGCTTCGGCGTCGGCTCGCAGCGTGCGATGCTGCTGCGTCCCGAGACGGCGCAGAGCTATCGCGTTCGCGATGTCGCGCCCGACGTACTGCTCCTCGGCAACGTCGGCGTCGTGCAGGCGCGCGAGGCGGGTGTCGCACGCGTCGCCGAGCTGGTGACCGCGATCGGCGCCGACGCGCTGTGCGTGCACCTGAACGCCGCGCAGGAGCTGGTGCAGGACGAGGGCGATCGCGACTTTCGTGGCGCGCTCGACGCGGTTGGAGCTCTGGTCGACGGGCTCTCGGTTCCCGTCATCGTGAAGGAGACCGGCTGCGGTCTCGGCCCGCGCACGCTCTCGCGCCTTCGAGCGCTGGGCGTGCCGTGGGTGGACGTTTCGGGCGCCGGCGGGACGAGCTGGACCGCCGTCGAATCGATGCGCGGGACCGAGCGCCAGCGCGCGCTGGGAAGCGATCTTCGCGACTGGGGAATCCCGACCGCGGCGGCGATCGTCTACGCGCGGCGTGAGGGGCTCGGGACGATCGCGTCGGGTGGCATCCGCAGCGGCCTCGACGCGGCGCGTGCGCTCGCGCTCGGTGCGGACGCGGTCTCGCTCGCGCTTCCGCTGCTGCGAGCGTATGCGGGCGGCGGGCTCGATGCCGCGCTTGCCGAGGCAGGGCGGCTCGTCGAGGGCCTGCGCGCCGTCGTGCTCCTCACCGGGTCGCGTCGGCCCGCGGACCTCGGGAGCGCACCGCGCGTCGTCGGCCCGGTGCTCCGCGCCTGGCTCGAATGAGCCGGCGCCGCCTCGATCACGCGAGCGGGCGCGTCGCGCTCGTCACCGGGGGATCGGGCGGCATCGGCGAGGCGCTGGCTACCGAGCTCACGCGCCGCGGCATGGCGCTCGCGCTCCTTGCGCGCCGAGCGGCGGCGCTCGACGCCTCTGCCACTCGCCTTCGGGCGACGGGAGCGCTCGTGACGACACATTCGTGTGACGTACGAGATACCGCGCAGCTTGCGGCCGCAGTGGACGCCGCGGCGGCCGCGCACGGCCGGCTCGATCTCGTTGCCGCATGTGCCGGCATCGGCCGCCACGTGATGTTTGCGGAGCACGACTCCGCGAGCATTGACGCGATCCTCGCCACGAACGTGACGGGCCATCTCCACACGCTTCGCTGCGCGCTCCCGCATCTTCGCCGCGACGGCGGCTGGATCGTGAGCGTCTCGTCGGTGGCGGGCCGGCTCGGACAGCCCGGCGAGGCGGTCTACTCGGCGTCGAAGTTCGCGGTGACCGGGCTCTCGGAGGCGCTCACGATCGAGCTCGCTCCGCAGGGGATCCACGTGCTGACGGTCCATCCCGGATTCGTTCGAACGGGCTTCGTTCCCGAAGAAGATCGGTGGCGCGTTCCGGAGAGTGCACGCCGAACCGCTGTCGAGCCCGAGGCCGTGGCGCGAGCGATCGTTCGCGCCCTCGAGCGCGGGCGCCACGAGATCACGATCCCGCGCCTCGCGGCCGGCGGCTACGTCGTGCGAACGCTCGCGCCGGGTCTGTTTCGGCGCATTCTCACGCGCATGCGAGGCGGCACACCGACCTGAGCGGCGCAGGTGGGCGTCGCTCTCTGATAGGATGCGACGTCGAGGGGGCGCGGAGGCCGGGTCGGTGGAGGGCGTACGCGTGCGTAGAGTGGCACTCGTCTTCGGAGCCGCACTCTCGCTCGCGGGCGCACAGGCAGGCGCTCCGTCGGGATGCGCCGCTCCGCCGGTCGAAGCCGTACTCGTCGCGCAGGGCCTTGCGACGCCGATGTTCGTGACGGCTCCGCGCGGCGATCCGCGCCTCTTCGTGCTGGAGCGCAGCGGAACGATCCGGATCGTCACGAATGGAGCGCTGCGCACGCGGCCATTTCTCGACCTTCGCTCCCGCGTCTCTACCGAAGGCGAAGGCGGGCTACTTGGCCTCGCGTTTCCGCTCGACGCCGTGACGAGCGGGGTGTTCTATGTCTACTACACGGCGTGCGACACGCGTGCGACGAGCGGCGCCGCTTGCTCGGCCGGTGTGGGGCGCTTCCGCTCGATCCTGTCGCGGTTTCACGCGAGCGGTGATCTGGATGTCGCGGACGCCGGCTCCGAAGAGGTGCTGCTCGACATTGCGCAGCCGTTCACAAACCACAACGGAGGAACGATCGCGCTGCGGCCGACCGATGGCATGCTCTATCTCGGTCCCGGCGACGGCGGATGGGGCAACGATCCCGACGAGGTGGCACAGAGCCCGGAATCGCTGCTCGGCAAGATGCTGCGAATCGATGTTCGCGGTCCGGGCGGCTACGCCGTTCCTTCGTCGAATCCGCTGTTCGGCCGCGCCGGCGCCCGCGGTGAGATCTGGTCGTTCGGGCTTCGCAACCCGTACCGCTGGAGCTTCGACCGCGAGACGGGCGATCTGTGGATCGGCGACGTGGGGCAGGGGCAGCGCGAAGAGGTCGACTTCGAGGCGGCTGGAGGAGCTGGAGGCGTCAACCACGGATGGGACGTGATGGAGGGGAGTCTGTGCAACAGCGAAGACCCGGCGCCCTCGCCCCCGTGTGGCTCCGAGACGCTGACGGCGCCCGTGGTCGAATACGCGCACGACGGACGCTGCGCGATCGTCGGCGGCGTCGTCTATCGCGGCGTCATCCCGGAGCTTCGCGGACGCTACCTGTTCGGCGACTACTGCAACGGGAGCTTCTTCTCGCTCGATCCTGTGACGCGAGCCGTGAGCGACCTCACCGGGCCGCTCCTCCAGGCCTCGCGCGACCACCAGCTCTCGAGTATCGGCGAGGACGGCTTCGGCGAGGTCTACGTGACGAACCTCGGCGGCTCGCTCTACCGGATCCGCTCGACGCTTCCGGACGGCGATCACGACGGCGTTCCCGACGTGGCCGACGACTGCACCGAGGAGCCGAACGGGCCGCTGGCGCGCGACGCCGGAGGTAACGTCCAGCTCGACTCCGACGGCGACGGCTACGGCAACGCGTGCGATGCCGACCTCGACGCAGACGGATCGGTGAGCTTCGGCGACCTCGCGCTCATGAAGCGACACTTCTTCACGGCGAACGGTCCCGCCGATCTCGACGGCGACGGCTGGGTCGACTTCGGCGACCTCGCGCGAATGAAGGCCGCGATGTTCCGCACACCGGGACCGTCGGGCCTGCGACCCTGACGCGGCACGTGTCCTACCGCAGCGCCTCGAGCTCTGAGCGCGTGAAGATGGCAGTGACCGGCGCCTTCCCGGCCAGCTCGCGGATCCGGTCCATTCCGCCTTCTTCGCGGTCGACGAGCACCACCACTTGTGCGACCTCGAGTCCCTCTTCGCGGCAGGCGGCGATCGCCTGCAGGACGGACTTTCCGCTGGTGACGACATCGTCGACCACGGCCACGCGGCCGCCCGGCGGCGCACAGCCTTCGATCCAGCGCCGCATGCCGTGCTCCTTGCGCGCCTTGCGAACGCTGAAGAGCTGAACCACCGGCGGAAACAGCAGCGACGTATAGACGATCGCCTGTGCGACGGGATCGGCCCCTCGTGTGAGGCCACCGACGGCGTCCGGAGCGACCCCGTGTCGGCTGAACTCGTCGAGGAACGCGCGTCCGATGAGCGGCATGGCCTGCGCGTACGCGGTCGTCACCTGACAGTCGAAGTACGTCTTGCTGCGGCGTCCCGACGTGAGGACGAAGTAGTCCTCTTCGCGCTCGGCTTCGAGGTAGGAGCGATGAACGAGGATCTGGGCGAGATCGGCGTTGCGCCGGGTCGGCGAATCGGTGTCGATGCGAGGGGCGGTCATGCCGGGAGATTCACGGGCCGGCGCGCTGCGCGCAATGCTCGAGCGCACCTGCGAGCGCATCGCGGGCGGTGTCGGAGAGGCCGGGCGCGCGCAGTCCGTCTCGCACCGTGCGGCGGATCTCGTTCTCGGCGGACCCTGCGAGCGCTTTCCCCCCTCGCTGCTCGCGCGACGCCGAGGCCAGCGACGATTGTGCGCTCGGCGCCTGCTGCGCCCCGGTGGCAGGCGCCTGCGGCGGCGAGGCCGGGGGCGCCTCCTGCAGCGCGATCAGCGCTGCGGCGACCCGAGCGCCGATGCGCGCAAGAGCGGGACGCAGCGCGCCTTCGAGATCGGACGGCGGCGCGGCCGTGCTCGCGGGCCCGGCGAGCACGGCCTCCTGGATTGCGCTTGCGGCATCGATCTGCGCGCGAAACAGCTCCGTCACGCACTCTCGCGATGGCGGCGGGCGTCCCGCGGTGGCGGCCGCCCGCGCTACATCGGCGGCCGCGGCCTCGAGGACACGCGCCTCCTGTGCTGTGTCGCGAACGGGACGCCCGACCTTGCGCTTGGCCTCGGCGACGAGCGGCATCAGCGCGAGGCGCTCGTCGAGCGCCGCAACGAGAGCCCCCAGCGGTGTAGCCGTCTCGCTGCGGGCACCCGGCGCAAGCCAGCGCTCGCGCAGCGAAGCGAGGGTTCCGTCGGCCTCCTTCGCAGCGAGGTATGCGTCGAGATCGGCTGCCAGATCCTCGGCGCCGGGACGGACGAGCCAGGCCTTGCGATCGCGCGTGAACGGCCCGATGGCAACGAGTCCGGGCAGGCGAGCCTGCCACGCGGGCGCTTCGAGCGTGTCGGTGACGGCGCCGCCGGCGCGTCCGGAGGCGAGCTCGCCGAGCACGGCGGCGTTGTCGGCGAGCGCACGCACGGTGGCTCTCGGGAAGCGAGCCCGGGCTGCGCGCTCGAGGTGGCCGCCGGCGTTGACGGCGAGCGTCACGCCGGGGCCGTCCAGCTCCGCGAGCGAAGGAGGCGACGGCCCTTCGTGCACGAGCACGACCGCTCCGCTCTCGGCCACGGGCGTCGTGAACCGCCCGAGCACGCTTCGCTCCGGACGCACGGTGACGCCGCTCATCGCGACGTCGAAGTCGCCCGCAGCGAGTCGACGTTCGAGCTCCGGCCACGTGAAGCGAATCAGATCGAGGCGAAGACCGCGATCGGCCGCATAGGCCCTCGCGAGGGCGACGTCGAGCCCGTCGAGCGGAGCGGGGCCGTCGGGGTCGAGGCTGAACGGCGCGTAGTCCCCACTGGTGCCGACACGAAGCGTGGGCTCCTCCACGGTCGCACCCGCCATGCCGAGGAGCACCGCGAGCAGCAGACCTGCGGCTCGCCTCCCAGGGCGCTCGCATCGCAGATCGACCGTCTCCGTCACGCGCGCATTCGCCGTCGCAGGAGCCGTCTTTCGCCCGGCGGTTGCCGCTTTGCGCGTCATTTCCTAGACTCGGACCCTCCGCGGAGTGAGGCCTTTCGTCCCTTCCGGCCCGGCTCTCCGCCCCGAGGTTCTGCCATGCTCTCCCTCGACGAAATCGGCGCGGGCACGCGCGTCACGCACAAGAACACCGGACTGCGTTACTCGGTCGTCGACCTCGGCGATGACGAGGTGCTGCTCGCGCCCGAGTCGTCCGATCTCCAGGACCTCGTGGTGCCGATCACGCTGTTCCGCGAGGAGTTCATTGCGAGCGACCGCTACAGCGCGGGCCGCAGCCGCGGCCCGCGCCGCCCCGGCGCCGCGCCGAGCGGTCCGCCGCGCGTCGCGACCGGCCCGAAGTCGCGCGGCCGGATCAAGAAGATGGTTCGTGAGCGCGGCTTCGGGTTCATCCGGGGCGAGGATGGCAAGGAGGTCTTCTTCCACCGCTCCGGCCTCAACGGTGGCGAGTACGACACGCTGAGCGAAGGCGACGTCGTCGAGTACGTGGTGCAGGAAGGCCCCCGCGGCCCGCGCGCCGAAGGCGTTCGCGCCGCAGTCCCCGAGCCCGCGTAGACACCGCTCACGGGTAGTAGACGTAGATCGCGTCGGCGACGCAGGCGGGCTTCGCCTGCCCCTCGATCTCGAACGAGAGTCCGATCGTCGCACGCGCTCCTCCCCCCGGCAGATCGCGTACGTCCTTGATCTCGGCCGACATGCGAAGCCGCGCGCCTGCGGGTACGGGTGCAGGCAGCCGCATCTTCTCGACGCCGTAGTTGACTCCCATCCGCACGCCCTCGACGCGCAGCACCTGCGACATCAGCGTCGGGGCGAGCGCGAGCGTCAGGTAGCCATGCGCGATCGTACCCTTGAAGGGCGACTCGCGGCGCGCGCGCTCGACGTCGCAGTGGATCCACTGGTGATCGCCGGTCGCGTCCGCGAAGCGCTGGATCTGCTCCTGCGTGACGGTGATCCAGTCCGAGGTGCCGAGGCGCCTCCCGACGAGGGGCTTGAGGGCGTGGATTCCGGGAATGATCGTGGGGCTCGACATCCTGTCTCCTGCGGGCGCCCGCTCGATTCGATCTCCAGAGACTAGGAAGCCTCGGCGCGCGTGCGAAGCGCGCCAAGGAGGCGCTCGAGGCCGCGGCGGATCGCCGTCTCGAGGAGCCAGCCGGTGCCGGGAACGAGGGCGCGAAACCGAACGTCCCAGACCACGCGCGTTCCGCCGGCATCCGGCGACAGCGTGATCTGCGCGCTGTGGTCGCGAATCGGCGCTCCCCCGACGAGCGTGTAGCCGAGCCGCGTGCCGGGATCGAAGTCGGTGATCCGCTCGTCCACCACGATGCCGAAGGCGCGCACGGTCCGGATGGCGCCGACACCGTTCGGATCGGGCGATCCCGGGCGGCGGCGGACCACCTCTCGCACGGGCGCCCATCTCTTCATCCCTTCATGATCCGCGAGCAGCGCCCAGATCGTCTCGGGCGAGGCGGCGATCACACGACTGATCTCGAAGTGCTGCACGTGTGGGTCGCTCTCCGATTCTGCTCCCGCTAGCGCGGGAAGGCCTCGACGACGCCGCCGTCCACCGGCAGCGTCGCTCCCGTCGTGGGCGTGCGGTTCGTCGCGAAGAAGAGCACGGCCTGCCCCACGTGACGCGCCGTGACGCGCGCGTGGAGCAGGTTTCGGTGGCGGTAGAACTCGGGCAGCTCGTCGGTCGACAGACCGCGCGAGCGCGCGCGCTCGGGGCCGATCTCGTCCCACAGGCCCGACCGCGTCTCGCCTTCGGCGAAGATGGCGTCGGCGTTGACGAGATTCACGCGAACGCCCATCGGAGCCAGCTCGATCGCAGCCACCTTTCCGAGCTGATGCGCGGCCGCCTTGCTCGCGCTGTAGGCGCCGAAGTCCTTGCCCGGCGCAAACACGTTCTTGGACGCGTTCACGACGACGTGTCCGCCCGTTCCCTGCAAGGCGAAGACGCGCGCGGCCTCGCGGATCGTGAGCAGCACGCCGATGTAGTTGACGTCGCTGACGCGCCGCGCCTCTGCAGCGCCGAGCTCGGCGACCGGGCGAACGAGCGCGATGCCCGCGTTCGGAACCACCACGTCGACGCCGCCGAAGCGCCGGCACGCGGCGTCGAAGGCGTCACGCGTCGAGGCCTCGTCGCTGACGTCCATGCCGATGCCGAAGGCGGCGCCTGCGCCGTGGCGCTTCTCGACGGCCTGCGCCGTCGCCGCAGCGCGCGTGCCGTCGAGATCTGCGATCACCACCTGCGCGCCCGCCTCCGCGCAGACCTCGGCGATGCCGGCGCCGATCGCTCCCGCGCCGCCCGTCACCAGCACCACCTGTCCCTCCAGCATGCGCGGCTGCGCTTTGCCGAGCTTCGCCTGCTCGAGGCTCCAGTACTCCATGTCGAACAGGTCCGAGGCCGGGAGCGCCTCGTAGCGCCCGAAGGCTGCCGCGCGCGCCTTGGTGCGCAGCGTGTGCTCCGTGAGGTCACCCGCGATCGACGCATCCTTCGCCGTGCGCCCGAAGCAGAAGGCGCCCGCGCCGGGCAGCAGCACGACGCGCGGTGCGGAGTCGAGGCGCGTTCGCGAGACGCCCTTCGCGCGAACGTTGTCGTCGAAGTACGCCTCGTAGGCGCGGCGGTAGCTCGTGACGGCGTCCGCGAGCTGCGCGCGAAGCGCCCCCGCGTCGCCCCAGCGCGGCTCGGCGACGAAGAGCGGCTCGGACTTCGTGCGGATCACGTGATCGGGGGTGAGCGGCCCGGTCGCGGCGAGCGCGAGCGCCTGCTCGCTATCGCAGAAGGCGCGGACCTCGTCGCTCCCTCGCCAGTCGCAGACGAGGCGGTGCCACGGTGCGTCGTCGTCACCCGTCGGCTCGGCGAGACAGCCCCGCAGGATCGGCGCTGCGAGCGCCGCGAGCGTGCCCGGGGCTGCCGGCGCACGAACGCGCGGCGCGAGAACCGAGCGACCCGCGATCTTGCGTTCGAGGTGACGTTCGCAGGCGTCCACGAGCTCGATGTGCCGCTCGTAGCTCTCGCGTGCGCCGTCGCCGAAGGTGAACAGTCCGTGCTTCA
>JADLGR010000305.1 GCA_020849175.1 Deltaproteobacteria bacterium
CTCGACACCAGCGACCTGCCGGAGATGCTCTACCGCAGCCTCGAGCACCCGCACTGGGACGTCATCGCGTCGCGGTGTCTGTCGTGCGCCAACTGCACGCAGGTCTGTCCCACCTGCTTCTGTCACGACGAGCGCGACGAGCCCTTTCTGGACGGCAGCGGATCGGTTCGCGTTCGCGACTGGGACTCGTGCTTCAATCGCGAGCACGCGCAGGTCCACGGCCTCAACTTCCGGCCGAAGATCTCGAATCGCTACCGGCAGTGGCTGGTCCACAAGCTCGCAGCGTGGATCGATCAGTTCGGAACCTCGGGCTGCGTTGGCTGCGGGCGCTGCATCACGTGGTGTCCGACCGGGATCGATCTCACCGAGGAGATCGACGCGCTGCGGGAGCCGCGCGTATGAGCAGCGCAGCACGCGCATCGCTTCCCGACGCGCTCCTGCCCGAGCCCGCGGAGATCGTCGACAAGCGCAGCTTCGGGGGCTCGCTGCACGCGTACCGCCTGCGCCTGCTCGACCCTTCCGCGCGCCCGCGTTTCGACTTCGAGCCAGGGCAGTTCAACATGCTGTACGTCCCGGGCGTCGGAGAGGTGGCGATCTCGATCTCGTCGGACCCCGACGAGGAGACGCTCGAGCACACGATCCGCATCGTCGGGCGAACGACGCGCGTCATCGAAGGCCTCGGCGTTGGCGACGTGCTCGGCATCCGTGGCCCCTACGGCGTCGGCTGGCCGCTGCAAGAGGCACGCTGGAAAGACGTGCTCGTCGTGACCGGAGGCATCGGCTGCGCACCGGTGACGGGCGCCATCGACTACATCTTCCGGCGCCGCGCGAGCTACGGCCGCGTGACGATCCTGCACGGCGTCAAGAAGGCCGTCGACCTGGTCTTCCGCGAGCGCTTCGACGCGTGGAAGCGCTTTCCCGACACGTGCGTGCTGCTCTCCGCCGACGAACCCGACCGGAGCTGGCGCGACCACACAGGGGTCGTCACCGAGCTCTTCGAAGAGGTCGAGATCGATCCCGCTCGAACGATCCTGTTGATGTGCGGCCCCGAGATCATGATGCGCTACGCGATTCGAATCCTCGGTGCGCGCGGCCTTCCCGACGAGCGCATCTACGTCTCTCTCGAGCGCAACATGAAGTGCGGCGTCGGACTGTGCGGTCACTGTCAGATGGGGCCGAAGTTCGTCTGCAAGGACGGGCCGATCTTCCGCCTCTCGGAGATTCGCCGCTTCTTCCGGACGGAGCACCTGTGAGCGCGTCCGGCGTCCGCCGCCCGCGCCTCGCCGTCCACAAGTTCGCGTCGTGCGATGGCTGCCAGCTCCAGCTCCTCAACCTGGAGGACGAGCTGCTGCCGCTCGCGGAGCGGGTCGAGATCGCGCACTTCCTCGAGGCGTCGAGCCACGTCGAGCCCGGGCCGTGGGACGTATCGCTCGTCGAGGGCAGCGTCACGACCGCACACGACGCAGAGCGCATCGTGCACATCCGAGAAGACAGCGCAGTGCTCGTGACGATCGGCGCCTGCGCCACGGCGGGCGGCGTGCAGGCGCTTCGCAACGACGCCGATCTCGAGGAGTGGAAGGCGCACGTCTACCCGGAGCCGCGATGGCTCGAAACGCTTGCGACGTCGACGCCGATCTCGGCGCACGTGAAAGTCGATCACGAGATCCAGGGCTGTCCGGTCAGCGGTGCGCAGGTGCTGCGCGTACTGCTGCGGCTCCTGCTCGGCACGCAGCCCGATCTGCCGGTCCACGCGGTCTGCATCGAGTGCAAGCGGCGCGGAGCGACGTGCGTGCTCGTCACGCGGAGCCTGCCCTGCCTCGGGCCGGTGACGCGCGCGGGCTGCGGCGCCCTGTGCCCGGCGCTCGGCCGCGACTGCTACGGCTGCTTCGGTCCGGCCGACGACCCCAACCCCGAGGCGCTCGCGGCGCAGCTTCGCAGGCTCGGACACTCGGCTGCCGACGTCGCCCGTCGCTTCCGCGGCATCTACAACGCGGCGACGCCCTTCCGGCGAGTCGCCGGGGCGCTGGAGCGCGAGCATGACTGAGCGGCGAACGATCGAAGTGGGAGCGCTCGCACGCGTCGAGGGTGAGGGTGCGCTGCACCTCACGGTCGAAGGCGATCGCGTCGTCGACCTTCGCCTCGAGATCTACGAGCCGCCCCGCTTCTTCGAGGGCTTCCTGCGCGGCCGATCCGCGCGCGAGCTGCCGGACCTGATGGCGCGCATCTGCGGAATCTGTCCCGTCGCATACCAGATGAGCGCCGTGCACGCGGTCGAGTCGATCTACGGCGTCACGCTCGACCCGTCGATTCGCGCGCTGCGGCGCCTGTTCTATTGCGGCGAGTGGATCGAGAGCCACCTGCTGCACATGTTCTTCCTCGCCGCACCGGACTATCTCGGGCTCGACGACGGGATCGCGATCGCAAGGCGCCATCCCGTGCAAGTCGAGCGCGCGCTGCGGCTGCGAAAGCTCGGCAACCGCATCCTCTCACTGCTCGGTGGGCGTCCGGTGAATCCGGTCGGTGCCTGCATCGGCGGCTTCTCTCGCGTGCCGGCGCGCACCGAGATGGCTGCGCTCGAAGCAGACCTCGTGCATGCCGCGGGCGAGGCCGAAGCGTGTCTGCGCTGGATCGCGTCGCTTCCCGTCCCGAGCCGGCCGCGCGAGGTAGAGCTGGTCTCGGTGCGACACCCGAGCGAGTACCCGATGAACGAAGGGCGGCTCGTCTCGACGCGCGGCCTCGATGTCGCCGTGGCGGATTTCGACACCGCATTCGTCGAGTCGCAGGTCCCGCACTCGACGGCGCTCCACTGCCGGCGCCGGACCGGCGGGCCGTATCTCGTGGGGCCTCTTGCGCGGATCGCGCTCAATGCAGAGCGTCTCTCGCCGGGGGCGGCGGCAGCGCTCGAGGCGCTGCGTCCGCGCGTTCCGTCGTTCGACCCCGCGGCGAGCGTGCTCGCCCGCGGGATCGAGGTGCTCTACGCCTGTGAAGAGGCGCTGCGCATCGCACGCGCGTACGAGCCTCCCGCGGCGCCGGCTGCCGCGTGGACGCCACGCGCGGGTGTTGGGCACGGCGCTACCGAGGCGCCGCGCGGCGTTCTCTATGTGCGGGTCGAGACCGACGCCGCAGGCGACGTCGCAGCGATTCGGATCGTTCCTCCGACGAGCCAGAACCAGGCCCAGATCGAAGACGACCTTCGCCAGCTCGCGCCGGGAGTACTCGCGCTCTCGCACGACGACGCTCGCCGAACCTGCGAGAGCGCGATCCGTGACTACGACCCCTGCATCTCGTGCTCGACGCACTTCCTGACGCTCGAGATCGAGCGGCGAACGCCCGTGGAGGATTGATGCGAGCCCTCGTGATCGGTATCGGGTCTCCCTTCGGCGACGACGCCGTGGGCCTGCACGTGGCGGAGCGGCTGTCCGGCCAATCGCTTCCCGACGGCGTTGCCGTCGTGGCGCGCGATCGCCCCGGCCTCTCGCTGCTCGATGATCTCGAGTCGACCCCGGCCGCCGTGATCGTCGACGCGCTCCGCTCCGGTGCGCAGGCGGGATCGGTGCTCCGCATTCCGCCCGCAGCGCTCGCTCGAGACCGCCTCACCTCGTCGCACACGCTGCGCGTTGCCGAGACGCTGAGCCTCGCGGTGGCGCTCGGCCGGCGCCTGCCCGCGCTCCGCGTCGTGGCGATCGAGATCGTGCTGACGCAGGGCGAGACGCTCTCGCCCGAGGTCGCAGCGGCGATCGAGCCTGCCTGTGAGGCCGCGCTGGCTGCCCTCGGCGAGCTGCTTCCCCGTGCATGAGGCGAAGCTGTGCCTCGCGCTGCTGCGCGTCGCCGAGGCGCATCGGGTTCGCGCGGGCGCTCGCCGTGTGACGTCGCTGCGGCTCGAGGTCGGGGCTTTCTCGGGTGTCTCGCCCGACGCGCTCGCGCGGGCCTTTCCGATCTGTGCGGCAGGAACCGCGGCCGACGGCGCTACGCTTCGCCTCGACGCCGCGCCGGGCCGCGAGCTACGGCTCGCCGACATGGAGGTGATCTGATGTGCGGCACCTGCGGCTGCGGTGAGAGCGCGTCGCACGGCCATGGCCACGCGCACGAGAGCGAAGCGCGGCGCATCGCGGTCGAGGAGTCGCTGCTCGCCGACAACGACCGTGATGCCGCCCGGCTCGCGGCGTCGCTGCGCGCGCGCGGCATCGACGCCATCGGTCTGGTCGGCGGCCCCGGAGCCGGGAAGACCACGCTCCTCGAGGCCACGCTCGGCCGCCTCTGCGAGCCCGGCGCCGACGCCGTCGTCGAGGGCGACTGCGCCGGCGACCTCGACGCGCGACGCATCGAGGCAGCCGGTGCGCGCGTCGCGCAAATCGAGACGGGGAGCCTTTGTCACCTCGACGCGCATCTCGTCGGGCACGCGATCGAGACGCTCGACCTCGAGGGGGTTCGCCGGCTCTGGATCGAGAACGTTGGAAACCTCGTCTGCCCTGCGGCCTTCGCCTGTGGTGAGGCCCGTCGCGTCGTCCTGATCTCCGTCGCCGAGGGCGACGACAAGCCCGAGAAGTATCCGGCCATTCTCGCAGGCGCGGATCTCTTGCTGATCACCAAGTCGGATCTGCTCCCGCACGTCGACTTCGACGTCGCGGGCTGCACCGATCGTGCTCGCCGGGTGGCGCCCGGGCTTCCCGTCCTCGTACTCTCCGCACGCACCGGTGAGGGACTCGGCGAATGGCTGGCGTGGATGCGCGAGACGGCGCCTCCTGCGAGAGTCGGGTGAGAGCGAAGCGCAGGCTCCGGCGCGCGCTTCGCCGCGCCTGCGGTCGGCACTGACATGTGTCTCGCGGTTCCGGGCCGCATTCTCGAATGTCTCGATCGGGACGGCCTGCGCTTCGCGAAGGTCGACTTCGGCGGCGTTCGCAAGGAGGTCTGCCTCGAAACGTCTCCCGAGGCGGCGCCGGGTGACTGGGTGCTGGTGCACGTCGGCTTCGCGCTGCGCGTCCTCGACGAGGCGGCAGCCCGCGAGATCCACGCAGCGTTCGGCGTCGCGGGCGACGCATGAAGTTCGTCGACGAGTACCGAGACCCCGCCACGATCACGGCGCTCGCACGCCGGATCTGCGCCGAAGCCTCGCGCCGCTGGACGCTGATGGAGGTCTGCGGCGGACAGACGCACGCGATCCTCGCGAGCGGCCTCGATGCCATGATCGAGAGCGCAGTCGAGCTGCTGCACGGTCCCGGCTGCCCGGTCTGCGTGACGCCGATCGAGACGCTCGACCGCGCGCTCGCGCTCGCCACGCTGCCGGACGTGACGCTTTGCAGCTTCGGCGACATGCTCCGCGTTCCGGGGTCGCGAGGCGACCTGTTCGGCGCCCGCGCGCGCGGCGCAGACGTGCGTGTCGTCTACTCGCCACTCGATGCGGTGCGCTTCGCCGCCGCGCACCCCGAGCGTCGCGTGGTCTTCCTCGCGGTCGGCTTCGAGACGACCGTTCCGCCGGTGGCGGCCGCTGCCCGCTTCGCGCGCATGCGCGAGCTCGAGAACTTCTTTCTGCTCACCTCGCACGTTCGCGTTCCGCCCGCGCTCGAGGCGATCCTGTCCGCGCCCGGGATGCGCATCGATGCGTTTCTCGCCGCCGGGCACGTCTGTACGATCATGGGAACGGCCGAGTACGAGCCGATCGTTGCGCGCCATCGCGTGCCGATCGTCGCGACGGGCTTCGAGCCGCTCGACATCCTCGAGGGCGTGCTGCTCGCCATTCGCCAGCTCGAGCGCGGCGCGGCGCGAGTCGAGATCCAGTATCGCCGCGCGGTTCGACCCGAGGGGAACCCAGCGGCACGCGCGCTCGTGGACGAGGTCTTCGAGATCGCCGATCGGCCGTGGCGCGGAATCGGCGTCGTTCCCGGCGGCGGCCTCGCGCTGCGCGAGTCGTGGCGCGCGGTCGATGCCGAGCGCGCCTTCGCCGAGCTCGCGTCCGTCTCGGCGCAGGAGCCTCCCGAGTGTCGCGCGGGCGACGTGCTGCGCGGCGTGCTGCGCCCGCCGCAGTGTCCGGTGTTCGGCTCGCGTTGCACACCGGAGAGCCCGCTCGGCGCGCCGATGGTCTCGTCCGAAGGCGCGTGCGCTGCGTACTACCGCTACCGGCCGGTCGAGGCACTGGAGGCTCTGACATGACGATCGACGCTTCGGCTCTCGCGAGCCCGACGTGTCCTGCGCCCGCCACCGAGAGCGACCGCATCACGCTCGTCCACGGTGCGGGGACCGGCGCGAGCGCTCGGCTGTTCGAGCAGGTGCTGCTGCCGCGCCTTCGCTCGGCGCCGCTCGAAGAGCGGCACGATGGCGCCGTCCTCACCCTGCCCGGTGGCGACCGGCTCGCCTTCACGACCGACTCGTACGTGGTGAGCCCGCTCGAGTTTCCGGGCGGTGACATCGGGAGCCTGGCCGTACACGGAACGGTCAACGATCTCGCGATGTGCGGCGCGCGGCCGCTGGCCCTCTCGTGCGCGCTCGTGCTGGAGGAGGGGCTCCCGCTGGCGATCCTGCATCGCGTGCTCGACTCGATGGCGGCGGCCGCCCGCGCGGCTGGCGTCTCGATCGTGACGGGAGACACCAAGGTCGTCGAGCGGGGAAAGGGCGATGGCCTGTTCGTGAATACGGCCGGCGTGGGCCTCGTTGCGGCGGGCCGCGACCTGCGGCCCGCGCGCGTTCGAGCGGGAGATCGCATCGTCGTCTCGGGTGACCTCGCCCGTCACGGCGTCGCCGTGCTCTCACAGCGCGAGGGCCTCGCGTTCGAGACCGAGATCGTGAGCGACTCCGCGCCGCTCGCAGCGCTTGCCGATGCCGTGTGCGCGGCGGCGCCGAATCTCCACTGCCTGCGCGATCCGACCCGTGGCGGGCTCGGTGCGGTGCTGCACGAGATCGCTGCGGCCGCCGGCGTCGAGATCGAGATCGAGGAGGCACGGCTCCCGTTCGAGCCGGCGGTGAACGCGGCGTGCGAGCTGCTCGGCCTCGATCCGGTCTTTCTCGCGAGCGAGGGTCGCTGTGTCGCGTTCGTTGCTCCGGCGGACGAGGCGGCGGTCCTCGCGGCGATGCGCGCGCGTGACGACGGTGCAGGCGCAGTGACGGTCGGAGAGGTGGTGACCCCGGCCGCGGGACGCCAGGCCGTCGCGGGGCGAGTCGTCGTTCGGACCCGTATCGGAGGCCGCCGCCTGCTCGAACGTCCGACTGGCGAGCCCTTGCCGCGGATCTGCTGACCGAGGTGGCGAGCCGCGCGCGCGAAGAGCTGCGCCTCGCCGGCGTCGTACAGGGTGTCGGCCTTCGTCCGTGGGCCGCGCGCCGCGCACGGGCGCACGGGCTCGCGGGCGGGATCGCGAACGCTCCGGGCGGCGTGGTCGTCACTCTCGAAGGCGATCCCGCCGCGCTTGCTGCGTGGCTGAGCGACCTCGTGCACGATCCGCCTCCGGGTCTGCGGGTCGATCGCCTCGAGCGGAGGGCGCTGCCGCCTGCGGGTGAGCAAGCGTTCCGGATTCTTCCTTCGGCCGCTGGCGGGCCCGCGGCCGGATGGCCTCCCGACATTCCTGTGTGTCAGGAATGCCTCGATGAGATCTACGCGAGCCGCGGGCGCCGCGCCGGCTATGCCTTCACGCATTGCGCGAGCTGCGGGCCGCGGGCGTCGGTGCTGCGCACGCTGCCGTGGGACCGCGAGCGGACGACGCTGGCGCCATTCTCGCTGTGCGCCGACTGCCGGCACGAGTACGAAGACGAGAGCGACCGGCGCCATCACGCCGAAGGCATCGCCTGCCCGGCCTGTGGCCCCGCACTGACGGCCCGCGGCGCCGACGGAAGCCTTCTCGCGAGCGACGCGGCCGCGACACGATCGCAGACTTCCCCGCTCGCGCGCGCGCTCGAGACGATCGCCGCGGGAGGAATCGTCGCGGTGAAGGGCTACGGCGGCTACCACCTCGCGGTCGACGCGACGAACGAAGCGGCCGTCGCTCGCCTTCGCAAGCGCAAGGGACGCCCCGCGAAGCCACTCGCGCTGCTCATTCACGACCTCGAGACCGCGCGCGCGATCGCCGTGCTCTCGGAGGCCGATGAGACGCTTCTGGCTGGAGACCTGCGGCCCGTCGTCGTGGCGCCGAAGCGACCCGAGGGCTGCGCTGCGCTCGGCATCGCACCGTCGGTGGCGCCGACGACGAGTGACCATGGTCTGCTGCTCCCGAGCGCACCGCTTCACCATCTGCTGCTGCA